>JAAXZZ010000159.1 GCA_012719655.1 Gammaproteobacteria bacterium | reverse complement strand
GACCTGCAGGACCAGAGCCGACCACCGCCACGTTTTTGCCCGTTTTATGGGGGGCTATTTGCGGTTTTATCCAACCTTCGGCATAGGCGCGCTCAACAATGGCATGCTCGATGGACTTAATGCCGACCGGCTGTGCATTAATATTTAAAGTACAGGCCGCTTCACAGGGTGCAGGACACACCCGTCCAGTAAACTCAGGGAAATTATTGGTGGAGTGCAAGACCTTACTGGCGTTGTACCAATCATCGCGATACACCAAGTCATTAAAGTCGGGAATAATATTATTCACCGGACAAGCACTGTGACAAAAGGGTGTGCCGCAATCCATGCAGCGTGCACTTTGTTGATGCGCTTGTGCTGGGGTTAAGCCATGCACAAATTCTTTGTAATGTTTTAGACGTAATTCAACTGCGTCGTATTCTTCTTCGATACGTTGAAACTCGATAAATCCAGTATTCTTTGACATTCTTGATTCCTCCTAGCAGCGCGCACTCGCAATCGCAGGCACTGCGTCCGGCATAGCCGCATTGATCTGTTCCAGCGCACGACGGTATTCATGCGGGAAGACTTTGATAAAGCGTTTTTTGGCGGTCGCCCAATTGGCCAGCAGCGCTTGTGCACGTAACGAGCCAGTCAAATGCAAATGCTCTGCAAGCAAACCCTTTAATAAGGTTTCATCGGCTGTTTGCGCATGCAACGGGATACCCGCCGCCGCTTGCGCAGCAGGATCGAGCAGCGGCTCTAGAGCGACTTGCTCAGTGTTACAACGCTGGGCAAATTGACCGTCTTGGTCATAGACAAAGGCCACACCGCCGGACATCCCAGCGGCAAAGTTACGTCCGGTTTGCCCAAGCACAACAACGGTGCCACCGGTCATGTATTCACAGCCATGATCGCCCACACCTTCCACCACAGTGCTCGCGCCAGAAAGACGCACCGCAAAGCGCTCACCGGCCACGCCACTAAAAAAAGCTTTACCTGAGGTGGCGCCATACAACACGGTATTACCAACAATGATGTTGTCGCTCGACGGGCCTTTAAAGTCGCGGCTTGGACGCACAATCAAGCGCCCGCCGGACAAGCCTTTACCACTGTAGTCATTGGCTTCGCCGACGAGATCAAAGGTAATCCCTTGGGCAAGGAAGGCAGCAAAACTCTGACCGCCCGTACCCGTGCAATGCACATGGATACTGTCATCGGCTAAACCATCAGGGTGATGTTTAATCAGCGCACCTGACAGCATCGCGCCGACCGTACGGTTAGTGTTTCTGACCTGAGTTTCAATGCGCACAGGCTTACCCTGTAGCAAAGCCGCCTGCGCCTGAACAATCAACTGCTGGTCAAGGGCATGCTCTAGACCATGTTCTTGCTGACTGCTGTGCAAACGTGGCACCTCTGCAGGCGCGGTGGGCAAGGCAAAGACACGGCTAAAATCTAAGCCTTGCGCCTTCCAATGCTCAACGCCTTGGCGCATGTCGAGCAAGTCCGCTCGACCAATCAACTCATCAAAACGGCGCACACCCAGTTGCGCCATAATCTGCCGGACTTCTTCGGCAATAAAGAAGAAGAAATTGACCACATCTTCAGGTTTGCCAGAAAACTTCTTACGCAGCTCAGGGTCTTGCGTGGCAATGCCCACCGGACAGGTATTGAGGTGACATTTGCGCATCATAATGCAGCCTGAAGCCACCAAAGGTGCGGTGGCAAAACCAAACTCATCGGCGCCCAATAAGGCACCCATCACTACATCACGGCCGGTTTTTATTTGGCCATCGACTTGAATCCGCACCCGTCCACGCAAACGGTTGAGCACCAAGGTTTGCTGGGTTTCTGCTAAGCCCAATTCCCACGGCGTGCCTGCGTGCTTAATGGAACTCCAAGCCGCCGCTCCAGTGCCGCCATCATG
This sequence comes from Gammaproteobacteria bacterium, assembly GCA_012719655.1. Lineage (GTDB taxonomy): Bacteria > Pseudomonadota > Gammaproteobacteria > Pseudomonadales > Pseudomonadaceae > Denitrificimonas. Next base: position 10,001 of record JAAXZZ010000159.1, on the reverse strand, counting down.
GCCAGCAATCACGATATGATCAGCTTTGGCTTTCGCCACACCCGCAGCAATGGTGCCCACCCCCACTTCTGAAACCAGCTTGACGGAAATATCAGCACTGGGATTGACGTTTTTTAAGTCGTGAATCAGCTGGGCTAAATCTTCGATGGAATAAATATCATGGTGCGGTGGTGGCGAGATCAATCCCACACCCGGCACTGCATGGCGCAACTTACCAATGTAGTTGGACACTTTATTGCCCGGCAATTGCCCGCCTTCGCCGGGCTTAGCACCTTGCGCCATTTTGATCTGGATTTGATCGGCACTGACCAAGTACTCAGTGGTCACGCCAAAACGCCCTGAGGCCACTTGTTTGATTTTCGAGCGCAGGCTGTCGCCTTCACGCAGAATGTAGTCCACCTCAACGGTGTCTTGCCCCATCACCTTGCTCAATAAGGTCCCTGCCGCAAGCGCTTGGCCTTGCAGTTCGTTACGATAACGCGCCTGATCTTCACCACCCTCACCGGTATTGCTCTTGCCGCCCAGACGGTTCATGGCAAGGGCAAGGTTGATGTGCGCTTCGCTAGAAATTGAACCTAATGACATGGCGCCAGTGGCAAAACGCTTAACGATTTCACTGGCTGCTTCCACTTCTTCGATAGCAATGCTGCGCTCAGGCTGCAGGCGAAACTCAAACAAACCGCGCAACGTGGTATGACGCTTGGACTGATCATTAATGATCGCGGCATATTCAGCAAAGGTTTCATAGCGGTTGCTGCGGGTGCTGTGCTGTAACTTAGCAATCGCATCGGGCGGCCACGCATGCTCTTCAGCGCCAGCACGCCAAGCAAATTCACCCCCGACATCCAGCTGCTGACTCGCCACTGCAGCAGGATTAAAGGCCTGCTGATGACTGCGAATCGCCTCGTCAGCAATATCAAAAATATCCAGTCCACCCATTTTTGAAGGAGTGCCAGCAAAATACTTATTGACCAACTCTTCACTTAAACCGACCACTTCAAAAATCTGTGCACCGCAGTACGACATATAGGTACTGATGCCCATTTTCGACATGATTTTTGTTAAGCCTTTACCCACGGCCTTAACAAAATGCTGTGACGCTTGCTCAGCACTCACACCTAACTCAGGGGCAATGTCAGCCAGTGTTTCTAAGGCTAAATAAGGGTGAATGGCTTCAGCACCAAAACCTGCTAAGACCGCAAAATGATGCACTTCACGGGCGCTACCGGTTTCTACCACAAGACCAACAGTGGTACGTAAGCCGGCACGCAGCAAATACTGATGAATGGCTGATAAGGCTAATAACGCTGGAATCGCCACCTGATCGCGGTTCATGTAGCGGTCGGTGATAATTAAAATATTACAGCCGGCATGAATCGCTTCTTCAGCTTCTGAGCACAGATAAGCAATCCGCGCCTCCACACCGGCGGTGCCCCACTGAGCTGGATAGGTAATATCAATTTCAGAGGTACGAAACTTCCCCCCCGAACTTTGCTCAATATGGCGTAAACGCGCCATATCGGCGGCATCTAAGATCGGTTGCGAGATTTCTAAACGCAGCGCTGGATTACTGGCATTGATATCCAACACATTAGGACGCGGGCCAATAAAGGACACCAGAGCCATCACCAGCGCCTCACGGATCGCATCAATGGGCGGGTTGGTCACTTGCGCAAAAAGCTGACGAAAGTAATGGTACAAAGGCTTGTTGCGCGCTGACAGCACGGCCAATGGCGCATCGTTACCCATTGAGCCAATGCCTTCTTCAGCGTTAACCGCCATCGGTACCAATTGGTACTTAATGTCTTCTTGGCTATAACCAAAGGCTTGCTGACGCACTAACAACGGCTCAGTAAAGGTCAAGGGTTCGGCATCGGCGCTTAAGCTATCCAGACACATGCGCACATTATCAATCCACTGACGATACGGTTTGGCCTGCGCATAATGCTGCTTGAGTTCTTCATCTTCAACGATGCGCCCTTGCTCTAAGTCGATCAGGAACATTTTGCCCGGCTGTAAACGCCACTTGCGCACAATGCGCTGATCCGCAATCGGCAGCACGCCGGTTTCTGAGGCTAACACCACCATGTCGTCATCGGTGACAATAAAGCGCGCCGGTCGCAAACCGTTACGATCAAGGGTTGCTCCAATTTGGCGACCATCGGTAAACACCATCGCCGCCGGGCCATCCCAAGGCTCGAGCATGGCCGCATGGTATTCATAAAAAGCACGGCGCTGAGCATCCATCTGATTATGTTTTTCCCAGGCTTCTGGGATCATCATCATGGCGGCATGCGCCAGCGGATAACCGGCCATCACCAGCAACTCTAAGGTGTTATCAAAGGTTGCCGTGTCGGATTGACCGTCCATGCTGATCGGATAGAGTTTGTGTAAATCATCACCGAGCACCGGCGACGACATCACGCCTTCGCGGGCACGCATCCAATTAAAGTTACCTTTCACCGTGTTGATTTCACCGTTATGCGCCACCATGCGATAGGGGTGCGCTAACGGCCAAGAAGGAAAGGTATTGGTGGAAAAGCGCTGATGCACTAAGGCTAAGGCTGAGACCAACTGCGGATCTTGCAAGTCGAGGTAGTACTGCCCCACCTGATTTGCTAGCAATAGACCTTTATAGATCACCGTACGACACGACATGCTCGGCACATAGTATTCAAAGCTGTGAGTGAGGCGTAAATGAGTAATCTTGGCTGAAGCAGTTTTACGAATCAGATACAGCTTACGTTCCAGCGCATCAGACACCATGATGTCGGCACCACGGCCAATAAACACCTGACGAATCACCGGTTCACTGGCGCGCACATCCTCGGACATCGGTAATTCACGATTGACCGGCACATCACGCCAGCCCAGCAGAACTTGCTTCTCAGCGGCAATCGCCCGCTCTAACTCGCGCTCACAAGCTTGGCGTGCGGCAGCTTCTTTGGGCAGAAACACCATACCCACGCCATAGTCACCTGCTTGCGGCAGTTGCACGCCTTGCTTGGCCATCTCGGCACGGTAAAACGCATCAGGAATTTGAATCAGTAAACCTGCACCATCGCCCATTAATGGGTCAGCACCAACCGCGCCACGATGGTCAATATTTTCCAGAATCTTCAGCCCTTGCTGAACAATGGCGTGCGATTTAATCCCTTTAATATGCGCAACGAAGCCAACACCACAGGCGTCATGCTCGGCATTGGCATACAGACCTGTGTCGATCGCGTGTTGAATTTCCTCTGCGCTTGCAGCTCGGACAGTTTCTGACGTTGGTGCTTGCGGCGTTGCCTTAGGCATAGGAACACTCCCTATCTAAATAAAAAATACATGCGGCGAAGCAACTCAAGCTGTCGCGCTTGACTCTCTATTCAGCAAGGATTAGGCCAACCTATAGAAACGTCCCAAACATGCGCCATACAGGCACTTAGACTAAGATTTCCCCGTCTTATCAGGGTATGTGCGCACCAAAACTATGCCGCCGCGCACCAAAACTGTGCACAACGGTTTTACTCGGTACTGTCCTCGTCGGCAGCATGCTCTTGCACGCCCAGTTCATTGATTTTGCGCGTTAAGGTGTTGCGTCCCCAGCCTAATAGCGCAGAGGCATCCCGCCGCCGCCCGCTGGCATGGGCTAAAGCCGCTTCAATCATCACCCGTTCAAAGATCGGTAGCGCACGATACAGCAAGCCTTTCTCGCCCTGCTGCAACGCCTGCTCTGCCCAGCGCCGCAAAGAAACGTCCCAGTGCGCAGAAGCCGCGCCTGCGCTTGGGCGATGTAACAGTTCAACCGGTAGATCGCTAACCATCACCTCGCGGCTGGAGGCCATCACCGTCAACCAGCGGCAGGTGTTTTCCAGTTGGCGCACATTACCTGGCCAGTCGAGTTGGCTTAAATACACTTCTGTTTCAGGCAATAACACGCGCCTTTCAGTCGCCAGTTCAGTCGCTGCTTTTTGCAGAAAATGCGCCGCTAAAGTAGCAATGTCTTCACGCCTCTCACTGAGCCTTGGCAGATGGATACGGATCACATTCAAGCGATGATAGAGGTCTTCGCGAAACAAGCCCTGGCGCACCAAGGTCTCAAGATCACGGTGAGTTGCCGCGATGATCCGTACATCCACGCGGATTGGCGTATGCCCACCGACTCGATAAAAAGTGCCATCGGCCAATACGCGCAACAACCGCGTTTGTGTATCCAGTGGCATATCGCCAATCTCATCAAGAAATAAGGTGCCTTGGTGCGCTTGTTCAAAACGCCCCTGGCGCACACTGGCCGCTCCGGTAAAAGCCCCTTTCTCATGACCAAACAGCTCAGACTCAATTAAGTCCTTGGGGATCGCAGCCATATTCAGCGCAATAAAAGGCTGCTGCACTCTAGGGCTGTGCTGATGTAAAGCATTGGCCACTAACTCTTTACCCGTACCCGATTCACCATGGATCAGCACGGTCATGTGCGAATGCGAAAGCCGACCGATAATCCGAAACACCTCCTGCATCGCCGGCGCTTCGCCAATAATAGCGCTCGTCGAGCTCTTGTGTTCGGTGCTGGCAGTCACCTCCTTGGAATGCGCTAAAGCACGGTGCACTAAGGCGATCGCCTCATCTAAATCAAAAGGTTTAGGCAGGTATTCAAATGCACCGCTTTGGTAGGACTTCACCGCACTGTCTAAATCAGAATGCGCCGTCATCACAATCACCGGTACATGGGCATGCTGTTTATGCACTAAGGCCAACAAAGCCAAACCGTCCATCCCCTGCATGCGAATATCAGTAATAATGACGTCCGGTTGTCTCTCTGCCAGCTGCGCCAATGCCTCTTCAGCACTGGCAAAGGTTGTAGTATTGAACCCTGCTTGGCTTAAGGCTTTTTCCAGTACCCAACGCATCGACTTATCATCATCGACAATCCAAACGCGGTCAGTCACGGCAGTACTCCTGAGTCAGCTGCAAGATGTGGGTCAACAGGGATTAAAATACGAAAAACTGTACAGCCAGGCGCACTCTCACACTCAATCAGTCCTTCATGCTCTTGAATGATGCCTTGCGCAATCGGTAAGCCCAGCCCTGTGCCTTGCGCGCGGCCAGTGACCATCGGATAAAACAATGTTTCCAGCAACGGTCCATCAATCCCTGGGCCGTTATCTTCCACTTCAACCAAACAGACCAAACGATGTCGATGCACACCAATCGTAAACTGTCGTAACACCCGCGAACGCAAAATGATTTCAGCAGGACGCGCGCTTGGATTTTCTAGTAAGGCTTGCGCAGCATTACGGACAATATTAAGCACCACTTGAATCAAGCGATCTAAATCGGCATACAACTCGGGCAGGCTGGGATCGTAATCACAGCTCAGCGTAATCGCCTCACCCACTTCTGTTTGCAGAATAAGGCGCACACGTTCTAACACTTGATGAATATTGATCCGAGTAAAATGCAAACGCTGACGCGGCCCCAACATACGGTCGACGACATGGCTTAAGCGGTCAGTCTCGGCAATGATCACATCGGTATATTCTTGTAACTCTGGCGAAGCCAGTTGCCGCGCCAGCAATTGTGCCGCTGCGCGAATGCCGCCCAGCGGATTTTTAACCTCGTGTGCTACGCCACGCACTAAAGCACGGGTCACTTGATGGGCCGTAAATAAACTGTCTTCGCGACTCAGACGCAAAATCCGGTCTTGCGGAAACAGCTCAACCAGTAAGTGTTGTCCAGCCAGCCCAGCGCCGTTAAATGGCGTGGCGGTGTAATCAATGGTAATCACTTGCCCACTATTGGGAAAATGCAGGCGTGCTTCACGGCGCGTATAGGGCTGCAGATCTAACAAAGCGTTGTTGAGCGCATCCAAACACTCATCATCTTCCCAAAAAAACAGCGTAATCGAGCGCCCCAGCAACTGTGTACGACTGGTTGCAAACAACTGCTCCGCAGCAGGATTGGCGTAGCGCACAGACAAGTGCTGATCCAGCAGCAATACCGCTGTGGAGAGTTGTTCGAGTAAGGCATGGTCCAAAGCGGCTGAGTTCATAGGCGATTGACTGACAGAAAGCCTCTATAAAAACAAGTATGCCCCAAAAAGGGGCATAAGTATTTACAGACTGTAATACATATCAAACTCAGCCGGATGCACAGACTGACGCAAGCGCGTGACCTCGCCCATTTTGCATTCAATATAGGCACTGAGCATGTCCTCAGAAAATACACCGCCTTCTAGCAAGAAGTGTCGGTCTGACCACAGCGCTTGTAGCGCTTGATCTAAGCTGTAAGCCACTTGAGGGATATCTTGGGCTTCTTCAGGCGGCAAGTCATACAAGTTTTTATCCATTGCCTCGCCTGGATCAATTTTATTTTTGATGCCATCAAGGCCCGCCATCAATAGCGCTGCAAAGGTTAAATACGGGTTGGAACTTGGATCTGGGAAGCGGCACTCAATACGCTTGCCTTTAGGGTTTTTAACCCAAGGTATACGAATCGAAGCAGAGCGGTTCCGTGCTGAATAGGCCAACATTACTGGTGCTTCAAAGCCTGGCACAAGGCGCTTGTAAGAGTTCGTGCCGGGGTTGGTAATGGCATTGAGCGCGTGCGCATGTTTAATAATGCCGCCAATATAATGCAGGGCCATTTCCGACAAGCCAGCATAACCATCACCAGCAAACAAATTCTTACCCTCTTTCGCTAAGGACTGGTGCACATGCATGCCTGAGCCGTTATCGCCCACCAATGGTTTCGGCATAAAGGTGGCGGTTTTACCAAAGGCATGCGCAACATTGTGCACGCAATATTTCAGCAACTGCACTTCATCAGCTTTTTTCACCAGGGTGTTAAACGGCACACCAATTTCACACTGGCCCGCGTTGGCCACTTCATGGTGATGCACTTCAATACCCAAGCCCACCGCTTTCATGGCATCACACATAGCGGTGCGTACATCGACCAAAGAATCGACAGGCGGAACAGGAAAATAACCGCCCTTCACCCGTGGGCGATGGCCGCTATTTTTGCCTTCCGCTAAGCTTTTAGTCGCCCAAGCGCCTTCACCAGAGTGGATTTCAAAACCCACTTTGTTCATTGACTCTTCCCAAGTCACCGCATCAAACACAAAGAACTCTGGATCAGGACCAAAATAGGCCGTGTCAGCAATACCGGTTGCGCGCAGATACACTTCGGCACGCTGGGCAATCGAACGCGGATCGCGGTCATAGTTAGACAAAGTGGTCGGATCAACGACATCACAACGTACAATCACCGTTGCTACCGTCGCAAACGGATCCATGACCGCAGTGGAGTCATCCGGCAACAGTGTCATATCGGATGCTTCAATGCCTTTCCAGCCATGAATCGACGAGCCATCAAACATTCTGCCTTCTTCAAAGGCCTCTTCATCGAAAGTGTCGGAGGGGAAAGTAATGTGATGCTCTTTGCCTAAGGTGTAGGTAAAGCGATGGTCAACCCATAGGGCGTTGTGCTCTTTAATCAGTGATAGGGTCTTGGTAGACATGGCAAATGACTCCTCTAAGTCAAAGTAATAACTGCAGTTCAATACTGCTCTATAGAGGATTTAGCAAATTGCATGCCATAAGAAAAACTCAGGCCACACGAGGGTTTTCATCAAGCCAGAGCGACAAAAACGCACCAAATTAGTGCACCCGCTCTAAGCGTGGCACCAATCTGATGCGTTGATCTCGTTTACATTTGATCAGAGATTAACGCGCCCTTAACAGGTTAATCATCCTGGCGGTTTTTCAAAATCTCACCTGTCGCGGCATCCATTTCAACTTCCCATTTCTGGCCTTGCTCATCACGCAGGTCGACTTGGTAAATGTAGCGACCGTATGACTCATCAAGCTCTGTGTCGACGATGCTGGCTTTGGGATGTTGCGCTAAAGCGGTCTGATCAAGTTTATCAAAGGCTAAAATCGCACCTGAAGTGCTGAGTTCAACTGTTTTAGCTGGGCTGACATCCGCTTGGGCTAAACTTGCGCCCATTATTAAAGCAGCGGACACGCATAATGTAGTTAAAGTTTTCATGGTCATTTCCTTGTCTAGAAGCGGTAACACAACGATATTGCGTGTTTACGATGCCAAGGTTACAGACCCGACCTTAATTGAAGCTTAAAAAACATGGCCTCTTTAAAGCTGTGCTAAACGTTTTTCGTCAAGGCCATTGAATGCTTTAAAGTCCAATGCAATCGCCCCTGTAAAGGTCAATTCAATCGAGCTGCATCACTAAAAATTTAGCTTTTAGAACCCGTTAGCGACTATGCTGTCAATACGTGCGGATCAACCATCATTTGCAATGGGGACAAAGATGAATACTCGCAGCTTGCTCGATCAGCTTCTCAGTTCAGGTAAAGAATTACTGCAAGGACAAAATACAGCGCCATCCAATCAGGCTGCACCAACCCGTCCTAATACAGCACTCAATGGCCTGCTCGGCAGCATTGGAGGCGGTGCCTTGGGCGGCGGTATTATCAGTTTGCTGATGTCCAGTAAAAAAGCACGCAAGGTCGGTGGCAATGTGATCACTTACGGTGGCTTAGCCGCGCTGGGTGTGGTGGCTTATAAAGCCTACAGCAACTGGCAAAATAACAATCAACATCGAGGTCAGGTCGAGTCCAGCCCTGCTTATACACCAGCGCAACCGCAGACAGTGGATCGCGTGTCACCGACTGTCATGGAAGAGCATAGCCAAGCTATTCTTCGCGCAATTATTTGTGCTGCCAAGGCCGACGGTCATATTGACGAGCGTGAGCGGCAGCTGATTGATGATGCAATTGCCAAGCTCACCCAGGAGCCGCAGCTACAATTATGGTTCCAGCAAGAATTACGTAAACCTCTCGACCCTGCAGAGCTCGCCCGTGCAGCCAAGACTCCAGAAATTGCAGCTGAGATGTACCTGGCCAGCATCCTTGTGGTCGATGAGGAAAGTTATATGGAGCGCGTTTACCTTGATGAACTTGCACGTCAACTGCAGCTCGCTCCAACATTGAAAGCAGAGTTGGAAGCTCAAGCAATAGCGCACCTGTCTTGATACAGAACGTTTAAACTTAAGCGCCCAAACAGCAAGCCATGGGTCTCAACACAACTGTAAATGACCAAACGATTGTATTGTGCAAGCTACATCGGCTTGCACAGCCAGTCCTTACACTGCATTGCTGGCGAATATAAAAGCTGTAAACTCTTTTGCTTGACCCGCACAATACATTAAGCAAATAAGTGAGCAACGCACTTTGCTGATCTTTACTCAGCCGCCCCTGAGCATAACTTTAGCCTCATGCACGTTGCTAGATGATCTTGTGCGATAAAGAGCGAATAACACTTCTCTAGGTATTGCACCTGTCACGGCCAGCTGCAGGAGTTACGAACAGTCATGAGTAAAACACGCACTAACGGCTTATTTATCGTAAAAGCATTTTTGTTAGGCTTTTACTCTGTATCCAGCAGTGTCACAGCCGCCGATGCGCACACGCTCGATTTTTGGCACTGGTGGGTTTCAGACAGCGAAATTAAAAACATCAACTTAATCAAGCAGCATGCAAAACAACAAGGCATCACTGTGCAAGATCAAAGCATGCGCAGCTATAACAACTCAGACTACTCAAACGTTTTAAAAAAACATATACAACAGCACAACCCTCCAACCGCCGCCATGCTAATCAGTAGTGAAGTGCATCCATACAACAATACATTTCCTCTACTGAATTTAGATGAAGTCGCACAAGAGCAAGGCTGGGAAGACGTGATTCCTGACGCAATCCAAGAGACAGCAAAGTTTCAAGGACACTGGATTTCTGCTCCGATCAATAGTCACTCAACCAATTGGTTGTGGATCAATAAAGCACTTTTCAACCGTTTAAATCTACCGATACCAGAGACTTTCGATGATTTACTGGTTGTGCTTGAGCGCGCGCAAAGGATGGGCATACCTGGCTTAGTCTCGCTGACCGTAGGGTGGGAATACACTATTTTATTTGAACTGGTAGCCATCAGCAGTAATG
>JAAXZZ010000158.1 GCA_012719655.1 Gammaproteobacteria bacterium | reverse complement strand
CTCAGCCGTTGACTCACCAATTAAGCTGCCATAGTTGCGACGCACATAAGTGATAATGGCCTCATCAAAACGGTCACCGCCAACACGCACGGATTCTGCATACACCACACCGTTGAGCGAGATCAGGGCAATTTCTGTGGTGCCACCACCAATATCAACCACCATTGAGCCGCGTGCTTCATCAACGGGCAAACCCGCACCGATTGCCGCCGCCATTGGCTCTTCAATTAAGAATACTTCGCGTGCCCCAGCACCTAAAGCTGACTCACGAATTGCTCGACGTTCAACTTGCGTAGACTTGCACGGCACGCAAATCAATACGCGCGGGCTGGGCTGTAAAAAACTGTTCTCATGCACTTTATTAATAAAGTACTGCAGCATCTTCTCGCAGACACTAAAGTCGGCAATGACACCGTCTTTCATTGGCCGAATCGCACAAATATTACCTGGAGTACGACCCAGCATACGCTTAGCATCGGTACCTACCGCCACCACACTTTTTTGATTACCGCGCGTACGAATCGCAACAACCGAAGGCTCATCTAAAACAACACCACGATCACGTACATAAATAAGGGTATTGGCAGTCCCTAAATCAATGGATAAATCACTGGAAAACATGCCGCGTAATTTTTTAAACATGGGATGAATAACCCTAGGTAACGCGCAATAGAAACGCTAATTTAAAATGAATAGGAAACTCTAGCAATCATCGACCTTTTGAGCAAGGTACGCACTGTGATAGATTAGCACTTTCTAAACACTCTGATGATTTTTTACACGTGTATTGGATGTATCTGTAGCAGTATTGTTCCCTTGTTACAGACTTAATAGTTCCACCTACATTATTTCTTTCAGGAGATCCTCACATGGCACTTGAACGCTGCGACGTGGAAAAACTGGCTCACTTGGCGCGACTGGGCCTCGATGATGCACAAATAGACAGCAGCACCACATCCCTAAATGCTGCAATCAATATGATCAATGCCATGCAAGCCGTGAACACTGATGGTATTGCGCCATTGGCCAATCCGCTCGAAGCCAATCAGCGCTTACGTCCTGATACTGTAACCGAAAGCAATCACCGTGATGATTACCAAGCCCTCGCTCCTGCGGTAGAAAACGGCTTATATCTGGTACCTAAAGTCATCGATTAAGGACTTCCTCGTCATGCATCAACTTACACTGGCTGATATTTCTAAGGCGCTCGCAAGCAAGCAGTTTTCTGCCCGCGAGTTGACCACGCATTTACTTGCACGAATTGAACAACTTGATCCACAACTCAATAGCTTTATTACTGTTAGCAAAGAGTCGGCATTGCAGCAAGCTGACGCCGCAGATGAGCAACGCAGCAGCGGTATCAATACGCCGCTATTAGGTCTGCCCATTGCGCATAAAGATTTGTTTTGCACTGAAGGGGTGCGCACCAGTTGCGCCTCAAAAACCCTCGATAACTTTATCGCCCCTTACAGTGCAACAGTAGTTGATAAGCTCAGTAAAGCGGGCTGCATCAGCCTCGGCAAACTGAATATGGACGAGTTCGCCATGGGCTCTTCTGGCGAAACCAGCTTCTACGGTGCAAGTAAAAACCCATGGGATACGCAGCGGATTCCCGGTGGCTCATCCAGCGGTAGCGCTGTCGCTGTTGCCGCTCGCTTAGTCCCAGCCAGCACCGGCAGTGATAGCGGCGGCTCCATTCGTCAGCCCGCTGCATTCACCGGCCTAACGGGCATCAAACCAACCTACGGCCGCATCTCACGCTGGGGCATGACCGCCTACGCATCGAGTTTTGACCAAGCCGGGTTTTTAGCTCACAACGCTGAAGATTGCGCACTGCTGCTACAGGCGACTGCAGGCTTTGATGAGCGCGATTCAACCAGCGCACAACAACCCGTTGATGACTATAGCGCAGCCTTAAGTCTGCCACTGCAAGGATTGCGCATTGGCTTGCCAAAAGAATACTTCAGCAGCGACCTTGATAGCCGTATTGGCGATGTCGTCAGCCAAAGTATTGAGCAACTCAAACAGCTTGGTGCAAGCTTTGTCGACATCAGCTTACCCAGCCTGCCTCACGCCGTACCGGCTTACTATGTCATTGCCTCTGCAGAAGCATCGACCAACTTAGCGCGCTTTGATGGTGTGCGTTTTGGTCACCGCTGCGAGAACCCCCAGAGCCTTGAAGACCTCTATTTGCGCTCACGTGATGAAGCTTTTGGTAAAGAAGTCAAACGCCGCATCATGATTGGCACTTATGCGTTATCGACGGGTTACTACGATGCCTATTATTTAAAAGCGCAGAAAATTCGCCGCTTAATCAAAAATGATTTTGTTAGCGCTTTTAAAGATGTCGATCTGATTTTAGGTCCAACCACACCGAACTTACCTTGGTTAATCGGCAGTAAAATCGATGATCCTGTCGCGGCGTATTTAGAAGATATTTATACCGTACCTGCTAATCTTGCTGGGATTCCAGGTCTCTCTATGCCTGCAGGCATGATTGATGGTCTACCGGTCGGAGTGCAGCTACTGGCCCCCTACTTCCAAGAAGCACGCCTACTGCAGGTTGCACATCAATTTCAACAACATACTGATTGGCACGCTCGCACGCCAGCCGGATTCTGAGGACGACTCACATGCAATGGGAAACCGTGATCGGGCTGGAAATCCACGCACAGCTCGCAACTAACACCAAAATCTTTTCAGGTAGCGCCACCGCATTCGGTGCCGAACCCAACACGCAAGCCAGCTTAATTGATCTGGCAATGCCTGGCACCTTGCCGGTACTCAACGCTGAAGCAGTGCGTATGGCCTGTATGTTTGGCTTGGCCGTCGATGCCCACATCGCTGAACACAATATTTTTGCGCGCAAAAACTACTTCTATCCAGACTTACCCAAGGGCTACCAAACCAGCCAAATGGACGACCCGATTGTCGGCCTTGGCCATTTAGATATTGCCCTCGAAGATGGCAGTATCAAACGTGTTGGTATTACCCGTGCGCACCTTGAAGAGGATGCGGGTAAAAGCTTGCACGAAGACTTTAGCGGCATGACCGGTATTGACCTGAACCGTGCCGGCACACCCCTATTGGAAATCGTCTCCGAGCCAGAACTGAGCAATGCCAAAGAAGCGGTGGCCTATGCCAAAGCCATCCACACCTTGGTGCGTTACTTAAACATCTGTGATGGCAATATGGCCGAGGGCTCATTCCGCTGCGACTGCAACGTGTCTGTACGCCCTAAAGGCCAAAGCGAGCTGGGCACACGCACAGAAATTAAAAACGTCAACTCATTTCGCTTTATTGAGCGCGCCATCAACCATGAGATTCAACGCCAAATTGAATTGATTGAAGATGGCGGCAAGGTCATCCAAGAAACCCGCCTGTACGATCCAAATAAAGATGAAACACGCTCGATGCGTAGCAAAGAAGAAGCCAATGACTATCGCTACTTCCCCTGCCCAGATCTGTTGCCAGTGCATATCCCAAAAGAAATGCTGGCACAGTTACGCACTGAGCTACCGGAACTGCCAACACAAAAGCGCGAACGTTTCGAAAAAGACTTTGGCTTATCAACTTACGACGCCAGTGTTTTATCTGCCAGCCGTGAAATGGCCGACTACTTCGAGGCTGTAGAGAAAATCTGTCAAGATGCTAAGCTTGCGACCAACTGGGTGATGGGAGAGCTGTCCAGTTTACTCAACAAGGAAAATCTCGACATCACTCAATCACCCGTTAGCGCACAGCAGCTCGGTGGCATGCTGATGCGCATTAAAGACAACACCATTTCCGGCAAGATTGCAAAAATGGTATTTGAGGCAATGGCCGCCGGTGAAGGCGACGCTGATCAAATTATTGAACAACGCGGCCTTAAGCAGGTCACAGACAGCGGCGCGATCGAAGCCATGCTTGATGAGGTACTCGCGGCCAATGCCGAACAAGTCGAACAGTACCGCGCCAGCGATGAAAATAAGCGCGGTAAAATGTTTGGCTTCTTTGTGGGCCAAGCTATGCGCGCCTCCAAAGGCAAAGCGAACCCGCAGCAGGTCAATGAGTTACTCAAGCAAAAGCTCGATCAGTAACCCGTGATACACGCCAAGCTGATAGGTAACTTCAGCTTGGCGTCGCGCTCACCAATCTCTGCTCAAGGAGTATCTTATGCGCCTGTATTGTCTTTTTGCTGCTCTGGTTTTATTGAGCGCATGCTCAACGCAACACACCAGCAAAGACGCCGGTATCAGCGGCCAAGCCTCTTGGTACGGGGCACAACACCATGGCAGAAAAACAGCGAGCGGCGAACCTTTTAACCAAAACGCTCTCACTGCTGCACATCGCACCTTGGCGTTTGGCACCAAAGTCAAAGTCACCAACACACTCAATAATAAAAGCGTCGTTGTGCGCATCAATGACCGCGGCCCTTTTACTAAAGGCCGCATCATTGATCTATCACGCGCTGCCGCAGCAAAAATCGACATGATAAAGCAAGGCGTAGCCCCTGTACGCGTGCAGGTTCAGCATTAAAAAGGCACTGAACTTTGCATCACGTTGGCGCTTATAATCTGCTACTCTACATCCAATTTAGCAGCATAGCGTTCGGAGCAATTTGATGTCCCTCCTGGTGTTTATTTATTTAATTGGCGGTTTTGTTCTTCTAGTGATAGGTGCCGAAGTTTTGGTGCGTGGCGCGGCGCGTTTAGCTGCACGCTTCGGCATTTCACCACTGATCATCGGCCTGACCGTGGTGGCTTTCGGTACCAGCGCTCCTGAGATGGCTGTCAGCACTCAATCGGCCTTTCTCGGTCAAGGCGATATCGCCATTGGCAATGTGATTGGCAGTAATATTTTTAACGTATTGTTTATTCTTGGCTTATCAGCATTAATCACTCCGTTACTGGTGTCGCGCCAACTGGTGCGTTTAGATGTACCGATTATGATTGCCGCAGGCTTTCTGGCGTGGTTCTTAGCGATGGATGGCAGCTACAGCCGCCTTGATGGTTTTATTTTATTTACCTGTATTATCAGCTACACCAGTTACTTGATAATCAGTAGTCTCAAGGCTTGGCAAGCTGGCAAAGCCATAGAGGTTGATGACGAATACAGCAGCCAAATTAACCCGCACCGCTTTGCCTGGTTAATTAACAGCGCCTACATCTTGGTTGGTTTAGTTTTACTGGTGGTAGGCTCAAACTTATTGGTCAGTGGAGCGGTCAGCTTAGCGCAAGCACTCGGCTTATCTGAGCTGGTGATTGGTTTAACAATTATTGCCGCCGGCACATCTTTACCTGAGTTAGCCACATCACTGCTTGCCGCATGGAAAGGCGAGCGCGATATTGCTGTAGGTAATATTGTCGGTAGCAATCTGTTCAACTTGCTGGCTGTACTTGGTTTAGCGGGCTTAGTGTCACCGCAGAGTATTGCTGTAGCCAGTAGCGCGATTGCTTTCGACTTCCCTGTGATGATGGCAGTGATGGTCGCTTGTTTGCCAGTTTTCTTTGCTGGCTACCGTATCAACCGTTGGGAAGGCGCATTATTTCTAGCCTATTACATTGCTTACACGGCTTATTTAATTATGCAAAGTAATGGCGAGGATTTTGCAACGACCTTCGCCAACGCCATGATCGGCTACGTTGCGCCGCTAACAGCCATTACCTTATTTGTGATTGCGGCACGCGCTTGGCGTATCCAACGCGGTACTACCTTTGACTGAAAAAATAGCGCAGCTGATGCTGTAAACCCCTTACTTGAATGCCTCATCCAATGAGTGTTATATGGCCAAACGTACGTTAAATCGCCGCCAAGGCTGGCGTGTTAATAAAATCCAAGACGAACGCCTTGCCCGTGCAGCCAAGCGTGAAGAACGCACTCTCGAGGAGCTGAAAGGTGGCGACTTAGGTCCAGAGCAACACGGCCTTATCATTGCGCATTTTGGCGTTCAGGTTGAAGTGGAGGCTGAAGCAGCGGACATTGCCGGGCAGACCTATCGTTGCTACTTACGCGCCAACTTACCCGCACTCGTCACTGGCGACCGTGTGGTATGGCGCCCTGGCAATCAAGGCTTGGGGGTGATCGTCGCACAACTGCCGCGTCACAGTGAGCTACGCCGCCCGGACTCACGCGGGCAACTCAAGCCCGTTGCGGCTAACGTTGACTTGATCGTAATTGTTTTTGCACCACTGCCAGAGCCGCATGCCAACTTAATTGATCGCTATATCATTGCTGCCGAGCATGCCGGTATTAAGCCGTTATTGCTGCTCAACAAAACGGATTTACTCGACCCCAGCGGTAGCTCTCGAGTCCATAGCTAACTGGAAACGTATCACAACCTCGGCTACCCACTGCTTGAGGTCTCAGCTTATTCCGGCGATGGTTTAGCTAAGCTGCAAGAACAACTTAATGATCAAGTCAGCGTATTTGTCGGCCAGTCTGGCGTGGGAAAATCCTCTCTGGTCAACCGCTTGCTGCCTGATACAGACACCAGGGTTGGTCCACTGTCGGAATTAACCGGCAAAGGCACGCACACCACCACCACTGCACGTCTGTTTCACTTTCCTGCTGGCGGCCAACTGATTGACTCGCCAGGTATTCGTGAGTTTGGTTTAGGCCACGTTAGTGTTGCGGATGTTGAAGCTGGCTTTATTGAGTTCCAAGAGCACCTAGGCCATTGTCGCTTTCGCAACTGCAGTCATGAACATGAACCGGGCTGCGCTCTATTGGCCGCTGTAGAAGCAGGCAAAATCGCTCCTCAGCGCTTAGCCAGCTTTAAGCATATTGTCAGCGGCATTCATAACGAACATCATTAGTCAGCCATGCGCCTTGACTCAATGACTCATTCAAGCTGCGCAAGGCTAATCGCTTACATCCTCGAACTGTAAGACGCCTTTCTCAAAGACGTTGAGTTTTTCTCGCACTGGCTTGCTGGCAATGTTTTTATCGGCGGCACTATCGCTAACACCTGTTTCAGCAGGCGCTACCTCAACCTCTGGCTCACCTTCAATGCTTTGCAATGCCCGTTTAGTCAACACCAAAATATCAATGCGTCGATTACTTGGACTGTACGGATCAGCACGATCAAATAAAGCCGATGAAGCATAGCCTGCCACTCGAGCTACTTTCTCATCATCTAAGCCACCTGCGCGCAAGGCTCTGCGTGCTGCGTTTGCACGACTCGCCGATAATTCCCAGTTGCCAAAGCCACTATCTCCAGCATAAGGTTTAGCATCCGTATGCCCTCCGATACTGATCTTGTTGGGAACTGCACGAATGGTATCCGCCATGAGATAGAGAATATCTTCAAAGTAAGGCTGTAATCGAGCGCTGCCTAAATCAAACATTGGCCGATTCGCTGCATCGGTAATTTGAATGCGCAAACCATCGCGCGATATATCCATTAAAATTTGTTCTTTATAGGGGCGCAATTCAACATTTTCATTAATTCTACGCTGTAGCTCAATTAATAAAATATCTAAACGCTCACGCTCTAACTGCTCGTATATCTGCTCTGCCTGTGATTCGTTAAGTGGTTGCTGCCCCGGAGTTATTTGCTCATTAAGTTCTGGATTTAAGGTTTTATCAGGCGAGGGAGTTGGCGTACCCCCCAAATCAATGACATATGGACTGGCACTTTCCGAAAACCCAATAGGGTCTTGAAAATATCCAGAAATAGCTTTTTTCTGTTCTGGAGTTGCCGATGACATCAACCACATCACCAAAAAAAACGCCATCATCGCCACGGCGAAGTCAGCAAACGCAATTTTCCACGCACCGCCGTGATGGCCCGCTGCAACTTTCTTAACGCGCTTAACAATAATCGGTTGATTGTTATCCATAAATGTTAGCCGCCTCGCAGCGCCTGCTCCAACTCAATAAATGTTGGTCGATGCGCACCATATAAAACCTTGCGACCAAACTCCACAGCCAAACTGGGCGGCATACCTGATGCTGAAGCCACTAAGGTCGCCTTAATCGCTTCATACAAATTAAGTTCTTCTTTTGCATCATGCGCCAAACTTGTTGCCAGCGGACCAAAAAAACCATACGCCGCTAAAATCCCTAAAAAAGTCCCTACCAGCGCCGCACCAACATGCTGACCTAAAGCAGCTTGCTCAGCCTCACCAAGCATGGCCATAGTGACTACAATCCCTAATACCGCAGCAACAATACCAAAGCCTGGTAAACCATCAGCAATACTGGTCACGGCATGCCCTGGGTGATCAAGGTCTTCTTTTAAGCTGGTCAATTCCATATCAAAGAGCCCCTCAAATTCATGCGGAGCCATATTACCGGTCGACATGATGCGCAAATAATC
The DNA here is from genome assembly GCA_012719655.1 of Gammaproteobacteria bacterium. Taxonomy (GTDB): domain Bacteria; phylum Pseudomonadota; class Gammaproteobacteria; order Pseudomonadales; family Pseudomonadaceae; genus Denitrificimonas. The sequence goes on along the minus strand of JAAXZZ010000158.1, from coordinate 3,123 downwards.
ACAGACAAACTCTGTCATGCGCTGATCTTTGAGCAATGCGGGATATTTACTAAAAATAGGGCTGGCAGCTGGGTCTTCAATGTCTGCTTCAATCGACATCATCCCTTCACGTCGACTCTTATTGAGCACCTCATACAGCATCTTTAGTACATCTAGATACAGCGTTTTAGTAAAACGATGACTAAACATGCTCAATGATTTTTTGAACACCTGCATAAAAGTGCTACTCGGGTTCGCTTGCAAGAACGCCCCCAATGCAGCACCACCAATTATCAACACCTCAAAAGGTTGAATAATGGCGGCAATTTTCCCATGCGATAAGACGTATCCTGACAAGACACTCGCAAAAACAACAATTATTCCAATTATTTTTACCATAGAAAGGCCGTACTCACTCTATAACTACGTAAAGAATAACAGCCTTTGCAAATATTGGTTACTATGCTGTTATTAACACCCTGCCAAGGGTCAGTCTACAGGCTGAATATTATGTCAAATATTGTAACTCAAAATATCACTTTAAATCAGTGGATAACGCGCCTCGACAATACGCGCCTGCCGGTCTACAAAGCCCATCGTTTACAAGCGCTGCAAGCCTTGCAAAAACCTAGCAAATCTTTACGCGATATTGCTGAAGTCATTAGTCATGCACCAACCATCGCTTTCATTATCATCCGCGAAGCAAACCGTGGCCAACGCACCCTCGGCGAACCTGTACAAAACCTTGAAAGTGCGCTGTCACGCTTAGGTTTAGAACGCTGCAGCAATTTGCTTAAAAGCCTGCAAGATGATCAAGAAGCCAACATCCCTTTACCTCTACGCCAAGTGTGGCTGCTCGGCCAGCATTTAAATATTCAAGCAATAGGATTATTTGCAACACGAATGGCGCGGTTGTGGCAAGAAATCCACTGGGGCAGTCTATTGTTTTTATCACCGACTTGGCCTTTGCTCACGCGGCACCCTGAATTATTTAACGAATGGGAGCGACGCGTACTCAGTGATAATGAGCCGGCGGCAGCCGTGGAGCGCGAGCTCATCGGCATGCCTTTAACAGCACTGTGTTTAGGTCTAGCAGAGCACTGGAAATTGCCCGATTGGATTATTGAAGGTTACCGCTTACTTAACGATAACCCTCAGCAATTGGTGCGTGCGTTGCATATCGCCCGCCAAACCGAGCAACCTTTACAACAACAGTACAAGCTTGATCAGTTTCCGATGCTCAATAACTGGCTTAACCGGCCGGCCAACACACTGGTCTTTACCTGTGGTCTAGTCATGGCGGCGCATAACTCATGGGGGAGTGAACAATGTTTACGCTGGCAACGCCTACTGAGCCTCTACTTAAAAAAAGAGCTTGCTAGCGTGCAGCAAGCCACACACCAGCTTGCCGTAGAACATGCACGCCTACAGCGCCATCATGACCTTTGGCAACCTGCTCAAGCCTTACTCTGGCCATGGGACACACAACGCTTGCGCCAGCCAGCTGCCAAACTGAGCGCCACAGCCCCTAGCAGTCAAGATTTAGCACAATGGCGCAGCCACTGCGCCGAGCTACTGCGCTCACCGTCACCTTTTAGCAATACGGTACAAATCACACAGCGACTGAGCCAAGCGCTGCAAGCCTGCGGCATGCGCAGAGTTTGTATTATGCTGCTCGACCCAACGGCGCAACATGTGCAAGTCAGCCACCTGCATGGTATTAGAGCAGAGAAAATACCTCGTAGTTTTGCACTCAAGAGCAATGCCCTGCTTGCACACCTATTGAAGCAGCCCACACATTTACTTATCACACAGCGCAATGCGCCAAGCTTAACCCTTCACATACCTGAAGAGCTGCGGGCTTTATTTCCTCACACTAACTGGGCCATCGCGTCAGTATCAAATGGTCGTCGCATTGTGATGCTCATCGCCGCCGACCAGGCTGGCGCTGATTTACACCCACTGACTGTGCAAGACTTTAAAAAGACTCTGGAATGCATTGAGCGCACCCTTGTATTGTTTAGCACTCGCAAGGTCTAGCTGTTTTTACCGCTAAAGTAAGCATATCGATATTGAGTTACCGTGCATTCATCCACGTTACTGATTAGTATGTGCTCTTTGCAATTGTATGTATTGAATAATCAACAACAAAAGGTTCGTCACATGGATATTAAGCAGCGAGTTTTTATTTTTTTCCAATATGTTTTACCCCACCACACACTGTCACGTTTGATCGGTCGCTTAGCTGAATGTCGAGCACCTTGGTTTAAAAAGCGCCTTATCACCTGGTTCATCAACACCTACCAAGTCAATATGAGCGAAGCACAGCTGGAAGACCCTAGTGCCTACCAACACTTTAATGATTTTTTTACGCGCGCACTTAAGTCTGATGCGCGTCCCTTAGATGCTACTGCCAACGCGGTCTTAAGTCCTGCTGATGGCGCAATCAGCCAAATCGGTTCAATTGAGCATGGCCGAATTTTTCAAGCCAAAGGTCATAGCTTCAGCTTATTGGAATTACTAGGTGGCAATGCTCAACACGCCGCTCCTTTCATGGGCGGCAGTTTTGCCACTGTGTATCTTTCGCCAAAAGACTACCATCGCGTCCACATGCCTCTGACCGGCACTCTGCGTGAAATGATCTACATCCCTGGTCGTTTGTTTTCGGTGAATCAAACCACTGCCGAAGCTGTTCCTGAACTGTTTGCGCGCAATGAACGAGTGGTCTGTATTTTTGACACTGAACGCGGCCCGATGGCGGTGGTATTGGTGGGCGCAATGATTGTCGCCAGCATTGAAACCGTATGGGAAGGTGTGATTACACCACCACTGCGTCAATTACGCCGTTTTGATTATTCACAAGCCAGCAGACAACCGATCACTTTAGAGAAAGGTGCTGAACTCGGACGCTTCAAACTGGGTTCTACTGCTATTGTTCTGTTTGCTAAAAGCCATGTTACTTGGGACAGCCAACTGGCAGAAACCAGTCCGGTTAAGATGGGTCAACGCTTGGCCTTGGAAAATCAGTTTTAACTGTATTAGTCAATAGCAATACACAGGTAGCATACTGCCATCTATATACACTGCTATAATCAGATACCTTGAAACCGATTTAAATTGGAATGACTCATGGATACACAGTAT
>JAAXZZ010000157.1 GCA_012719655.1 Gammaproteobacteria bacterium | reverse complement strand
CACAATGGTGGGAGCAGATTACGCGCTATGTGCGCATTGACTTTAACGCTAGCGAGCGCGTGCAACCGCTACTCGCCGGCCAAAGCTTAACTCAAGTTCGTTTAGCGTTAGGTTTAGCCCTAGAGCAAGCACAATGGGCGGCTCTCAATGGCGCAACCGAAGTCTACCAACAAGCACTCAAGCAAGCATTGGGCATTTTAGATGCACACTTCAGTGCTAAAGATCCAAGCGTCAGCGGCTTACGAGCGCAACTCAGTGAGTTACAAGAACAAGAAGTCAGCCAGCAGTTACCCGACCTAAATGCTGCCCTAATCACTTTACAAGCTTATATTAATACCCGCTCGACCCCTCAAGAAGCCAACCCAGAGGAGTCAAACTGATGATGAAGCGCACCTATCTTATTTTGCTCATGGTCGTGGCTTGTGCGGCGGCTTTAGGCATGTTTATCGCAGAACATACGGGTTATGTATTGATTGCTTGGAAATCGTTTCGTTACGAATCAAGCCTTTGGGTGTTCTTAGCGGTGCTCACAGCCCTCTTCGCAGTACTTTATGGTGTGCGCACGCTGATCAAAATGACACTGATTTCCAGTGGCTTAATCAACCCTTGGTCACGTCGCAATCAAGGGCGTCGTTTACGCCAAGCCGCAGAGCAAGGCATCTTAGACCTCGCCCAAGGACACTGGAAAAACGCTTTACGTCATTTGCGCCGCGCCGCGCAGGGCGAAGCGAAACCTTTGGTGTATTTACTTGGCGCCGCCACCGCTGCAGAAAAACTGGGTTACAGTGACGAAGCCGACCAACTACTGGAACAAGCACTCATCAAGCAACCTTCAGCCGAAGTCGCGATTGCTCTAGCGCATGCCGACTTACAATTGCAGCGCGCCGATGATGCCGGCGCGCAAGAAACCCTGCAAGCCATGCATGACTTGCACCCGCAACATCCAGAAGTCTTGTTACGCTTACAAGCACTCTTGCGTCAGCGCCAAGAATGGTCAGCATTAATTGGTCTGTTACCTGCTTTGCGTAAATGCAAACGCCTCAGCGCTGAGCAATTGCAAGCCATTGAATATCAAGCATGGGCTGGACGACTGGCGTCAGCCTGTGACGCGAAACAAGACCCGCAAAGTGCTCTGCAAGCACTTGAAACAGCATGGCAAGGACTCTCAAACAAACTAAAAAATGATCAGCACTTGGTTGCCTCTTATGCCACTGAATTGCTGCGCCTCAATGCTCAAGAGCAAGCCGAATCTTTGCTGCGTCATGCGCTAAAAAATGGCCTAGATGATCAGTTACTTGAGCTGTATGGTCGCACCTTGGCTAAAGACGCGGTACGGCAACTGCAAGAGGCTGAAAGCTGGCTTAAACACGCACCTAATAACCCTATTTTACTACGCACACTCGGCCGTTTAAGCATGCGCAATCAACTCTGGGGTAAAGCACGAGACTACTTCGAGAGCAGTTTAAAGCTGAGTAGACAGGCGCACACTTGCGCGGAACTTGCTCGACTACTCAGTCACTTAGGCGACGTTCAACGCAGCAATGCATTATTTGCTGAAAGTTTCCAATTATTAGAGCAATCTTTGCCTGTATTAGCGCAGCCAGCACTACAAAAAAACAGTGTTTAGCCGTTACAATACCTCGAAAGCAGCTAGCCAATAGCCATTACCCAAGAAACATACGGCTGGCTGTGAATGTATGGCCTAAACATTGTCTTAAACATATAACTGAGTGACATGTTTGGCTTTTAACCTAAAGCTAAAGCTAGGAGTTGCAATGCGAACACCCTCTACCCGCCAGTTATTTTTATTGGCATTGCTAGGCTGCATAGGACTGCTGGCGATCGCATTGTACTTAGAGCATATTGTCGGCTTGGTGCCTTGTCCGCTGTGCCATGTGCAACGTGTAGCCGTGCTAATGTTTGCAGTGGCCTGCCTGGTGGCGACAGTGCACAACCCTGCACTCTGTGGGCAGCGGGTCTATGCGGTACTGGCCGCGCTGGCTGCAAGTTTCGGCATTGCTACTGCTGGTCGACAAATATGGCTACAAGGTTTACCAAAAGATCAGTTACCTTCTTGCCTACCACCTCTTGAGTTCATGCTAGAAGCATTTCCCCTACAAGATATCATCGCAAAAATGCTGCATGGCACTGCCGACTGTGCCGAAGTGAACTGGACATTGCTTGGCTTTAACTTGGCCGAGCTGAGTATGGTGAGCTTTATTGTTATGCTGGTGTTTAGTCTTTTCCTGCTATTTAGAAAACCCACTTCACCTGCCCAGTAACTTTGCTGCGCTGTTTAAACGCAAAACGCGAAACTTACCTGATAAGCCTCGTGTGTTGCGTTAGAGCACTAGCCAATGGGGTTAGCAAGGCACTGAGTTGCTTTTTCACAATATGCTGACAACCTAAATAATGATGCTGCATGCCCTTAAAACCACTATAAGTTTTGCATCAGACTGTATTAAACAGCTCGGCACATTAAGATTACTCCTTAAGGGGCACTAAGCGTGGTGCAATCATGTGCTCTGGACGCAAAATATCGGCCAACAGCTCATCATCAAGCAACTGCTCTGCCCGCACCAATTCCAACACGCCACAACCGGTTTCCAAGGCTTGCTTAGCAATGCGCGTGGCATTGTCATAACCAATATATGGGTTAAGTGCGGTAATCAAACCAATCGAATGCTCGACCAAACTACGGCAGCGTTCCTCATTAGCACTGATACCGACAATACAGTGTTCGCGCAGCATATCCATAGCACGGCGCAACAAGCGAATCGAATCAAACATCTTCCAAGCAATCAACGGTTCCATCACATTAAGCTGCAACTGCCCTGCTTCTGCTGCCAACGTCAGCGATAAGTCATTACCAATCACTTCATAGGCGACCTGGCTGACGGCCTCTGGAATCACTGGATTAACCTTACCCGGCATAATCGAACTACCAGGTTGACGGGCGGGCAGGTTAATTTCGTTAATACCAGTACGCGGACCACTCGATAACAGACGCAGGTCATTACAGATTTTTGAGAGTTTGATTGCCGTGCGTTTTAGCATGGCTGAGAACAACACAAACGAGCCCATATCTGAGGTTGCTTCAATCAAATCGGGAGCAGCTTTAATCGGATAGCCGCAAATAGCCGCTAAACGCTCTACGGCGATACCCTGATAACGTGGGTCAGCGTTAATACCTGTACCAATTGCAGTACCACCAAGATTGACCGAAGTGAACAAATCATTGGCTAAGCTCTTCAGGCGCGCTAAGTCAGTGCTCAAGTTCACCGAGAATGCTTTAAATTCTTGGCCCAAGGTCATAGGTACAGCATCTTGCAGCTGCGTGCGCCCCATTTTTAACACATGCGAAAACTCATTCCCTTTATCAGCAAAGGCTTCAATCAAGCGTTCTAAACTGACTAATAAATCATTATGACCTAACAACAAGCCAACACGAATCGCAGTTGGGTAAGCATCGTTAGTGGACTGCGCCATATTCACGTCATTATTGGGGTGTAAAAAACTATACTCGCCTTTTTCTTTACCCATCGACTCCAGCGCTAAGTTGGCAATCACCTCATTGGCATTCATGTTGGTTGATGTGCCCGCTCCGCCTTGGATCATATCGACGATAAACTGATCGTGATGCTTACCCTCAATTAACTGTGTGCAAGCGGCAGTGATGGCAGCATGTTTTTTATCGTTTAAATAACCGAGCTGATGGTTCGCATCCGCCGCAGCCTGTTTGACCATGGCTAATGCACAAACAAAATTAGGGTAGTGTGATAAAGGCACCCCTGTCAGATGAAAGTTATGCATAGCGCGTAAGGTCTGGATGCCGTAGTAAGCATCCTGCGGCACAGGCAACGAGCCTAATAAATCATGCTCGGAACGAAACGCTGTAGCGGTCATAGATCAAATCCCCTTAGCCAACACTGATCAAATACAGAATATAGGGATGTTAGGCCTTCCACGATTCTAAAGCTAACCTTGCAGACACAATCTGTGCGGCATAGTGACCTAGATCATTCTGTGGATAACTCTGTGCATGCTTTATTAAATAGCTACCAAACACACAAATTACACCAAGAAAGCAACGTAAGACATTGTTAAATAAGGGAATAATTTATAAAAAGGTTTAAGCCAGTACTGAACACTCGCTCAAACCTGTGGATAACCTTGTGCACAACTGCACCTTTTACAGTGTCGACTAGGGTGTTACTGAACTGCTGTCAGCCGACTTGCTCTCATCACTGTCCATATCCAGCTCAGCAATGCTACGCAAGCGTTCCACCACGCGCGCATTAATCGAGCCTTCAGGGAACACATTATTTTGATCGGCACAACCGGCTTCCTCACCGCTTAACAGGACTAACGCCTGATCAACATGATCCACAGCATAGATCTGGAACTGTCCAGCGCGCACAGCGTCAATCACTTCATCAGCCAATAACAAGTTAATAATATTGGACTGCGGGATAATAACGCCCTGCTCGCCGGTTAAGCCTCGGGCTTGGCATAAGCGGAAGAAGCCTTCAATCTTTTCATTTACGCCGCCAACCGCCTGCACTTCACCAAATTGATTGATCGAGCCCGTAATAGCAAATGACTGTTTCAAGGGAGCGCGCGATAAAGCCGAAATTAACGCACAGACTTCGCCCAATGAAGCACTATCGCCATCGACATAACCATAAGATTGCTCAAGCGCGATACTGGCAGAAATGGCCAGCGGAAACTCTTGTGCATAGCGGCTGCCCAGATAGCCTGTAAGGATCATCACGCCTTTCGAGTGGATAGATTGCCCTAAACTGACTTCCCGCTCAATATCTACAATGCCGCTGGCACCGGGATAAACCGAAGCAGAAATACGCGCTGGCATACCAAACGCAGTATCGCCGACAGCCAACACAGTCAAGCCGTTACACTTACCCACCGCAGCGCCATGGCTATCAATCAAAATAACCCCAGACAGCATGTCATCTAAGATTCGCGCACAAACCCGTCCAGTACGCGTCACCTTCGCTTCAATCGCTTGCTGGACATGCTGCTCATCGCTAATGGCAAGGCCTGCGTTATGGCGTAAAAAGTCTGCCTCACTGACAACCTGAAACAAGTCCGCTAAGCTCGCAGAAAGACGCTCTTGGTGCTCGGCTAAACGGCTGCTATAACGCACTAAACGTAACACTGCCGCCGCGCTTAATGGTGCCATTTGCTCTTCCGTAGTGCGCGCACAAAGCAATTGGGCAAAGTGCTGCAGAGTCTCATCGGTTAGCGGAATGTCTTCATCAAAATCCACCAGCACACGAAACATTTCTTGAAAATCTGGATCAAGCTCCTGTAAGGCGTAATACAAGTCACGCGAGCCAATCACTACGACTTTAACGTGCAAGGGAATCACTTGTGGAATCAAGGTTGCAGTGGCTAAACGCCCCAATTCAACCAATGGTGACTCCATTTTTAATTGCCGAGAGTGCAGCGCACGTTTCAACGCCTCCCAGACAAAAGGCTCCGCCAGCAACTTTTCTGCTTCTAAAATCAAATAGCCGCCATTAGCGCGGTGTAAAGCACCAGAGCGTAGCTGACGATAACTGGTGTACAAAACACCTTGGTCGGTGCTGTACTCAATACGTCCAAACAAATTGTCATAGGTAGGATGCGGCTCAAAAACGACCGGAGCGCCTTCTTCTGGGGTGTGGCCAACCACTAAGTTAGGACTGTACTGTTCTTCCAATAATTTACGTGCGACTGAATCACTGTGGTCTTCATCAACCAATTGCTCGACCACAGTTTTTAATAAATTTGTGTGCATGGCTTGCAAATAAGCCACCACGCAAGGGTGCTCCGCATACTTCTGCGCCAGCGGAGCAAGCAACGGCTCTAAAGCCAGCGCGATAGTTTCTTCATTGAGCTGGCGTAACTGATTACTCGATTCACGCTTCCATAGCGGCAAGCTGGAAAGCTCCTTATTCAGCTGCTCCTCAAGCACGGCAATATCCTGATGAAACTGTTCGCGCTCACTGTCTGGGCGCTGAGCAAACTCGGCTTCATCCAAAGCTTTGCCATCAAACATTGGTGTAAAAGCAATATTAGTGCTGTCTCGATACAGTGCGATATTTTTTTCTAAGGCGAGTTTTTCTACGGTATCCAGCGCTAAGTCATAGCGACGATTAAAGGTACGATCAATGGCACTTTTTTTCTGCTGCCAGCTAGGCGTCTCAAAAACGGCAGGAAAGGTCGCCAGTAAGTTATCCAGTAACACACTGATATCAGCACAGAAGCAACTGCCTTCACCCGGCCGAAGCTGCAAGGCGTGCGGCTCACGCATCTCATCAAAATGATTGACGTAAAGCCAGTCCGATGGCGTTGGCCGCTGCTTGGCCTGCTCATTCAAATAACGGCGCACATAGGAAAATCGACCGGTACCAGATTCACCCATTACAAACACGTTATAACCCGCACGCGGCATCGACACACCAAACTGCAAGGCTTGCACAGCTCGCGCCTGCCCTAGCACACTTTGCAACGGTTGCAACTCGGCGGTGGTAGCAAAGCTAAACGGCTTATTAAAAGTACGCGTCAATTGCTCAGGTGATAAATGCAGTGCAGTAACAGTTGGACCAGGCATTAGAATTCCTTGCAGCTAGCGGCCACGCCGCGAAGTTAACGGCGCATTTTGGCTCTGCAGGATAGCCCACTGCAAGGAAGAAGTTAAAACAAGTGTGGATTTAAGTCGCAGACACCCTGAAAGAGCCCCTAACGGCAAGGCATTAACCATCGATCCCAAGGCGCAGTATCACTGCCTCATAACAGCTTGACGGCGAACTCACGCCTTCCATGGCGTGACTCATCACACTGTTAGTGAGATGCCTATGGCAGTGATAAGGTTTTCAGTCCTGCTCAGCCTGCAGCTTTATTGCCGTCAGCAGAACAATTAGTCGGCGCAGTTAATGCAAAACGGCGTCGCTGGCAAAGCTTCAAGGCGTGCAGCACTGATTGGCTCGCCACATTTTTCACATTCGCCATAAGTACCTGCATCTAAACGCTCAATAGCTTGTTGAACTTCTTTGACGCTGGCTCGCGCGTCAACCAATAAGCCTTGCAGAACCATATCATTCTGGCGTTCTGTCGCCTGCTCAGAAAAGCTCTGGGCATGCGTGCGTGACAAGTCACGCTCAATCGCTTCGGCACGAGTAGCGTACTCAATAGCCAGTGCTTGCAGACGCATACGCGGATCAATTGCTGTCATAAACCACCTCTTCTAAAAGCACAGACTAATCTTAAGCATAGAGTTAATAGCATTATGATAAAGAGAGGTCCTTCTCAAAGTACTGATATCAATCAAGGCAGCCTTGAGTATTCGAACTAAAGAGATGTTTATCTGCTACGGCACTGGCCAATGCCGCGTTTAAAAGCAATGCACATAAAAATGCCCTGTGATGACTCAACAGGGCATTTTTTAACAGGTAAAACTGAGCTGTAAAAGCTTACACAATACCTTGTGCTAACATGGCATCAGCCACCTTAACGAAACCAGCGATATTGGCACCTTTAACGTAGTTAACCTTACCGTTTTCCATGCCGTAATGAACGCATGCGCTGTGAATGTTTTGCATAATACTGTGCAATTTGGCATCCACCTCGCCATCGGTCCATAATAAACGCATAGCGTTTTGACTCATTTCTAGACCACTCACCGCCACACCACCAGCGTTAGACGCCTTACCTGGTGCATACAAAATACCCTGCTCAATAAACAGATCAACAGCATCCAACGTAGACGGCATATTTGCGCCTTCCGCAACGCAGATACATCCGTTTTTGATCAAGCTGCGTGCATCATCAATGGTCAACTCATTTTGCGTCGCGCAGGGTAAGGCAATATCACACTGCAGACCCCATGGACGCTGCCCGGCAAAGTACTGCAAGCCAAAATGCTCAGCCATTTCTTCAATACGAACACGACGGATATTCTTCACATCCATCAGGTACTTCCAGTGCTCGCTGTCCATGCCGTTTTCCATGTACAGCGTGCCGCCTGAATCGGATAAAGAAATCACTTTACCACCTAACTCAATGACTTTCTGTGCAGCATACTGAGCCCCGTTGCCGGAGCCTGAGATCGCAACACGCTGACCTTCAATGCGCCGTTTAACGCTTTTTAGCATTTCTTCAGCAAAGTACACACAGCCATAACCCGTGGCTTCTGGACGAATCAAGCTGCCGCCATAGGTCATACCTTTACCGGTCAATACCGAAGTGAACTCATTGGCAAGACGCTTGTACTGGCCAAACATAAAGCCAATCTCACGCGCACCCACACCGATATCGCCGGCAGGCACGTCAAGGTTATGGCCAATATGACGAAACAACTCAGTCATAAAGGACTGACAGAAGCGCATCACTTCGTTATCTGATTTGCCTTTAGGATCAAAATCTGAACCACCTTTACCCCCACCCATAGGCAAAGAGGTCAAAGAGTTTTTAAAGACTTGCTCAAAAGCTAAAAACTTCAAAACACCCAAATTAACTGAAGGATGAAAGCGCAAGCCACCTTTATAAGGGCCTATCGCGCTATTCATTTGTACGCGATAACCGCGATTAACATGCACCTTACCGGCATCATCGACCCAAGGCACACGGAACAAAATCACCCGCTCGGGCTCAATCATACGCTCAATGATGCCCGCCTGCATGTAGCGCGGGTTATCCTCAAGGAACGGCCATAAAGTGCGCAGCACTTCTTCTACAGCCTGATGAAATTCAGGCTGATCAGGATCACGTTGTTTTATATGGGATAAAAACGCATTAAGAGTTTGGGACATAAATAAGCCTCGGCAAACCGTACGCATACGGTCGTGGTTCAAAACTGTCTGACTTTATCAGTGCAACGCCACTTTGCGATAGAAAAAAATATGTTTTTTGAAAAAAAACATGCTTTAGCCGCACTCACGAGCCATCAAACCAGTATGACACCGACCATTCTCATGTTGGGCTTGTTATTTTTACGCCATAAAAGTAAGGTTATATTATAACTTAAACGGCCATTAGGAATTTCAGCATGCATTTTCGAGTTTTATTTGCCTCAGTCGCTCTAGCTTTGCCATTATCAGCTCTTGCAGATGACCATCAACATAGTCTTGGGGCTCACGTCCATGGCCTTGCCACATTAGATATTGCCCTAGAAAACCAACGACTCGAATTACAGCTGACAAGCCCTGCAATGAATATCGTTGGCTTTGAATATCAGCCGACAACGGCTGCAGACCTCCAGTCTGTTAAAACTGCACAAAGCAACCTAAGCCATGCGGCCGAGCTGTTTGTACTCAGCCCTGCTGCACAATGCCGCTTAACCTCCGTCTCGATTGATAACCCCTTACTCACAGAGAGCGACATTCATGAGCATGAACATGAACATGAACATGAATCACAGCCTACAGCACAGATCGCTGAACACCAACACAGCGATATTAGTGCTCACTACCAATATCACTGCGCCAAGCCAGCACGGTTAAATAGCATTGATCTAGCAGGACTGTTTAAGCAGTTCTCTCAAACTGAAAAAATCCAAGTGCAACTGATCGCCGGTGATCATCAGCAAGGTGCAGAGCTGTCTGCTAACAACACTTTACTAAGCTGGTAACATAAGTTTTTAAATTACAGAAATCAGCAATACCGCCGCAATTTAACAATCAGTAACACAGCCCTTTATAGAATTGAGATAACTCATGGTGTGTCAGAGCTCGATCATTGAACTGCATGACCTGCGCTTTGCTTGGCCTAAGCAGGACCTGCTGCTAGATATCACACAATTCACTGTGCAGTCGCAGCAGCGTGTGTTTTTGAAAGGCCCTTCTGGGAGTGGCAAAACCACCCTCTTAGGCTTATTAGGTGGCGTGCAGCTCCCTCAAAGTGGATCTATTAAGTTATTAGGACAAGATTTAAATCAGCTAAGCGCCAGCGCGCGCGACCGTTTTCGAGTTGATCACAGCGGCTTTATTTTTCAGCAGTTTAATCTCCTGCCGTTTTTATCGGTGCTGGATAATGTTGTTCTGCCGTGCCAGTTCTCCAAGCTACGCCAACAACGAGCCAGCACTCGACACGGTAGCATCGAGGCAGCAGCGCAAGCCTTGTTGCAACAACTTGGCTTAGCCCGTCAATTGCACAGTAAGCAGGCTGGTGAGTTATCCATCGGACAACAACAGCGTGTCGCTGCAGCGCGTGCATTGATCGGCCAGCCAGAACTGGTCATCGCTGATGAACCAACCTCAGCGCGAGACGCCGACAGCCGTGAAGCATTTTTACAGTTGTTATTTAGCGAATGTGCAGCTGCCGATGCCAGCTTATTATTTGTCAGTCATGATCAATCCTTGGCGCCTTTATTTGATCGCAGTATCGATCTAAGCCAACTCAACCGCGCAATGCGCCAGCCGGAGGTTTAGCATGCATCTCCTGCGAATCGCTTTGCGCAGTCTTAACAACCGACGCTTTACCGCCTTACTGACCATCTTTGCGATTGCCTTGTCGATGGCCTTACTGCTCGCCGTAGAACGGGTACGTACCGAAGCTCGCAGCAGTTTTGCCAGCACCATCAGTTCAACGGATTTAATTGTTGGCGCACGCTCCGGCTCAGTTAACTTGCTGCTTTACTCAGTGTTCAGAATTGGTAATGCCACCAACAACATTCACTGGACCAGCTTTGAGCACTTTGCCCAGCACCCGCAAGTACAATGGGCAGTGCCGTTGTCATTGGGCGATTCCCATCATGGCTATCGAGTACTAGGCACCTCGCAAGATTACTTTACTCATTACCAGTACAGCGGCAAAAAAAACCTGGCTTTAGCACAAGGGCGATTCTTTACTGATCAAGCGCCCTTTGAAGTGGTGCTCGGTGCAGACGTAGCCAAGGCCTTAGATTATAAGCTAGGACAAGAATTGGTCTTGGCCCATGGGGTCGCTACTGTCAGCTTGGTTCAGCATGATGATAAACCCTTCACTGTGGTCGGTATTTTGCAGCGCACTGGCACCCCAGTTGATCGCACACTACATATTGCCCTCGCGGGAATGGAAGCCCTGCATATTGACTGGCAGCATGGCGCTCCAGCCTATGGCCGACAAAAAATTAGCGCCGAGCAAGCGCTGCAAATGGATCTGCAACCCAAAGAAATTACTGCCATGCTGATCGGCCTTAAAAGCCGTATGGCGACCTTTGCTCTGCAGCGTGAAATTAACCAGTGGCGCGGCGAGCCGTTACTGGCCATTTTACCCGGTGTGGCACTGCAAGAGCTCTGGAGCTTAATGGGCACCGCAGAAAAAGCGCTTTTTGTGGTATCGCTATTTGTGGTGTTGACGGGGCTTATCGGCATGCTCACTGCTATTTTAACCAGCTTAAATGAGCGTCGTCGTGAGATGGCCATTTTACGCTCGGTTGGCGCGCGCCCTTGGCATATTGCCAGCTTACTGATTCTCGAAGCCTTCACTTTAGCTTTGGTTGGTATTCTAGCTGGCATAGCATTTCTCTACCTCGGCATTGCCATTGCCCAAGCGCCACTGCAGAGTCACTATGGTTTGTATTTAGCTTTTTCAGCGCCAACCGTGCATGAATGGCAGTTACTCGGCGCTGTGCTTGCAGCAGGCGTATTGATCGGTGCAATACCAGCTTGGCGCGCCTACCGGCAATCACTGGCAGATGGCTTAAATATTCGTTTATAACCCATGGCTTTAGCGAACTAATTAACTTGAATGGATCTTTTATGGCTAGAGTTTTTTGTTTAATTTTACTGGCATGCAGCTTTAACTTTGCCTACGCCAGCGAGTTACGCACATTGCGCTGGGAAGAAATGGTTCCTGCAGATGCGCCACCCTTGCCGCCACCCACTGCGCTACATGATCTTAATCAACTGGCTGACGTACTGGCTGAGGAAAGCGGCCCTGCCGCTGCGCAACAATACCCAAACGCACCGGTAGTCCCTGAGCTCGATGGTATTGCCATAAAGTTGCCAGGCTATATTGTGCCGTTAACGATTGACGACAACAGTCGAGTCACTGAGTTTTTGCTGGTGCCTTACTTTGGTGCCTGCATCCATGTCCCACCACCGCCCTCCAACCAAATGGTCTATGTCACCAGCGAGGGCGGCGTTGCCTTAGGCGAAATGTGGCAACCCTATTGGATTGAAGGCCAGCTCAGCGTACAAGCATTTAGCAGCGACTTCGGTGACGCCGGCTATCAAGCGGTTGCTGAGAAAATCTACCCTTATGTCTTTAATAGTCCTGCGCTTAAATAGCGTCGGTATTAGCGGCCTATGACTGTTGCTTTATCAAAGCAAGCAACATATTAAGCAGCAGCACAGTCAATACAGGATAAATTATTCGTCTTTATCTAAATACACACCGTATAATGCCCGCTCGCAGGAGAGAGAGTCGTTACAAATCGACTCCGCCGAAGGCGCAAACTCCCATAAACGCTCAGGCTCATGTACTGCGAAACAACTTAGATTCGCCAACTGGAGAGCGATTGCTTGAGGCAATCCACCGAAGGGGCAAGCGGCAAACTGCTGCGTAAACTCTCAGGTACACAGGACAGAGGGAGAGGCGTTACTGTCAGCAGGAGTCCTGTGTGCTTACCTATATCTATCTGATTGCTATTACTGCCGAAGCGATGTCCGGCGCGCTTGCCGCTGGACGACGCAATATGGATCTATTTGGCGTCGCGTTGATCGCTTTTATTACCGCCCTTGGTGGTGGTACTGTGCGTGACATGCTGCTGGGCAACTACCCAGTGACTTGGACTCAGCATCCACCCTATATCTATCTAACCATCGGCTCAGGCCTAGCCACCATGCTGGTCGCACGCTTTATGCACAAGCTCAACCAGTTCTTTTTGATCCTCGATGCGATGGGCTTAGTGGCCTTTACCATCATCGGTTGTAATGTCGCACTCAAGCTCGGCTACGAAACACCCGTAGTGAGTATGGCGGGGATTACTACGGGTAGTTTCGGCGGTATTTTGCGCGATATTATGTGCAACCGCACACCACAAGTGCTGCTCCATGAACTCTACGCCAGCGTCTCGATGGTTACCGCTATTGTGTATTTGTACTTAAAATCACTCGGTGTTTCTGACGATACCAATACCCTTGCCTCATTCAGCTTTGGTTTGGCTTTGCGCCTTGCCGCGATTCGTTGGAAGCTCTCTTTACCAGTGTTCTCCTATTCACCCGGACGCTGGGGCGATTAAGAATAAGGCGCCCATTAGGGCGCCTTATTTACATAAGGACAACATGCCTACCAATTCAAGCTCACTCCAACACCCAAGCCATGCTGACGTATTGAATCAGCATGGCTGTAGTTGTAGTGCCCTTGCACACTTAAAGCATCAGACAGTTTATAAGTAGCCCCTAAACCGAGCGAGCCTACAGAGCTGTCCGGCTCATAACCTTGTAATCTAAAGCGCACGGAATCTACGCTATTAAGGTACATGCCAAGCTTCTGTTGATCGTCAGCAAACTCTTTCTCATAACCAATTTCCGCGCTAACACTGAGTGGCGCAGTTAACTGATAGCTGGCCAGCAAACCAACACCCAAACGTTTTGAACTGCGTTTTTGTTCAGAAAAAGTTATCGCTGTGGATCTATCACCTTTCTCCGCGTAGCCATCAACTTTAAAACGCGCATGGCTCATAGCGACAAAAGGTGATAACTGCAGTGGATCTTGTGCCGAAAAGAGTTGATAACCAACACGCGCATGCACGGCTAAAACACTCCCATCGGCGTCGCCTTTCTCAGTTCGTGCGGCGGTATTTAGCGCCAGTTTACGGTGTAAGCTCGCATAGTCTAAGCGCCCAGCACTCAGAGTTAAATCACCCCATAACGCTTGATTGTTGTACTGAATAAAAGGGCTGAGCAAATAGCTGTTAAGGCGGTATTTAGAATCATGCGCCCCCGCTGTTAAGCTATTTTCTTGTAGACTAATGCCTACACCTGCTCGCCATTGCTCATCAAGACGATAGCTGCCACCAAACGACAAGCCATAATTATTACTGTCGCCGTCACTGGAACTTTTTTGTGTACGGTAATTACTGCGTTCACCACTGACCGCCGCAAAGCTATTCCACTGACCAGTCGCTTGCCAACTCGACTGACCACTCAAAGCATGATTCTGTAAAGTTTTCTGATGTTGATTAAGCGAACTGCGGGCCATCTCTGGAAGCAAGCTGACTTCCCAAGGCGCAGCTAATATTGAATAGCCGTAATCGGCAATCAGGCGCTGGCCAGTAATTGTTGGATGTACACCATCATTGAACAATAATTTCGTTGGATCAGGTGTTGCGCTGTTAATACCGTATTTCAGGTTTTCCGTACAATCGCTAGAGACACTAAAGCAAGTGCCAACTAAGTTTTCATTAGCATCCAAACCAAATGCACTAGGATTCGCAAGCCCCTCACTGAGTAACTTAGGAATATTAAGGGCAATCACTTCTGCATTGACTTGCGCTAAACGCTGCACAAGCTGGGTATTAAAATCAACACCTAAAGCCGATACAAAACCTTGGAGTGGGGTGCCAGAGATGGCTGGGGTTAAACCAACATCGGGCAGCATCCACACCATAAAATAGCGCCCGCCAGCTTTTTGCAACGCCTCAACGCCATCAGCTAATCGATTCGCTGAATCTGCAGCCTGCTGAGGATTTGTAATCAAAAACTGCAAAAAATCATTGCCGCCACCGCTGAGGTAAAACAAGGTATTAGGATCAATGCTATGACCTTGTGCCTGCAGGCTTGGCAAATAACCATCACGTGTACGTGTGGTACTGCCATCAACAACGATAGACCCAGCAACACCAGTAATGGAGTTATAAATCTGATCTGTGCGATAACCACCTACAGCCCAGTTGTCACCATCATTTTGCCCCTGCGCCTCACGCACCGGCGAAGTTGAGCCCGCCAGCTGCCCATTACTGATCCCTAAACGTTCACCAATCAGCATGGATGACACCTTGCCATATACAGCGCCCGGACTCCCATCGACCCTATTGGTGAAGCGCTTAGTTTGACCTGGAACACTCGTATCTTCGAATTGTCCAGCAT
>JAAXZZ010000156.1 GCA_012719655.1 Gammaproteobacteria bacterium | reverse complement strand
GATTTAAATAAATGCCAAATCTAATCATCAATGATGGCAAATGTATTGCCTGATGGAGTGCGGCTCATGAAAAAATGGCCTTTAACACTTACGATTGCAGGTGTCGGGGGCTTGGCGCTGGCATTTGGTTTAGCGCAAGTGCTACCCAATTTACGTACCAGCACCAGCACAATCGAAGTCAACATTAACGATCCTGAACTGATTAAAAAAGGCGAATACATCGCGCGAACAGCCGACTGCGTGGCTTGCCACAGCACGCATAACGGCGAAAAGTTTGCTGGTGGATTACCGATGTTAACGCCGCTGGGCGCAATCTACTCGACCAACATCACCCCAGATAAAGAAACAGGCATCGGCAACTACAGTTTTGACGACTTCAAAAACGCCACCAAACATGGCGTACGCAAAGACAATAGCGCGCTCTACCCAGCAATGCCCTACCCGTCTTATCAAATCATGCCTGACGAAGACATGGCGGCTATGTATGCCTACTTTATGTCTGGGGTAAAAGCCGTTAATCAACCCAATCGCAGCAGTGAGTTGCCACCGGTCTTGAACTGGCGCTGGCCGCTGGCGTACTGGCAGTTTTTATTCGCACCAGAACGCACTTTTGTTGCTGAGACTGATGACCCTGTCTTAACACGTGGACAATACCTGATTGAAGGTCCCGGCCATTGTGGTTCTTGCCATACGGAGCGTGGGATTGGCTTCCAAGAAGTTGCACTGTCCAATGCAGAATCTCCCGAGTTTTTAAGCGGTGCTGTGATCGACGGCTGGCGTGCCAAAAGCCTGCGTGGCGAGCATGACGGTTTGGCTATCTGGAGCACCGCCGAGCTGGTGGATTTCTTTAAAACGGGGCGCACTGACATCACCGCTGCCTTTGGTGCAATGGCCGAAGTGGTTGAGCACAGTACGCAATACATGACTGAAGATGATTTGTACGCCATGTCTGCGTATTTGAAAACCCTCAGCCCTAAGCCTGGCGAACCGGTAACAATCACTGCCAAAACGGATACCACAACGCAGAAACTACTGGATGGCGTCTATGACTCACGCGGTGCCATTTTATACGCTGAATATTGCCAAATTTGCCACCGCGCAGACGGTAAAGGCGTTCCGCGTATTTTCCCAGCCTTGGACGGTAACAGTGCGGTG
This sequence comes from Gammaproteobacteria bacterium, assembly GCA_012719655.1. GTDB lineage: Bacteria > Pseudomonadota > Gammaproteobacteria > Pseudomonadales > Pseudomonadaceae > Denitrificimonas. The sequence goes on along the minus strand of JAAXZZ010000156.1, from coordinate 6,083 downwards.
TACTCGCGTGATGCGCACTCGGTATTGCAAATCACTCTAAGCGGCGGCCGGATGCCCGACACACCCCATGACCGCATGGCCTTTACCATGCCAGAGTTTATTAACCTCAGTGATGCTGACATCGCCGAAGTGGTCAACTACATCCGCAACAGCTGGACCAATCAGGGCAGTACAGTGGATGTTGATGATGTGGTAAAAATGCGTCATTTCCTCAGCAAAAAACCTAAAGCTGGCACAGACTTTCCACCTGATCTAAGTATTACTGCAGCAGCAGAAGGAGCACAGCATGAATAAATCACTATTCAATCCGTCTGACGTTGCTAACACTAGCGTTGTAAAAGTGTCCAAGACGGTGCTTGCTGTCGCTATCTGCAGTTTAGCGATCAGCGCTTGTGATTCACCCAAACCCGTCGAGCGTAATGCCACGCAGTTTGATTTGGTCACCACCGACGATGCTAACGAAGATATCGGCACCTATATTCTCCCGCAAGATACAGCCATCTTGAAAGAGCCCAATGCTGAGCAGATTTTCTACGGCAAACGCTTGCTCAACGAAACCAAGCGCCTAATGCCAGAGCATGTGGGTGCACAGATGAACTGTAATAGCTGCCACATTGCACAAGGTAAAATCCCGCTCGGTGATCCTTACATCAACAGCTACAACTTCTACCCAAGAGTGATGCCTCGCTCTGGTAAAGAGGTTGACTTAGTCGGTCGTATTAACGGTTGCTTTATGCGCTCAATGAACGGCAAACCTGTTGATCGTGACTCCAAAGAAATGCAGGCGATGGTTGCCTATATGAAATGGCTGGCACAAAACACTCCAAAAAATCAAAAAGTAGCCATTAGCAATGCGGGAGAGATCGATACTTCATTAACGCCTGACCCTGTGCGCGGTGAGAAAATCTACCAGGTGCAATGCGCGACGTGCCATGGTGATAACGGCGAAGGAATCAAAGACAGCCGTGGCGATATTGTCTTCCCACCACTGTGGGGTGATGAGTCATTTAATATCGGTGCAGGCATGGCGCGTACTTACAAAGCAGCCGCTTTTGTTAAATACAATATGCCGATGGCTATTCAAACCAAAGGACTTTGGGGTCACGGTAACGTATTAAGTGATCAAGATGCAGTTGACGTGGCCGAGTTTTTCACCCACAAGCCGCGGCCTGATTTTGCTGGTAAAGAGAATGACTGGCCAACGGGCAACAAACCCAAAGATGCACGCTACTAACAGAGCGTTAGACAGCTCGCTACAAACAAAAAAAAGCCACTTACCTGCCGGCAAGTGGCTTTTTTAATGGCTAGCATCGGCATAAGCTGTCTAGCGCCGCAATGGCTTTATACCGTACTAAGACAGGCTGCAAAATACAATGACCGGCTAGTAGGTCAGGTGGTAACGATGAATCAAGTACTTCTTAAAATCCTTTACCACCGTCAGCGCATCGCGCAACAACTGCCGTTCCAGCGCCGTTAGCATTTTAATGTTGATCTCGTTAGGCGCTTTCTCATACTCAGCAGGATCTGCACTGTAGCGCGCCATTTGCTGTTGCAAACGCAGTTGAACAAAGTAACTGAGCGCCTCCGCCAAGTTGTCAGCCAGTTCTTTATGCAACACGCCACGCTCAACTAAAAGTTCTAAACGCTTAAAAGTGTTAGTGTCGGCAATTTTATTTTCTAAAGCTATACTGCGCACGCCATGGACAATCGGGAACACCCCAGCCTTTTTAATATCCAGCCCAGCGCTGTCTTTCAGGCGCCCGAAAAATGTTAATGGCGTATCAAAGCGCAAAGAAGCTTTGGCGAAATGAGCAAAGAAAATTTCATTGTCTTGAATACGGCGAAAGAAACTATTACGCGCCACTTTAAATAACGCAGTGTTACCCGCCACTGGCTTACTATCACTGGCAATAGCGAGCTTCATGGTCGCCTCGCCTTCAAAGCTCTTGCTCCAGCGCGTTAGTTTTTCCGCCCATTGTTTCGTAGAGTTTACCCACTCAGGGTTCGACACCATAATATTGCCTGGACAAGGTGGAAAACCAAAAGAAATCAGCGTTTCACTAAACTCCTTCATCACTGCATGCATTTGCGGCCAATCCAAACCGTCGCGATAAATCAAACCGTTATCTTGATCGGTTTTCATGATTTGTTCGCCGCGCCCTTCTGACCCCATCACAATCAAACAGACATGCGGATGCACTTCCCGCGGCACAATCAAGTCAAATAACTTGCTCAAAATCTGACTATTGAGAGCGGCCAACAACTCCATCACAAAACGGGTTTTCACCCCAGTAGAAATTAAACCGCGAATTAAATCCGCCAAGCCAAAGGATGCGGCACGCAACTCTGCAATGCTCTGCGCCCGCTCAACGCGCAAGCCAATCACATGAGAGTGACTGGAAAAATGGCTGAGCACATCGGTCAACTCCACCACACCAAGCAAATGACGCTTAGCATCCATGACCACCACACGCTCAATGCGTTGCTGCGTCATAATGATCAACGCGCTAAATAAATAATCATCAGGGCTGATACTGATCAAGCGGTAACTGGCGATTTGCGAAACGTCCATGCTCAGCGGTAACTGCTCAATAATCACGGCATCGAGCAAGTCAGTGCCAGTCACCATACCGTAACGATTACCCTTTTTCGCTAATAAGCAATCTGCTTTATGCTCACGCATCAAGCGTGTTGCTGCTTCAATCGAAGTGCCTTCTTCAACAATCAGCGGCTCACGAATGGTGCTATCGGCAATGCGCGATAGCATAAACTCTGCCATATCTTGATTGTGTGCTTGCTGGGCTAAGATCTGTCGTTTCGCCGTCAAACTTTGCTGAAAGTAATCGGCAAACAATGGATTGCTATCAATTAACTCCAGTAAGATTTGCGTTGGTATGAGATGGCATAACGTTGTTTCAACAGCAATAAAGTTATGAATCGCATGACCATTAAACACTGACCAACTACCAAAGTACTCGCCCGCTTCATAATGCATAAAAGCGGTTTGTTGCTGCACTAATTGCTCGCTTGATTGCGTGCTGCACTCACTTTCAGCGACCCGCCCTTTAAGCAGAACAAACACACCTTGTGAGGGCTCTCCTGCCGTAATCAAAATATCTAAAGGTTGATATTCGCGGCGCTCAATATTTTCGAGCAACAGGATCCTTTCACTATCATTCAATAAACTAAAAGGCAGTTGTTCAACATCAAACGTGTCAGTCATGAAGGCAACTCCTGTTGCATGATCCAATCAAAGAAGCATTAGCCTGGCGCTCAAATCAATAAAGCACCATACTCACTTAGTTCGATGTTGCACAAACCGTGCGAAACAACACACTATCACGCGCCACAGTGCTTGGCTGCTGGGACACGACTTGACGCTCATCAGAAACAGCAATCATTTGCGCATCATTGCAATTTAAAACATAACGCTGGTGCGTCACCACATCGATGTACTTCTTTTCAAAACGGTATTCAATAAATTCAACCAAGGTTAAGCCATCGGCTTCGCGCACCTGTAAGTTATTGCTATCGACAACTTTAAACGCGGTGATCATCGGAAAAAAATACGTCCATGGGCGCCAAAATACTTCGCCTTTATAGCTGGCAGTGATCACCGTGCCTTCCGGCTGACGTGAAGACTGATGAGCAAACCAGTTATATTCAAAATAAATCTGGTAGCCCAACATTCCAATACCGGCAAAGGCTGGAATAACCCATTTAGGTAACTTTTGTTTAGACAAGGAGCGCAGTAAAAAAGCGATCCCTGCGGCGCCTAAACCTGCGCTGAACGTTGCAACTAGATGCCAAATCATACGTATCTCTTCTTATAAATAAAACGGGCCTCAATTAAGAGGCCCGCTGTGTTACCTGCCTCGACAACAACTGCTACCGAGGAATCGTCTGATCATCAATGATCAACCGCGCCGCCTGCACCTTTCGGGAAACGCACACTCTCAACCAAGTCTTGAATGTGTTGCGGGGTTTTCGCTGTGAAACTGCACACGGTATAAGCGACTGCGAAGTTAATCACCGCACCCACGGCACCAAAGGACAATGGTGAAACACCCATGACCCAATGCTCAGGTGTGTTAGGCAACATCGCTGTGCTTGCCACAAAGAACCAGCCTAAGTAAGTGAAGATGTACAGCAAGGTACAACTTAAACCTGCAATCATGCCGGCAATGGCGCCTTTATCATTCATTTTCTTCGAGAAGATACCCATCATCAACGCCGGGAAGATTGATGCGCCAGCAATACCAAACGCCAGAGCCACAACCTGCGCGGCAAAGCCTGGCGGGTTAAGCCCCAACCAAGTCGCCATTACAATGGCTGCGGCCATGGAGATCCGAGCGGCTAACATTTCGCCTTTCTCGGAAATATTTGGATTGATGGTTTTCTTAATCAAGTCATGACTGATGGCTGCAGAAATTGCCAACAACAAACCTGCAGCTGTTGATAATGCGGCAGCAATACCACCGGCGGCAATCAAACCAATCACCCAACTAGGAAGGTTTGCAATTTCTGGGTTCGCCAATACTAAGATGTCATTATTAACGGTCAGCTCATTACCTGCCCAACCACGCTTCTCAGCATCGGCAGCAAATGTTGCGTTAGTGTCATCGTAGAACTGGATTTGACCATCATTGTTTTTGTCTTCGTACTTGATCAAGCCTGTGCCTTCCCAAGTCTTAACCCACTCTGGACGATCTTCATACTTGATGGAGTTACCCAGAATTTGATCATAGCTATCCATATTCACAACTTCTTTTGCTGCTTCTGGATAGACCGTGGTCAACAAGTTCAAGCGCGCCATAGAAGCAACCGCTGGAGCTGTTAAGTACAGCAGTGCAATAAAGACTAACGCCCAACCCGCGGACCAACGTGCATCAGCCACTTTAGGTACGGTGAAGAAGCGAATGATCACGTGTGGCAGACCTGCTGTACCAACCATCAATGACAAAGTAAACAAAGTCATATTCAAGTGGCTTGGCACATCGGCAGCGTAGTCACGGAAACCCAGTTCAACCAACACTTCACTGAGTTTTTGCAACAGCGGAGCACCTGACTCCACATGCGTGCCGAACATACCAAACATTGGGATGGGGTTGTTGGTCAACTGCAGTGAAATGAATACAGCAGGAATGGTGTAAGCAACGATCAGTACCACATACTGCGCAACCTGCGTGTAAGTAATGCCTTTCATACCACCAAACACCGCGTACAAGAACACGATAGCGGCTGCAATCCAAATACCTGCTTCACTACTCACTTCTAAGAAGCGTGAGAAAGCCACACCGGCACCCGTCATTTGACCGATCACGTAGGTCACAGAGGCCAGAATCAAGCACAACACCGCCATCAGGCGTGCACCACGGCTGTAAAAACGCTCACCGATAAAGTCAGGTACAGTAAACTTACCGAATTTACGCAAGTAAGGCGCAAGCAACATCGCCAAGATGACGTAGCCACCGGTCCAACCCATTAAATAGGCCGAACTTGCATAACCGGTTGCCGCAATGATACCGGCCATTGAAATAAATGATGCAGCTGACATCCAGTCCGCAGCGGTTGCCATACCATTGGCAATGGGGTGAACACCACCACCTGCAACATAGAACTCTTTAGTTGAGCCAGCACGGGCCCAGTACGCGATACCGATGTAGAGAAGAAAAGATCCCCCCACAAACAGCATATTGATCATAAATTGACTCATGCTGCTTACTCCTCTAAACCGAATTTTTTATCGAGTCTGTTCATTCTCCATGCATAGAAGAAGATCAATACGATAAACGTAAGAATCGACCCTTGCTGGGCGAACCAGAAACCTAAGTCAGTACCACCAACCGAGATTCCGGACAGTAGAGGTCTGAGTAGAATGCCAAAGCCGTATGAAACTAACGCCCAAACCGACATGCAGAAGGTAATGAGACGTAAGTTTGCCGACCAATAGGCAGCAGCATTTTTATTGTCATCTTGCATAATGCTCACCATTGTTTTTATTTGTGAATTAAAGTGCAGCGTGGCGATGCAAATTTACCAAGTTAAAGCCTTTCGATATAACCCCCTGCTTTAGTCTATTC
>JAAXZZ010000155.1 GCA_012719655.1 Gammaproteobacteria bacterium | reverse complement strand
CACTGTTAGGGAGCACTGATCCATTACGTCATGGCGAGGAGCGACGCGACAATCGCTAGGCTTGCTATGACATTGCCTGATGTATTCAGCATCTCCTTAGCATTGAATACTACGCGATTGAAGATAGATTTGAGCTGGACTTGCGCGGGGGCAGGACAACATGCCGCACCGTGGCAAACTCAGCTTGTGCGATTATTGAGAGTCAATCTCATCCGTATCACGTCGATAGACACCGCTCAATCGGTGCAGCACTTTACAGAAGGTTTGTGACCCTGTGGATACCGCTCTGCAAATATCGGAACAACAGCGTAAAAAACTGCTGCGCAAGCAGTTAAAAGAGACGATCGCCCCACAAGCTAAGCGCTTGCATCTGGCACTGCTCTTGGCTGTGCTGGGTACGCTGGTGTTTATTGGACAAAGCTGGCTATTGGCGCATGTGTTTGCAGGATTATTGGCTGGCCATCCTCACTCAGAGCCTCTTACTGAGGTATTGAGCAGCCAAGTTCTGCTGTTGTTAATGCTGTGCTTTATCCTACGCCCCAGTTTACAGTTTGCCCGCGAACGCCTCGCACAAGTGGCCAGCTTTCAAGCACGTGCGACTTTACGGCAACGCTTACTGAGCACCTTAGCCGGCCTTGGTCCAGAACGGCAGACCTTAGGCGCCGATGGTGCCCTAAGTAATCAATTGCTGGAGCAAGTGGATGCACTGGATGGTTATATCAGCCGCTATTACGTGCAACTGTATTTAGTCTTGATCACGCCGCTGCTGATTAGCATCGCGGCTTTTTATTACAGCCCTCTGGCCGCCGGGCTCATGCTGATGACCGCACCGCTTGTGCCGCTGTTTATGATTTTAGTCGGCGGTGCGGCCAGTCGCAGTAGCCAACAACAAATGGCAGCGATGAGCCAACTTAGCAGTCGCTTTTTAGACTGGGTGCGCGGCATGGCTACTTTGCAGCACTTAAACGCCACTGAGCAAGCGCAAGAGAATATTGATCGTTCGGCGTCAAAATACCGTGACACCACGATGAAGGTGCTGCGTTTAGCGTTTTTATCCGGCGCAGTCTTAGAGTTATTTTCTTCCTTAGCCATTGCTCTTGTAGCGCTGTACTTGGGTTTGGGTTTATTGGGGGTGTTACCTTGGGCCAAAGAGGTGATTCCTGTGCCCTATGCCGGTGCACTGTTTATTTTACTGTTGGCGCCTGAGTTCTACGCCCCACTGCGGCAACTGGGCAGCGACTATCACGCCAAAGCTGAAGCAGAAGGTGCCATTGAAGAATTACTGCCACTGTTAGAGCAACGCAGATGGCAACACCCAGGACAACAACCGCTGCAACTCGATACAGCGCCTGCGCTATCGTTAACTGCAGTCAGCATCAGCGCAGACAACGGACGCCTGCGCTTACCTGCCATCAATTTACAGATTGCAAGCGCTGAGCGGGTTGGCTTGCATGGTGCCAGTGGCAGTGGCAAATCCAGCTTACTACTGGCATTGCTTGGCTTTGTACCTTATGCAGGTGAAATCCTCATCAATCAACGCCCGTTATTACAAGTACGACGCTGTGATTGGCATCGCCAGCTTGGCTACTTATCACAACAACCTAACTTTAAGCGTGGCAGTATTGCAGACAATTTACGCTTGGCTAACCCGGCGGCCAGCCAGCAGCAGTTGCATGAGGTGCTGCGCCAGGTGGACTTATTGTCCTTAGTAGAACAGCTTCCGCAAGGTCTGCATACTCAACTCGGCGAGCGTGGCTTAGGCTTATCGGGCGGTCAGTTGAGCCGCTTAGCCATTGCGCAATTGCTGCTTCGTGATGCTCAGCTGTGGTTGCTGGATGAGCCCACCGCGCACCTTGATCCTGAAACCAGTGCGACCATTCATGCTTTGCTCGACACACTCAGTGTTGGCAAAACCTTGCTGCTGGTCAGTCATCAATGGCAAGGCTTGCATTGGCTGGATCGGCATCTTGATTTAGCGTCTTTACATACTGCACAGGAGCTAGCGCCATGCTAAAGCCGATTCGTTTACGCACGCTATTGCGCAGCCGCCAGGGCAACTGGAGCTTAGCGTTACTGCTTGGGGCGTTGACATTATTTTCCGCCATTGGCTTATTGGCCGTATCAGGCTGGTTTATCACTGCGGCGGCGATTGCCGGCTTAACCCTTAGCAGCGCCTTTACCTTTGATTACTTTCGTCCTGCCGCGTTAATTCGTTTGTTCGCCATTGTGCGCACGGCCGGTCGCTACGGTGAACGAGTGCCCTCGCACCATGCCGCCTTATCCTTGCTAAAAGATTTGCGCAGCCAAGTTTTTCAATGGCTCAGATTAAACCAAGCGGCCAGCACCCTCGACAGCACCAGTTCGGCGGCCACCATGCATCGCTTGGTCGCTGACATTGATCGCTTAGATCGTTTTCCCTTGCAGTTTGTGACGCCGTGGTTTTGGGCCAGTTTTATTGTTGCCTGTTACCTGGCCTTTGCCTATTGGCTACACCCGCAATTGGCTGCAGCAGCCAGTTTTGCTTTAGTGACGGCATGGCTACTAGTGCCTGCGCTTGGCTTTTGGCGTGGCCGCACACTTGCGCAAGCCGATGTCACTGCCGCCGAGCAGCGCCGCGAGCATTTTTTAGAATCCTTATCGTTGCTGACCTCACTCACGCTTTGGCAAGGCTGGCCAAGCCAACAACGCGATACCTTAATTGCTGATCAGCAGTACCAAACCCAGCAGCTTAAACAACAGCAACTGATCAGCCTGCTGAGTTTATTGCAGCAATGGGCACTGGCGATCAGTTTGATCGGCGTGCTGTGGTTTGGCGTGCCTTTAGTGCAAAGCAATGCTCTGAGCGTGCCTTGGCTGCTCGCTGCAGTCTTAGCTTTATTGGGTGTACATGAAGCATTGGCGCCCTTAGCGGGCAGTTTTATTGGTTTAGGCCAAAGCCAAGCCGCACGAAACCGGATCAATCAGTTGCGGCCTATGGAGCACACTCAGCCCGTTGCAACTGAGGAAAAAGCTCGCCCTACAGCGCCTTTTCAGTTGCAAACCGAGCAACTTAGCGCACGCATCACTGGGGCATTAAATGGCCCTGAAAACATCAACATTGATTTGCGCAGCGATCAGGTGCTGGTGATTACCGGTGCGTCGGGCGTTGGTAAAACCACATTATTAAAAGTGTTGGCTCGAGCATTACAGCCCAGCAGTGGCCGCTACTTAATCAATCAACGCCCGGTTGAGCAGTGGCAATTGGATGAGTGCATTGGCTATTTGCCCCAACAGTTGGATATTTTTGATTGCAGCTTAGCCAGTAATCTGCGTTTGGCGGATCCACAGGCCAGCGATGAACAACTGTGGCAGGTGTTGGCTGATGTGGCGCTGGCTGACTGGGCCAAGCAACAAAACGGCCTAGATACTGCGTTAGGTGAGTACGGCGCGCAAATCTCCGGTGGGCAAGCACGGCGCGTGGCTTTAGCGCGCCTATTGCTGGCCAAACGGCCGATTTTATTGCTCGATGAACCTTTTGCTGGGCTCGACAGCGCGAGCAGCTATCACGTGTTAGCCGCGCTACGTAAGCATCAAGCCGATGGTTTGCTGATTATCGTCAGTCATCATGCCATGGAGATTGCAGACGTGCAGCGCTTGCATGTGTCTTAGGCGGCAGTGGTGCCTGCAATCGAGCCGCGCACGGATTAAAACATATCGCTTTGTTCTGGCTCATCATCCATCGGCAAGCCTGCTTGCAAAGCCGCTTCTTTAGCTTTTAGGACGCGGGCTTTGCGCTGTACACATAAACGCACGACTTGGCGCTTATCAGCCTCGCTTAATTTGAGCCAGTACAAGCGCTCCTCGCGCGAACGAAAGCAGCCTTTGCAATAGCCTTTATTGTTCGCCTCACAGACCCCAATACAGGGGCTGGGGATTTCAAAAAACTCAAGCTGTTGCATAAAAGCGGCCTTCAAAAAACGTCCAAGGTGAAAAAGTCAGTCAACCCACAAAGGGCGTTGATCACTTTTTAAACGACACCAGTAAGCTTACTGAGAAAATGCTAAAAATCAAAAAGGCAAGAAAATTAATTGTATAAATTTCAATATTCAGCAAGCGCGCACAGCCCCTAGCTTAGCGCTTAAAAGTGATTGCCAATCGGTAAGGGGTTGTGTTGATATTACTGAAGGCACACAGTATATTGCGTCCTTTATTCAGCTAAAACACAATATGCTGTGTTTTAGCCGAAAGGCGCACTACATCAATCATTTTTAATTTTCAAGCACTATTGCGCATAAACACCATAAGGATCTCATTATGACAGACTTTAAAGCCATTAAAGTAACCAAGCGCGATGGTCGCCAAGAGCCGATCGATTTAGACAAGATTCATCGGGTTCTAGATTGGGCTGCAATGGGCTTAAAGAATGTCTCGGTATCGCAAGTTGAGCTCAAATCACACATTCAGTTCTACAACGGTATCCGCACTAAAGATATCCACGAAACCATTATTAAAGCCGCTGCGGATTTGATCTCTGAGAGTACGCCAGACTATCAATACTTGGCTGCGCGCTTGGCTATTTTCCACCTGCTCAAAATCGCTTACGGTGAATTTGAGCCACCTCATTTGTTTGATCACGTCACCAAGCTCACCAACGAAGAACGTTACGATAGCCATATTTTACGTGACTACGATAAAGCTGAGTTTGACGAGCTCAACGAGTACATTGATCACGGCCGCGACATGAGTTTTTCTTACGCAGCAGTAAAGCAGCTGGAAGGCAAGTACTTGGTCCAAAATCGCGTGACCAAAGACGTCTACGAAAGCCCGCAGATGCTGTATATCTTGATTGGTATGTGTTTGTTCGCTGACTATCCAAAAGCGACCCGTCTGGATTACATCAAGCGCTTTTATGATGCCATCTCATTATTTAAGATTTCTCTGCCGACACCGATCATGGCTGGTGTGCGTACGCCATCACGTCAGTTCAGCTCTTGTGTATTGATTGAGTGTGGCGACAGCTTAGATTCAATCAGCGCCACAACTTCAGCGATTGTTAAATATGTCTCTCTGCGCGCCGGTATTGGTATTAACGCGGGTCGCATTCGCGCCGTTGGCAGCCCGATTCGTGGTGGTGAAGCACAGCACACCGGCTGCATCCCCTTTTTCAAACTGTTCCAAGCGGCGGTGAAATCCTGCTCACAAGGTGGTGTGCGTGGTGGTGCTGCCACACTCTTCTACCCGATGTGGCACTTGGAAGTTGAATCTTTATTGGTTCTGAAAAACAACCGTGGGGTGGAAGAAAACCGCGTGCGCCATATGGACTATGGTGTACAGCTCAACAAGCTGATGTATCAGCGCCTGATTCAAGGTGGCAATATCACTTTATTCTCACCCCATGAAGTGCCCGGTCTGTACGAAGCGTTTTTTGCTGATCAAGCAGAGTTTGAGCGCCTGTATGTTCAATATGAGCAGGATGAAAACATCCGCAAGCGCACCCTGCCAGCGGTTGAATTGTTCTCGTTAATGATGCAAGAGCGTGCCAGCACCGGTCGTATTTATATTCAGAACGTTGACCACTGCAATACTCACAGTCCGTTTGATCCTAAAGTTGCGCCGATTCGTCAGTCCAACCTGTGTTTGGAAATTGCCCTGCCTACCAGTCCGTTGGAAAACATCAACGAGGCGGATAAAGAGATTGCCCTGTGCACCTTATCAGCCTTCAATCTCGGCGCTCTGGAGAGCCTAGATGAACTGGAAGAGCTCGCTGATTTAGTGGTGCGCGCGCTGGATTCCTTGCTGACCTACCAGGACTACCCGCTAGAGGCGGCACGCAACGCCACCATGAAGCGTCGTACATTAGGTGTCGGCGTGATTAACTACGCCTACTACTTAGCTAAAAATGGCTTGAAGTATTCCGATGGTTCGGCCAATGCGCTGACCCACAAAACATTTGAAGCCATTCAGTACTACTTACTGAAAGCGTCTAACAATCTGTCGAAAGAGTTTGGTCCGTGCACTGCATTTAATGAAACAACTTACGCGCAAGGCATTTTACCAATCGACACCTATAAGAAAGATTTAGATTCTATTTGTAGCGAACCACTGCATTTAGACTGGGAAACACTGCGTGCTGACATTGTTAAACACGGTCTGCGTAACTCTACCCTATCCTCACTCATGCCATCGGAAACCTCCAGCCAAATTTCCAATGCGACCAATGGTATTGAGCCGCCGCGTGGTTTGGTGACCATCAAGCAATCCAAAGACGGCATCCTCAAACAAGTGGTGCCTGGCTATGACGCGCTCAAAGACAAATACGAATTACTGTGGAACATGCCTAACAACGAAGGTTATTTACACCTGGTGGGCATCATGCAGAAGTTTGTCGATCAAGCCATTTCTGCTAACACCAATTACGATCCACAGCGTTTCGAAGGTGGCCGTGTGCCGATGCAGCAGCTATTAAAAGACTTACTGACCGCCTATAAATTTGGTCTGAAAACACTGTACTACCAAAACACACGCGATGGCGCTGATGATAGCCAGAGCGATATGGATGATGGTTGCGCTGGTGGCGCCTGTAAGATTTAAGGGCAAATGACGATGAAATACAGCATTTTTTCGCAAGTTGATAACGACCAACTCAAAGAGCCAATGTTTTTTGGACAGCCGGTTAACGTCGCGCGTTACGACCAACAAAAATACCCTATTTTTGAAAAACTGATTGAAAAACAACTGTCGTTTTTCTGGCGTCCTGAAGAAGTGGATGTTTCTCAAGATCGAACTGATTACCGCAATCTGCCTGATCATGAAAAGCATATTTTCATCAGCAACCTGAAATACCAAACGCTGTTGGATTCAATCCAAGGGCGCAGCCCCAACGTGGCTTTCTTGCCGCTGGTGTCCATTCCAGAGCTAGAAACCTGGATTGAAACCTGGTCATTCTCAGAAACCATCCACTCGCGCTCTTACACCCATATTATTCGTAATATTGTCAATGATCCGGCGGTGGTGTTTGACGACATTATGCGCAACCAGCACATCATTGAGCGTGCCAGTGATATTTCTAAGTACTACGATGACCTGATTCACTACAGCATGCTCTACAACAAGTGCGGTGCAGGCACCCATACTTTGAATGGCAAAACCCACGAAGTCAGCCTGTTTGAGCTTAAGCGTAAGCTGTACCTGTGCATGATGAGTGTCAACGTGCTGGAAGCGATTCGTTTCTATGTCAGCTTTGCTTGCTCCTTTGCCTTTGCTGAGCGTCGTTTAATGGAAGGCAATGCGAAAATTATTCGCTTAATTGCCCGCGATGAAGCACTGCACCTGACGGGTACTCAGCACATCATCAATATCATGCAAGATGGCCAAGACGACCCAGAAATGGCGCAAGTTGCGCGCTCCTGCTACGACGAAAGTGTGGCAATGTTTAAGCATGCGGCGCAGCAAGAAAAAGAATGGGACAAGTACTTGTTTAAAGACGGCTCAATGATTGGTCTGAACCTCGATATTCTGAACCAGTATATTGAATACATCACGAACTTGCGTATGCATGCCGTGGGACTTGAGCCAGCCTTTAGCAATGCCTCGCACAACCCGATCCCATGGATTAACGCTTGGTTGGTATCCGATAACGTACAGGTTGCACCGCAAGAAGTTGAAGTCAGCTCCTACTTAGTTGGCCAAATAAACTCGACTGTTTCCGCGGAAGACTTAGGCGAATTCGAGCTTTAAATGAGCAAGATTATGCAAGTCATTACTGAGGATTTGATTTTTCACTTAGAGGAATCAGAAACCCTGCTGGAAGGCTTAGAGCGCACTGGTCATAAGGTTGAATACCAGTGCCGCAGCGGTTACTGCGGCGCCTGCCGCGTGACCCTGCGCTCAGGTAGTGTGGATTACATCAACACCCCGCTGGCCTACCTGCGCCAAGACGAAATCCTCCCCTGCTGCTGCCGCGCGCTTGAGCCGTTGGTAGTGAAGGTGAGCTTGAAAAGTAAGTACAGCGCGTAATCTCAGCCCCGCCTAGGAGCATAGGCGGGGCTGGCCGCCCGCAACATAGCGCTCCAGCCAAGACGCGCAAGCGGCCCGCCCGCACTAGGCTCTCTCATCCAGGCGCTTTGGTAAGCGCTACTCCTAGCGATTAAACACATCACAATATAATTTTCTAGGCGCAACACCACGCGCTCAACACAATGCGGGCCAGCGGCCCGCGCTCCCAGAAACAACATCCAGGAGCGTAGGCGGTTCACGCCCCTGTACGCAACACTTGGGAGCGCGGGCGGCTCGCCCGCAACATAACACTCCACCCAAGACGCGCAAGCGGCTCGCGCTCCTAAAAATAACATCCAGGAGCGTAGGCGGCTCGCGCTCCTGAAAGCCACACTTGGGAGCGCGGGCGGCCCGCCCGCAACATAGCACTCCACCCAAGACGCGCAAGCGGCTCGCCCGCACTAGGTTCTCTCATCCAAGTGCAGAGCTAAACACCGCTCGCACGTTCCTTCAACAAAAAAAGAAAAATCGACTACACTTTCAAAATGATGCTAAGTCATTGCAACACTATTAAGTCACAATGAAAATGGAGATCACTATGCAAACTCAAGGACGAGTCGCAGGTAAAGTATCAGCAAAAACCACACTACCAGAAGCGCATAGCCGTGGTTACTTACCCCACATCGAAGAGGCTGAGTTTCAAATGATCACCTATCGGCTTGGTGATGCGCTTCCTAAAGATGTGATGCAGCGCTTAACCCTTCTTGACAGAGAAAAAAGACATACTGCTACTGAACAGCTATTGGATGCAGGTTATGGCCAGTGCTGGCTGGCTTACCCTAATATCGCCCAAATCATCATCGACAACTGGTTATACTTTGCTGGAAAGCGTTACACGATTCTGGCCTATGTGGTCATGCCAAATCATGTGCATGTGTTAATTCGTGTATTCGAAGGCAGCTTGCTTGCAAAAATCGTACAGAGTTGGAAATCTTACACGGCCAAGCAAATTGCTACACAGTTGAGTCTTAATGGACTGAAACCAGAACGTCCCATCTGGCAACCCGACTATTGGGATAGATTTATTCGCAATCAGACACACCTCGAAGCGGCTATCGCCTATATCCATAACAACCCTGTGTCCGCTGGTCTTGTGGCTTGCTCGACAGATTGGCGTTGGAGTAGTGATTACCAAAAATATAATAACTAGCTGGATTAAAACGCCATTGAGCACGGGTAAATACACTTAAATTGCTGTGTGCTTAGTAGCCTCTATTGCGGGCCAGCGGCCCGCGCTCCTAAAAATAACATCCAGGAGCGTAGGCGGCCCGCGCTCCTGAAAGCAACACTTGGGAGCGCGGGCGGCTCGCCCGCAACATAGCGCTCCAGCCAAGACGCGCAAGCGGCCCGCCCGCACTAGGTTCTCTCATCCAGGCGCTTTGGTAAGCGCCACTCCTAGCGATAGATCACATCGCAATTCATTCAATCTAAACCCCAGCTCCTAAACACAGCGCTATTAACATACAATACGCGCTCAAAATGGCTCGTCCGAGCAGCCAAGTCGTTATTAAAGAGCTGAACATTGATGAACACAGTAAACCGCCGCTTTTCCGTTGCCCCGATGATGGATTGGACAACTCACGAGTGCCGCTACTTTTTGCGGCTGATTTCTAAGCGTGCGCTGCTTTATACCGAGATGGTCACCACCGGCGCTTTAATTCACGGCGATAGCGCGCGTTTTTTGCGCCATGATCAATCTGAACACCCGGTAGCCTTGCAGTTAGGTGGCAGCAACCCTGCAGATTTAGCCACTTGTACTAAGATGGCCGCTGCGGCAGGTTTTGATGAGGTGAATCTCAATGTTGGCTGCCCCAGCGATCGCGTGCAGAACAACATGATCGGTGCTTGCTTAATGGCACATCCACAGTTGGTCGCTGATTGCGTCAAGCAGATGCAGGATGGCGTCGATATTCCGGTTACGGTCAAACACCGCATTGGTATCAATGGTCGCGACAGCTATGCCGAGCTGTGTGATTTTGTTGGTACGGTGCGTGATGCCGGCTGCACAAGCTTTACTGTGCATGCGCGGATTGCCATCTTGGAAGGTTTATCGCCGAAAGAAAACCGCGATATTCCTCCGCTGCGTTATGACATTGCTGCGCAACTCAAAACTGACTTTCCAGATTTGGAAATCATCCTCAATGGCGGCATCAAAACCCTTGAGCAATGTGCCGAGCACCTGCAGACCTTTGATGGCGTGATGCTTGGTCGCGAGGCTTACCACAACCCTTGGTTGCTCAGTGAGGTCGACCATCAGCTGTTTGGCGATGCACCGCGCGCGATCACTCGCACCGAGATTCTGGAGCAACTGCGCCCTTACTTGCTTGCGCATATCGCACAGGGCGGCAAAGCAACCCATGTCACCCGGCATCTTCTCGGTTTAGCACAAGGTTTTCCTGGTGCTCGACGTTTTCGCCAGCTGTTATCGGCAGACATCTATAAAACCGATGACCCCATGCGCATTTATGATCAAGCTGTGGCGGGCCTGGAAGGTCGTTAAGCGCATAGAAATTATTGCATCCGCCGCAGCGCTCAGTTATGTTCTGTGCACTCTTTTTTAGCCCCAGATCGCAGTTCATACTATGACATCCAAACTCGAACAATTAAAACGTTACACCACAGTAGTTGCCGATACCGGTGATTTAGATGCCATCGCGCGTTTACAGCCCGTTGATGCCACGACCAATCCATCCTTGCTGCTAAAGGCCGCCACCTTTCCTCGTTATGCGCGGATGATGGCGCAGATACAGCAAGATTTTTCTGGCAACCCGCAAGCAGCCTGTGAGCAGTTTGCGGTTGAAGTTGGCCGAGAGATTTTATCTTTGATCCCCGGTCGCATTTCGACCGAAGTGGACGCACGTTTATCCTTTGATGAGCAAGCCACGTATGAGTATGCCCTGCGCTTAATTGATCGCTATGAACAGCAAGGTGTTGATCGCCAACGGGTGCTGATTAAAATCGCTGCGACCTGGGAAGGCATTCAAGCCGCTCGTCGCTTGGAAAAATTGAATATTCAGACCAATCTGACACTATTGTTCTCCTTTGCTCAGGCAGCCGCTTGCGCTGATGCGGGGGTGTTTTTGATTTCTCCTTTTGTTGGCCGTATTTATGACTGGTATAAGAAGTCGCACACCCGCGATTACAGCGGCAATGAAGATCCTGGTGTGCAGT
>JAAXZZ010000154.1 GCA_012719655.1 Gammaproteobacteria bacterium | reverse complement strand
TTGATATTCATCAAGCATAGATTGATGAACATATTATTAGAGCCTGTAAGGAAAAAGAGGTCACAATGAAAAGAATTCATCGTATGACTCTAGCTGCTGCAACATTATGCCTTGCTGTAACCTCGGCGCATGCACTAGAAGGAGATGCCAAAGCAGGTGAGCAAGCCGCTGCTATGTGCGTTGCTTGCCACCAAGCCAACGGTGGCGGCATGAATATTCCTGGTGGCGAGTCTTGGCCCAGTATTGCTGGATTAAATGCAGACTATTTATATAAGCAATTGAAAGATGTGAAGGACGGTTCTCGTAACAGTCCGACCATGATGCCTTTTGTTAATATGCTCAATGATCAGCAATTTAAAGATATTGCGGTGTACTACAGTCAATTGCCTGCAGTACAAGGGCAGGGGGATCCAGCAGCAACCGAAGAAGAGTTGGCACATGGTGAAAAACTTGCCATGCAAGGCGACTGGGATCGCTACATTGTGCCTTGTTCGAGCTGCCACGGGCCAGAGAACTTAGGTGTAGGATCAACATTTCCACACTTAGCTGGACAGCATGCAGGCTATATTTCCGATCAACTGCACGCTTGGCAGTCCGGTAAGCGTAACAATGATCCGCAGCATTTAATGCTCGCTATTGCAGAGCGAATGAATGACAAAGATATTCGTGCTGTATCGCAGTGGTTATCGCGCCAGCCAGCACAACGCAAGGGAGAGCAAAAATGAAAACCTCTAAACATCTCCTCATCAATAGCCTAGCACTTGCCGTTGCGGCCAGCGTAGTGAGCTTTACGGCACAGGCAGAACAGCGTTTTCCTGTAAATAATCCAGAACCCACAGAAGGTGAGTACGTGCATGTACCGCCCACTATGGAAGATCTGGAAAAAAGTGACTTTCACCCTGAGTTGAAGCGTGTGATTCGTCGTGGCTATGACCTGTTTGTTAATACACAACAATTGCGCGACAAAAACGTCTTTAACAATATGAATTGCAACAGTTGTCACATGGGTGAAGGGCGCCTACCTTTTGCGGGTCCCGTTTGGCCTGCAGCCGTAACTTTGCCGGCGTATCGTCCTAAAAACGATCATGTCAATAACTTAGAAGAACGTATTGCCGGCTGCTTTACCTACTCAATGAATGGTAAACCACCAGCGTACGGTAGTGATGATATGTTGGCACTGACGGCCTATCACCAATGGTTGGCTAAAGGTGTGCCGATGTATCAACCAGGCGGCAAGATGTATGGGCGTGGTTATCCTAACCTTGCTGAACCTGCGAAAAAAATGGACTATGAGCGTGGTGCTAAAGTCTATGCAGAAAATTGCAGCATTTGCCATGGCGAAGACGGCGCTGGCCTCGTCGAAAACGGGCAGGTCATATTTCCAGCAGTTTGGGGAGATGACTCTTATAATTGGGGTGCAGGAATTATTCGCCACTTTACTTTGGCGTCGTTCATTAAGCACAACATGCCACTGGGTCGTCCTAACAGTCTAAGTGACCAAGCGGCTTGGGATGTAGCGTACTACATCAACACGCAAGAGCGCCCTCAAGACCCACGCTACACAGGCAACGTTAAAGAAACGCGCGAAAAGTATTTGGATACATTCCATAAGCACAGCAGTTACGGTCTAGAAGTAAATGGACGCTTGCTGGGTGATCATGACAATGTCGGCCGCAAAGATTTCTTAAAGCCTGAAGCATTGCGCGCACGCACCTTTACCGCTGAGTAAAAGCTAATACGTAACACACTACGGAGCCTCATTGAGGCTCCGTATGATTTTATCAATAAGGAAAAACCATGATTTTCTCTCCTTTGGCACGCGCTATTACTTTAGCAACTGCTGGCGGCCTCTTATTAGCAGTGCCATCTGCGGCCATTGCTGACTTTATCAATGACAGTAAAGCCAGTTTAGAGCTGCGTAACTTTTATATGAATCGCGATTTTCGTGATTCAACCACAAGCACCAAT
This sequence comes from Gammaproteobacteria bacterium, assembly GCA_012719655.1. Taxonomy (GTDB): domain Bacteria; phylum Pseudomonadota; class Gammaproteobacteria; order Pseudomonadales; family Pseudomonadaceae; genus Denitrificimonas. Next base: position 4,120 of record JAAXZZ010000154.1, on the reverse strand, counting down.
ACCAAGCCACCCAAGCTGGTTGGTAAAGATGAGTATCGCAGCAAGTCAGAAGAATGGGCACAAGGCTTTATTTTACGTTTTGAGTCGGGTTATACCGAAGGCACTGTTGGTCTTGGTCTCGATGCAATCGGTTCAGTTGGGATAAAGCTCGATTCAGGTCGTGGACGCAGTGATACTCAGCTGCTGCAAGTGCGTAAAAGCACAGGCAAGGCTGAAGACAACTACGGCGACCTTGGTGTTACAGCAAAAGCTAAAGTGTCAAAGAGCCTGTTAAAAGTTGGCACTCTGATGCCACGTTTACCGGTTGTAGGCACCAATCTTGAAGGCCGTTTGTTACCGCAAACTTTCCAAGGCGGTATCTTGACCACGCAAGAAATTGATGGCCTTACAGTTGATCTCGGGCGTCTTAATCGTGTCAATCAGCGTAACTCTTCTGACAATGAAGTGCTTAGAATTAACAATGTCGCCAATGGTGAAGTTAAAGTTAAAGGCAATAAGTTTAAAGCAGGTAAAGCAGGCGAGAGCACGGCTTTTGACTTTGCGAGCTTTAACTACAAATGGAGCAGCGATTTATCAACCACCTACAGCTTCAGTAACTTAGATGACCTGTATAAGCAGCATGTATTAAACGGCATACATATGTGGAACTTAGGTGATAAGCGTTCATTAAAGACTGATTTGCGCTTTTCACGCTCAACCAATGATGGCAAAAGTAATGTTGATAACAAAGCCTTCTCTGGGATGCTGACCTATGCCTTTGGCTACAGCAAGCTCGGTGCGAGCTACCAGAAAATGACCGGCGCTACGGGATTCGCTTATATTGCTGGTACCGATCCGTTCTTGGTCAACTACTCGCAAATTCGTGATTTTGCCGCAAAAGATGAAAAATCTTGGCAGCTACGCTATGACTACAACTTTGCCGGCATGGGCATCCCAGGTTTGAGCTTGTTCACCCGTTACGTCAGTGGTAGCGGCGTTGATCGCGGCGATAACAAGTCCTCAGGTAATGAGTGGGAAAGAGACTTTGATGTCACTTATGCGTTCCAAGAAGGTCCACTAAAAAACTTTAGTGTGCGCTGGAGAAACTCCGCAGTACGTTCAAATTTCTTCCGTGATTTAGATGAAAACCGTCTAATTGTTGGTTATAGCCTGCCTTTATGGTGAGTTCATAAACACTATAACGGCGTCTAATGCAGGCGTCGCCAAGCACTAGAACGCGTTAGAGCATGCATCCAAACTAATGATGGCATGCTCCTTGCTAAACACAAGCAACCCCTGTATATTCATACGCCTATCCCGACTCAAGCGACAACTTTGAGTGGCGTGGTACAGAGAAACACCATCGATACGCTGTAGAACATTGTTTCTTTCAGCATCCAAGTGCGACACCGCCTTTTTTTCGCCAAGAAAACTATCGGTCAACACCGATCACTGTTCATCAGTGCTGCTGTATTTCTGCAAACCACCTACTTTTACAATACGTCTATTGGCTTAGTCTCGTTTTCGGGAGGCTTTACAGCGCAAGCTGTGCTTATATTATAAAAAAGAGGTAAAAGGGTATGGATAACCTAAATGTATTCAAAATAATGGGGCGCTTCATTACAGCGCAAATCAATGCAATCAGCCAAAGTTGTGACGTCTTAGATCAGGCTACCCATGCATCCATGGGGCTGGAAAGCAGACTCCTAGTCGATGCCTGGAATATACAGGCTGACCTCAACAGCACTAACGTCTGCCCAGCCTAATTATTTGGCTGCTAGGGCAGTAAATACTGAGGGTAGCAGCGTTGTTCTGTTACCCAGTTTAAACGCTATACTGAGCCCAATTACGATTATAAAATCTTCGCAGAGGTAGTTCAGTATGGCGTTTGACCTCAGTAGTCGTTTGGTAATTGGCTTAGCTTCCAGCGCCTTATTTGATTTGACCGCTTCTGATCAAGTCTTCCGCCAAGCGGGCGAGCAAGTCTATCGCGACTATCAACGTGACAACCAAGATCAACCGCTGGCACGGGGCGTAGCTTTTCCCTTTATCCGCCGCTTACTCTCGCTCAACCAACTCAATCCTGAGAACCCACCGGTGGAAGTGATTCTATTGTCTCGTAATGACCCCGATACCGGCTTACGGGTGATGAACTCTATTGAGCATTATGAACTGCCCATTACTCGCGCCGTTTTTATGCAGGGCAAATCACCACATGTGTATATTCCAGCATTTGATATTGAATTGTTTTTATCGGCCAATGCCAATGATGTCAAACGTGCCGTGGCGGCAGGCTACCCAGCAGGGCAGATCCTTAAAGGTGAAATTGAAGATGACAGCAATGACTCGCAACTGCGCATTGCTTTCGACTTTGATGGAGTTTTGGCTGACGATGAAGCAGAAACCGTCTACAAAACCACACAGAGCCTTGGCGACTTTCACCAGTACGAAACCTCTCGTGAAGATATTCCGCATACGGCAGGACCATTAAAACCTTTCTTAAAGCGTATCGCTGACATTCAAGCCATGGAAGCGTTGAAAAAACTGCAAGATCCAAGTTACGAGCCGATCCTGCGTGTGTCCATCGTGACCGCGCGCAATGCACCTGCACATAAGCGCGTGATCAATACCATGCGTCACTGGGGCATTGATGTGAATGAAGCTTTTTTTATGGGGGGCGTTGAAAAAGCTAAAGTGCTCGACATTATGCGGCCGCACATCTTTTTCGATGATCAAAAGCTGCACCTCGAACCGGCCTCGACACGTTTGCCATCGGTGCATATTCCTTTTGGGATTGCTAATGCGGAGTAAGTTAAGTCGCTGTTTTAAGAAGCTAGCTGAGCCGCCAAGGAGATAAAAAGCGTTTTTTAAATAAATATATTGAAAGTGTTTGACAGTAAGAAAAAACACGCTATTATATGCGCCATTGAAAGGGAGGAGTGGCCGAGTGGTTGAAGGCAACGGTCTTGAAAACCGTCGATGGGCGACTATCCGTGAGTTCGAATCTCACCTCCTCCGCCAAATAAAAAAAGAAAGCGACTCCCAGTGAGTCGCTTTTTTTTGCTTTAAAATCAACGAATTACAAAGTTCTGACAGTTTTTGTAAATGTCAGAGAGGCGCCAAAACACCAAATAACACAGAATCTGGCACAGAGCAGATAAAAAAGCAGGCAAGCGGCCTGTTTAATGATGGAATTATCGTGTTACAACCTTAATGCATCCTCTGTATGCTTTAAGAGATCAATCACTCGTTACATTCGCACGAGCCGTGTAAACTTACTTTTTTATAAACTTAGACTGTGCAGGAACATTCTTGCGTGCGGTTCTTAGGTAGAGATAAATCAGTAATGGTTAACTCCTACCGATTTAAGTCAGGAGACGAATGATGAGAGAACAACAGAACTACTCAATTGACCAAGCCACTGCCACAGCAATAGAAAGCAGCGCTGTATTACGTAATACTTACGGCTTACTCGCTCTAACCTTAGCCTTCAGTGGTTTAGTGGCCTATATTTCACAACAAATGAATATGCCGCACCCAGGCATTATGCTGACCTTAGTTGGTTTTTACGGTCTATTTTTTCTAACCATGAAACTGCGTAACTCAGGCTGGGGCTTACTGACCACCTTTGCGCTAACTGGCTTTATGGGCTATACCTTGGGCCCCATTTTAAACATGTACTTGAGTATGCCCAATGGTGGCAGTGTCATCAGCTCAGCTTTTGCGATGACAGCTTTCGTATTCACCGGTTTGTCGGCCTATGTATTGATTACCCGTAAAGACATGAGCTTCTTAAGTGGCTTCATCACTGTGGGTTGCTTTGTTTTAATCGCAGCGATGATTGCCGGCTTTATTTTTGATATTTCCGGTTTGCAACTGGCGATTAGCGCAGGTTTTGTACTGTTTTCATCAGCAATGATTTTGTTTCAAACCAGTGCAATCATCAGTGGTGGCGAACGCAATTACATTATGGCGACCATCACTTTATATGTATCCATCTACAATCTGTTTTTGAGCTTGCTGCAGATTCTTGGCGTGACCAGTAACGACTAAGATACCGGTCAGATATACAGCAAATGAAGGCTCTATTGGTTTACAATAGAGCCGTTTTTACAACTGCGACTTTGTTAATATGCTGGCT
>JAAXZZ010000153.1 GCA_012719655.1 Gammaproteobacteria bacterium | reverse complement strand
CTTAACAGCACCCGCACAGGCTCAATTGATTGCGGAGCCTAAACTTTGGGCGCGTAATCCACCTGTACGTGAACGCAAAAATATCCCCACGGCATGGCTGCAGCTGACTATTTATGAAGGTCGTAATCGACAAGTGCGACGGATGACAGCAGCAGTGGGATTGCCAACGTTACGTCTAGTTCGAGTGCAGATTGGTGATTGGTGTTTGGCTGACTTGCCCAGTGGGCAGTGGCGCGAGCTTGAAATGCCGGCTTGAGTCGTTCATGGTGCGCTGTTTAAGGCCGGTGAGTAGCGTCTTGCACTACCCACTGTTTAATTGCTTTTTGCCGTTAGTATTCACCAACAATGACCTCGACGCTTTTGTTCACTACTTCGCGCCATGCTTGCATTGTCTCTGCTGTGCATTCTTTATCATGTTCACGAATCGTTGCCGCGAGTGCATTAAACCAAAGCGTATAAAGTTCTGGGCGAATATTCATGCCCTTACGTGAATGTGAGCAGCCGAGCGCTTTGAGTTTGGTGCCGGGCATGCCACGAGCGTATAGAACGACATTCAAAATGCCTTGACGCAACAGTAACTTTTGCCCCGCCATATTAGTGTTAGCAAACTTATCACGAATTTCCGGTGAAGTTGCAAGGAAATGGTCGTAAAACGAGTCGAAAAAACCATCGCTTGCACAGCAGCGGCCATAGCTTTGCATAACGATATCAGCAGCTTTCATTAAGGTTGTCCTTGGAGATATATTAAAATAAACGCGAGAAAAGTGTGGTTAGCGATGCAGTAAATAGTATGTGGTATCGAGGGATTTATAGGCCTTTGACGGCAATCACTACAGTTTTAATAATAAAACCAAGCACACCGAGACCTAGTGCAAAAAACAGCACTGCAGTGCCATAGCGACCTGCTTTAGATTTTTTGGCCAAATCCCAAACTATAAAAGCCATAAATAATATGAGACCACCGACTAAGACAGTCATCATTAGCTCTTCAAATACTTCAGTTTCCATAGCTACCCTATCTAGTACAACAAGCACATATTACTTATTGATCTGCAGCATGAGAACCAAGATTATACGTTAAAAGTACTACAATGTCAGTTGTGAAGCCTGATTGTTCTTCGAAAGTTACCCAGTGCGCTGGGTTGCAAGCAGCGCTTGCTCGTCTATAGGTGCAAATGAGTGAGTGGTAAAGCTGTGGATAATTGCACATGATTGAGAACGAAGCTTGAGCGCACACTGGTGACGCCCTCAATGCGGGTGAGTTTTTCCAGTAGGAACTTTTGGTAGTGGTCCATATCTGGGACTATAACTTTAAGTTGGTAGTCTGCATCCATGCCAGTGATGAGGCTGCATTCGAGCACTTCAGGCCATTGACAGATGTGCTTTTGAAAGTTTTCAAAACGCTCTGGAGTGTGACGATCCATGCCGATTAATACGTAAGCTGTTAAGGTTAAGCCTAGTTTTTTACGGTCCAGTAAGGCGACCTGCTTACGGATATAGCCTTCATCCTCTAAGGCTTTTACTCGACGCGAGCAGGGCGATGCTGATAAACCGATACGCTCTGCTAGTTCTTGGTTGGATAGGCGCGCATCGTGCTGCAGTTCTTGCAAGATGCGTAAGTCGTAGCGATCAAGTCTGTCCATTTAAGCCTCGTTTTAGTGATGTTTAGATATATTTAAATATTATTGCTTAAAATTTAGTTTTTGTGGTTTTTTATTGCTGATTTTTATTTTTTATGGCGATCTTTGCAAAAATTAATTGATGTGTGTTTTG
>JAAXZZ010000152.1 GCA_012719655.1 Gammaproteobacteria bacterium | reverse complement strand
GGCAGTCTATTTGGCGGTGCTAGGTTATGTGGGTGTGAAGTGCGGGCCAGCGGCCCGCGCTCCCAGGGCATTCGATATCTGCAACGCTGTTAATGGCGATATAGAGGGCTGTCTCTGCGAGGCCGTAGTCGCGGGCTGTGGTATTGCTTCAGAAAGCACTGTCTCTGCGAGGCCGTAGGCCATGGCAGTCTATTTGGCGGTGCTAGGTTATGTGGGTGTAAAGTGCGGGCCAGCGGCCCGCGCTCCCAAGGTAGTCGATATCTACAGCGCTGCTGATAAAGGTGAGTGGTAACTGGTGATAAGGCTGATATAAGCGCTTGCTGTAAAGTGTGTTTTAGATTAGGTTGGCTTTAATGTTAACTCTATTTGTCAATAAGCCTATGCCTACTCTTAATCTTGCTACGTTACAAAAAATCTCTGCACAAATTCTCTCTCGTGATGTGCCGCGGTATAAGCGCTATCTTTACCATCAGGTGGACTTTAATGCTCGCTTGCTGGGTGTTAAAGGTGCTCGCGGTGCGGGGAAAAGTACAATTTTACTGCAGTATGCCAAGTCGCTTAATTTAGCGGCTACCCAGGTTTTGTATGTGAGTTGTGATCATCCTGCGATGGTTGGGGTGAGCCTGTATGACTTGGCCGAGGCGTTTTATGCGCGCGGTGGGCGCTTGTTATTGGTGGATGAGATTCATAAAGCCGATAACTTTTCGCAAGAACTCAAAGCCATTTACGATGTGTTTGATTTACAACTGCTGTTCAGCGGCTCTAGTGCTTTGCAGATTGAACATGTCAGTGCTGATTTATCGCGGCGGGCGGTGGTGCATCGCTTGGGTGTCTTATCGCTGCGCGAGTTTTGTGAGCTAGAGCTTGGACACACTTTGCCCAGTTTTTCTTTAGCCGAAGTATTGACGTCACATGAAGATATTGCCGCGCAACTATTGCAGTATTTTCGCCCGCTGGAGCAGTTTGCTAAATACCTGCGTTATGGCTGTTATCCTTTTTATCAAGAGTCTTTAGCGGATTATCCTTCTAAGCTTCTGGAGGTGGTGAATCTCACCATTGATTCAGATTTAAGCCGTATTTACCGTATTGATCCAACTAAGCTGGATAAGCTTAAAAAGATTTTGTACATGCTGTGCAGCACTCATCCTTATGAATTGAATGTCTCTAAATTAAGTGCGGCGGCAGGTGTGTCTTGGCCGACTTTGCAAAAGTATTTACAACAAATGGATGCGGGCAGTTTGATTCATGTGGTGCGTGGCGGTGTGGGCATGCGAGCTGTGAATAAGCCCGATAAGCTGTTGTTAGATAACCCTAATTTGTTTCAGGTGCTATGCGGCGGCAGTAATTTGGGCTCTGTGCGTGAGAGTTTTTTTGTTTCGCAGTTGGGGCTCAAGCATCAGGTGCATTACCACGATCGCGGTGATTTTGTGGTGGATGATAACTGGGCGTTTGAAGTGGGCGGTGCCGGTAAAACGGCTGCGCAGTTGCAAGATGGCAAAGGTTTTGTCGCGGCAGATGATATTGAAGTGGGCTTTGGCAATAAAATTCCTCTGTGGTTGTTTGGTTTTTTGTATTAGCAATAACGCCTAGTGCTGCGAGGAGGGTTGTTTCACAGCGTTGGCAAAGACGGCACTTTGTCTCTGCGAGGCCGTGGCCGTGGCAGTCTATTTGGCGGTGCTAGGTTATGTGGGTGTGAAGTGCGGGCCAGCGGCCCGCGCTCCCAGGGTGGTCTAGCTGGCAGTAGAGTGAGAAAAATAGCAGTAAAATCTCGCGCTCCCAAGGTAGTCGATATCTGCAGCGCTGTGCTAAGTGGGGTTGGTAGGTGGATTGCCGCGTCGCTGCGCTCCTGGCAATGACCGAGCGGTGGTTAAATTAAAAAGTGCGATGACTGCATTTGCAGTGCAATGACCCTGTTAAAGCAGCTAATGACTGTGCTATCGCTGGTTATGAACAGGTGATAACGGATTATGCTGTTTTTATCAGCATCTGCGTATATCAACCTCGCGACAAAGAAATTGTCTGCAAAATAGCCTATTATTGAACCCTTTATATCGTTAAGCATTAAGGTTTTATGAGCAGTTTAGACTCGCAAAGTGGCACCGGTGTACAACTCCTTGAGGTCGCGCCCGGTTTTGAAGGGCAGCGTATTGATAATTTTTTATTGACGCGCCTTAAGGGTGTGCCCAAAACCATGATCTATCGGCTGCTGCGCAAAGGCGAAGTGCGGGTTAATAAGGGGCGGATTAAACCCGATTATCGGATTAAAGAAGGTGATGTCGTGCGGGTACCGCCGCTGCGCATGACGGCCGCAGACGAGCCTGTACCGCTGGCTCAGGGGTTGCTTGAGCGCTTAGAGGCGGCGATTGTGTATGAAGATAAGGGGTTGATTATTCTCAATAAACCGGCCGGCATCGCTGTGCATGGTGGTAGTGGTTTGACTTACGGAGTGATTGAAGCGTTCCGGCAAATGCGTCCGCACTGTAAAGAAATCGAGCTGGTGCATCGCCTGGATCGCGATACTTCTGGTTTGCTGATGATCGCCAAAAAACGCAGCATGCTCCGTCATTTGCATGAAGCGCTGCGCAATGATGGCGTCGATAAGCGTTATATGGCGCTGGTGCGTGGCAGCTGGCCGGCAGCGCGTAAACGAGTGGATGCACCGTTGCAAAAAAGCAATCTGCGTTCCGGTGAGCGCATGGTGGAGGTCAATCCAGATGGCAAAGAAGCGCTGACCCTATTTAAAGTGCTGCGCCGTTTTGGTGAGTTCGCCACGTTGGTGCAAGCCAGCCCTATTACCGGTCGCACCCATCAGATTCGTGTGCATGCGTTATATGCAGGCCATGCTATTGCGGGCGACAGTAAATATGGCGACGAAGATTTCAGTAAAGAAATCCGCGATATCGGCGGCAAACGCTTATTTCTGCACGCCAGTGACTTAAAAGTGACGCTGCCTGATGGTGAAGTGATCGCCATCCATGCTGAGCCAGGTGAAGAATGGCAAGCGGTGATTGAACAGTTGGTCAATGGTTAGACTCGCATAGCCTTGTAAACCTTAACCAAGGGACCTGTAGCTGTAAGTACAGGTCCCAGCGCTGTGGTTTGCAATCGCACGCATTGCCCGCTGGTGCACGCAGGATTTCTTGTATGAGCGGGCCATGCCCGCGATTGCAATCCTGCCGCCCTGCAGTACTTAGCCAACACAGAACAAGGCTTGGCAGATTTAAGTGGCGCACATGGTCCACCGGTGCGGCATGGTTTTCCATCGCTGGCATGGCCCGCTCGTACGGGGTGGATGCAAGCGGCTACATGCCCCATCGGTGCGCTGGGGTGCGGATGAATTGAATATATTGAGGAGGAAAGGGTGGATAAGCTTCGTCTGTTGATTTTTGATTGGGATGGCACTCTGGTGGACTCCATCCAGCGCATTGTTGAAGCCATGCATATGGCTTCAGATCTCTGTGCGGTACCACGTTGCACGGATCAACAGGTGCGCGACATTATTGGTTTAGCCATGCCGCAAGCCTACGATGTGCTGTATCCCGAAGCAGACGATGCCGATCTTAAACAGCGTTATATCCACGCCTACAGCGAGCAGTATTTGCTCTTAGAAGAGCAACCTTCACCTTTTTACCCTGGCGTGCTCGATGCGCTGGAAGCCTATCGCCGCGCCGGCTATCAATTGGCCGTGGCCACTGGCAAAAGCCGCCGTGGCCTGCATCGTGTGCTGAGCGGGCACAATATGGTCGATTATTTTGATATTACTCGCTGCGCTGATGAAACGCGTAGCAAACCTGATCCTCTGATGCTGCATGAAATCCTCAAATACTGCGCAGCAACCCCAGAGCAGGCTATTATGGTCGGCGATTCGCCATTTGATTTACGCATGGCTAAGAATGCCAAGGTGCCGGGGGTTGCCGTCAGTTATGGCGCGCAACCGCTCAGCGTGCTGCATAAAGAACAACCGATTTTAGCCATTGATGCTTTTCATCAACTGACCACTTGGCTGCAACAACAGCCCAATACATTGCTCAAAGGAGCTTTACATGACTGACACCAACGTCGATAGCAAAACATGGAAATTGCTTGAAAAAGCCGTGTTGTCGAGCGTCACCGAACAGCGCCGCACACGTCGCTGGGGGATTTTTTTTAAAATCTTAACCTTTACGTATTTGTTTGGTGCCTTGGCACTGTTTTCACCGATGATGAGCGGTGGCAAAGGCGTGACCACTGGCGCACATACGGCACTGATTGAAGTGCGCGGCATGATCGCCGATCAAGAAAGTGCCAGCGCCGATAATATTGTCACCGCGCTGCGCAAAGCCTTTGAAGATAAAAACACCAAGGGCATCGTGCTACGCATTAACAGCCCAGGTGGCAGTCCGGTGCAATCGGGTTATATCTACGACGAGATTCGTCGCCTGCGCGCTTTGCATCCTGAGATTAAAGTGTACGCCGTCATCAGCGACCTTGGCGCATCCGGTGCTTACTACATTGCCAGCGCCGCCGATGAAATCTATGCCGATAAATCCAGCTTGGTGGGTTCCATTGGCGTGACAGCGGCCGGTTTTGGCTTTGTTGGCACCATGGAGAAGTTGGGTGTTGATCGTCGTTTGTACACATCTGGCGAGCACAAAGCTTTTCTTGATCCCTTTCAGCCACAAAACAGTGAAGAAACTGCGTTTTGGAAAGAAGTGCTGCAAACAACGCATAAGCAGTTTATCGCCAGCGTCAAACAAGGCCGTGGTGATCGTTTAAAAGATGCCGAGCATCCTGAGTTGTTCTCTGGCCTGATTTGGTCAGGCGAGCAAGCGCTGCAATTGGGTTTAATTGATGCCTTAGGCAGCAGCAGCTTTGTGGCACGTGAAGTGATCGGCGCAAAAGAGATTGTTGATTTCACCTTGCAAGAAACCCCCTTTGATCGCTTCGCGAAAAAGTTCGGTGCCAGCGTCGCCGAGCGTTTAGCCATTTGGGCCGGTTTTAATGGACCGCAGTTGCGTTGAAGACGCGCTGAGTTATTGAGTTCATTGCGCTCCCGCTCGGTCATTGCGAGGAGCGCAGCGACGCGGCAATCCATTTTGCACACCATGCCGTGCTACACATATGGACTGCCGCGGCCTAACGGCCTCGCAGAGACAACGCGTAGCCCCGCGCAGCGACGTTGTCCATCCGTTGCGGCTCATTGTCCCCCAATCATTGTGCGCCCCAAAAGCGTCATTACGTCCTTGCACGCGGCCACTGCAAATTTTTTCTATAGACTGACGCGCCACTTTTTGCATTGCACGTGCAGCAATTAAGTTCTTTTTCTTGCAACTCAGAGTTCTTTTATTTTGCGTAGCAGATCACGTTATTAGTGTTTAAAGTACGAGCCTATTCATTATGTAGCCATGTTATTTTCTGCGCCTAAAAGGTTGGTATAAACGGCATAGGTGCATATAACGCTGCTTCGTTAAATCGACATAAGCGATCGCAGCCCTTGGCATAAAAGCACTTAATATAGGGACTAAGAATGAAAATAGCCGTTGCCGGTACCGGGTACGTTGGGCTGTCTAATGCCATGCTTTTTGCACAACATCACCAAGTGGTTGCCGTTGATATTATTCCCGAAAAAGTCGCACTGTTGAATGCTAAGAAATCACCCATTGAAGATGCCGACATTCAGCGTTTTTTAGTAGATAAAACGCTGAATTTTACCGCAACTTTAGATGCTGTCAGTGCTTATACAAATGCAGACTTTGTGGTCATCTCCACACCAACTGATTATGACCCGAAAACCAACTACTTCAACACCAGTACTGTTGACGCGGTGATTGAGCAGGTGTTGGCAGTCAATAGCACTGCGGTCATGGTTATTAAATCCACTGTTCCGGTAGGTTTCACAGAAGCAGCGCGCAAGCGATTCGGCACCGACAATATTATTTTTTCGCCAGAGTTTTTACGCGAAGGCAAGTCCCTTTATGACAACCTGTATCCTTCTCGCATTATTGTTGGTGAGCAATCCGCGCGAGCCGAAGTGTTTGCAGGCTTATTGCTCGAAGGTGCGATCAAAAAAGACGTGCCAGTACTCTACACCCAGTCCACTGAAGCAGAAGCGATTAAGTTGTTCTCTAATACATATTTAGCCATGCGCGTTGCCTACTTTAATGAGCTCGACACGTATGCGCAGACCTTTGGTTTGAACACTAAGCAAATCATCGAAGGCGTAAGCTTAGACCCTCGTATTGGTGATCATTACAACAACCCATCCTTTGGCTACGGTGGTTATTGCTTACCAAAAGATACCAAGCAACTTCTGGCCAATTATGATGATGTGCCGAGTAACTTAATCAAAGCCATCGTTGACTCTAACCGCACGCGTAAAGACTTCATCGCTGATGCGGTAATTGCCAAACGGCCGCAGGTGGTTGGTATCTATCGCTTAGTGATGAAGACAGGTTCGGATAATTTCCGTGCTTCCGCGATTCAAGGCATTATGAAACGCATCAAAGCTAAAGGTATTGAAGTGGTTGTTTATGAGCCTGTTTTGCATGAGAGTGATTTTTTTAATTCGCGAGTTATTCGCGATTTGGAAGAGTTTAAGGCTGTGAGTGATGTCATCGTCGCTAACCGTCGTGCCGTTGAGCTCGAGGATGTGAAAGATAAAGTTTTCACTCGGGATTTATTCGGCAGTGACTAGAAACGCATCGCAAGGCACACACCGTCTTTGCGCTCCCGCTCGGTCTTTGCGAGGAGCGTAGCGACGCGGCAAACCATCTTGCACACCATGCCGTGCTACACATATGGACTGCCGTGGCCTAACGGCCTCGGATTGATTGTGGTGGTATCCTTAAGCCTCGCAAAATATGTCGCAAACGCTTAATATACGATCCGTTCACATTTTGGTGATCAAGGACGTATCCGTTTGGGCGAGGCCAGCACGTCCAGAAATGCAGAAAAACAAACAAGGAGCCGATGTGAGTTCAAATATCCCCGTGCCGCACATGCCTAATCATACTGCTCCTGATGCAGATGAAATTGATCTTTTTGAGCTGTTTCAGTCGATCTGGCAAGAAAGAATTCTAATTGTCATTATCACCGCCGTAGTGACAGCGTTAGCGCTGATTTATGCGCTTGCTGCAACCCCTGTTTATCAAGTACAAAGTATCGTTAAACCTGCACCAATCAAGGATTTAGACGAGCTTAATGGCACTGGTATTTATAATCTCAGTCCAGCAGAAGCATTGGTGCAAGTCGGTGCAAGTCTTGAATCCTACGAAACACGTCTGGGCTATTTTAAAGCCAATCAAGAGCTCTTTGAGCCGCTTATCTTTGCTGATAGAAGCGTTGAGCAAAACTTTGAGCGGATCAATCGTGAATACATCAAGATTTTAAAAACCGATGCGAAAAAAGATGAAGACTTTGCTAACTATGTCGGTATTCAACTGCAATATCCAAAAGGCATGGATGGTGCCAAAATTGCCAACGGCTTTATTGATCATGCCATTAACCTAGAAAAACAGCGTATTGCCGCCAGTTTAGAAGGGGTGATCAATAACCGACTCGAGCGCTTGCGTCGCAAAATTAGTAACGCGCGTGCTGGTTATGAGGCGAGCAAAGAAGCGCAAATTGCCCAGCTCACCGAAAAAGATGTGTTAAAGAAGGCCGAGCTGCTTGATGAGCTAGCAGCGCTGCGCGAAGAGCTTAAAGTGCAACGTCAAAATCGCATTATGCAACTGGATGAAGCCATTGCCATTGCTAAATCCTTAGGCATTAAAAAACCTGCTACACCATCCTCATTGGCCAATGAAACGCGTACCTCAGGCAGCGTGATTCGTACTGAAGTCAATAATCAGCAAAACCCCTTGTACTTTATGGGTACAGACGCACTGAGTGCTGAACGAGCCGCATTGATGGCCCGTGAAAATGATGATTTTACCAGCGGACGGATTGTGGAAATTAATACAGCACTAAAGTTGCTTGAACATAACCGCCAGATTGAGGTGCTACAGGCCCGTGAAAACGAAGATTTATTCCTAGCAGAGCTTGCGGAAAACCGTAAAGAAATTTCCCGCTTAAAAAGCTTAGAAGTTGATATGGATAAATTGAATTTGGTACGTATTGACCAAGTGGCAGTTGAGCCGACAAGCCCTATCAAGCCTAAAAAATCTTTAATCGTTGCGTTAGGCATTGTTCTCGGTGGTATGTTAGGTGTGTTTGCAGCGTTAATTCGTAGCATGATCCGCAAGCGCAAAAACGCTGTATAGAGTGATGGCGAGGTTGCCCATTTATGGGCAATAGACAACAGGATAAGAAGGCTGTGGATGCTTGGTATGTACTGCACTGCAAAGGCAAGCAAGAACAGCGTGCCCAGCACAATATTGAAAACCAAGGCTATACCACTTGTTTGCCACGCATTAAACGGCAGAAAATAGTCCAAGGTAAACGCGTAGACTGTATCGAGCCTTTATTTCCAAATTACATTTTTATCCAACTTGACAGCAACACCGCAAATTTTAATGCACTGCGCAGCACCCGCGGGGTCAATAACTTTGTGCGCTTTGGCGGCATGCCAGCCACAGTGCCAAGCGAGGTGATGACCACACTTTTAGCGTTAGAGCAAAACAGTGAAAATCAACACACAGCACAACCCACCTTTAGCGCAGGCGAAAAAGTAACAATCACCGAAGGCCCTTTTGCTGGGCTACAGGCCGTCTACAACATGCCTAAAGGTGAAGAGCGCTGTTTGATATTTTTAGACATGCTCGGCCAGCAACAACGGATAGAAATAGAAGAAACCGCACTGCGTGGTGAATAGCATCGTTTCATCCCGCAGGAACGGGCCACGCCCGCGACAGCAGCGCAGGCCAAACCCGCCCTGTAGGAGCGGGCCATGCCCGCGAAAGCAACACAGGCAACACCCGTCCCGTAGGAACGGGCCATGCCCGCGAAAGTAACGCAGGCAACACCTGCCCTGTAGGAGCGGGCCATGCCCGCGAAAGTAGCGCCGGCCAAACCCGTCCCGTAGGAGCGGGCCATGCCCGAGAAAGCAAGCACCACCGCACACGCGGCACATTTGAAAAGCAACACGGCACGTTGGGAGCCATAACCCATGGGCGGTAGCGTGCCTAAACGCCTTCATTGCAAGACACACACCGTCATCGCGAGTCGCGCAGCGACGTGGCAATCCACCTTGCAAACCATGCAGCGCAGCGACGTGGCAATCCACCTTGCAAACCATGCAGCGCAGCGGAAGCGAAGCAAACCACAGTAACAAGAAACGGTTTTTCCTCACCTACACATGCATTAGAAGTTAAAGGTATTGTGACACTAGGCGTCATTTTTGCGGGCTATATGCTAGTAGCACGTATGTATGCCAACCGCTCAGCCAAGGTTATGGAGGCAACAGTGCATACGGGTATTGAGCGTTGTTTGATTAACTGCTCACAGACCGAACAAATCGTCGAAGAGATGGTGCAGCGTTATATCGCAGGCACAGGCCCTAAGCGTAAGCTTGGTGCTTGGCACCAGTTTAAAATACGCAATAACCGCCCAGCCAAAAAATCTATCGACTATCTGTTTAAGATTACCCAGTGCTTAGAAGTGTTTAGTACCTTGTTACCAGCTGTGGCGCTGGAGCAGTACTCGAGTGAGAAGGCTAAGCAAGGGCGGTTTCAAACATTGAGTACTTTGAATATGTGCTAGATGGCTGGAATGATGATGTAAAGCAGAAGCTACAAAATATTCGAGCAGAATTTGCAACGCCAGAAGAAATAAACAACAGCAAGGAAACCGTCCCTTCAAAAAGAATTTTAGCGGCCTTTGCACCGGGTACTTATAGTAAAACAGAACACGGCCCAATTATCGCTGAAGAAATAGGGTTAACAACCATTCGGCAAGAATGCCCTGAATTTAATAACTGGCTGCAAGCCATAGAAAACCTAGTGGCCGACCTCGATAAATAAACTTTAACATTGCAAACTGAAACCAAACCATGAGCACATACAACGATTTACTCTTACGCCTTAACAACACCCAACACACCTGGCTTATCACCGGCGTGGCCGGCTTCATCGGCTCTAACTTGTTAGAGCAGCTGCTCACCCACAAGCAAAAAGTGGTGGGGCTAGATAACTTTGCCACGGGCCACCAACACAACCTAGACGAAGTGCAAGGCTTGGTAACCCCCGCGCAATGGGCCAACTTTACCTTTATAGAAGGCGATATCTGCAACTTGGAGCATTGCCAACAAGCCTGTGAAGGCGTGGATTACGTGCTTCACCAAGCCGCCCTTGGCTCGGTGCCGCGCTCCATAGACGACCCAATAACCACCAATAGCGCCAATATTACCGGCTTTTTAAACATGCTGGTGGCCGCACGCGATGCCAAGGTGCAAAGCTTTACCTATGCTGCCAGCAGCTCTACTTATGGCGACCACGAAGCCCTACCCAAAGTAGAAGCCAACATAGGCAACCCCCTAAGCCCCTATGCCGTCACCAAATACGTGAACGAGCTATACGCCGATGTGTTTGCCCGCACCTATGGCTTTAACTGTATTGGCCTGCGCTACTTTAATGTGTTTGGCAAACGGCAAGACCCAAACGGTGCTTATGCTGCCGTAATACCCAAGTGGACGGCAGCCATGATCCAAAACGACGACGTTTACATTAACGGCGATGGCGACACCAGCCGCGATTTTTGCTTTATCGAAAACGCGGTGCAAGCCAACCTGCTGGCCGCCACCACGCAAAATGCTGAGGCCAAAAACCAAGTGTATAACGTGGCTGTGGGCGATAGAACCACACTGAACGATTTGTTTAATGCCATACAAAGTGCGCTAACAGAAAACGGCGTGATCTATGCAAAACAAGCCGTGTACCGCGATTTTAGGCCGGGGGATGTGCGCCATAGCCAAGCAGATATAGGCAAGGCAGAAACGCTGTTGGGCTATGCGCCGGAATACAGAATTATGGAGGGGATTGCGAAGGCGATGCCTTGGTATGCAAGCTTCTTGAGCCAGTAAAAGAGAGCGCACCTGTGTCTGAAACGTCTTCACTAAAAAACATAATTAAAAATGCGGCAATATTGCTAACTGGAAACACTGGCGCCAATATTATGGGGCTGTTGTCCTTATCGATTTTTACTCATTCTCTAGGTGCAGAACTTTTTGGGTATTACGTTTTGTATTTAACTTTTATAGAGATAATG
>JAAXZZ010000009.1 GCA_012719655.1 Gammaproteobacteria bacterium | reverse complement strand
AAGGTGACTGCGAGGTGTTGCTTAATGCTTGCCAGTGACCACCGGTACGTGCATTGAGCTTGGCTAAGTCGAGAATATGGTGACGTGGAATAACAAGCAAATATTGCTGCTTGAGATGCTGCAAGACAATGGCATGTGCGCGTAACTGCTGATCAACGCAATGACTGGCCTCGGTACTAAAAGCAATTGCAGCGGTGTCTAATGCGTGAATGACAGGATTCGGGATACGCTCGCGGGCAGTCATTGAGTGTGCGGGAAGCATGGTTGTTATCCAAATGACTCGTCTAATATTGCAATCAGTATAGCGCTTTTAAACCTGTCCGTATTGCTGACCCTGCTTAAGCCAGCGCTGCAACAAAGGGCTAACATGGCTTGGCCATTGCTCAAGTAACTGGCAAGCAGCATCACGCACGGCGGGCAATAGTGGAGCATCACGCATCAAATCTGCCACCTTAAACTGCAGTAAACCGGTTTGCCGGGTGCCGAGCATTTCGCCGGGGCCGCGCAGTTCTAAATCTTTTTCAGCAATAATAAAACCATCATTGGTTTCACGCATAATCGCCAAGCGTTCGCGGCCAATGTGTGACAGCGGTGCATGGTACAACAACACGCAGTGACTGGCAGTGCTACCGCGGCCCACACGCCCACGCAGTTGGTGCAATTGCGCGAGACCTAAACGCTCGGGGTTTTCGATAATCATTAAACTGGCGTTGGGCACATCAACCCCCACTTCAATCACTGTCGTGGCAACTAACAGCTGCAGTTGGCCACACTTAAAGCTGTCCATCACTGCAGCTTTCTCGGCGGGTTTCATACGGCCATGTATTAACCCAACTTTTTGACCGGCAAGTGCCAAGGTAAGATCGGCAAAGGTGCTTTCTGCGGCTTGGCAGGTTAGTTCTTCAGATTCTTCAATTAGGGTACACACCCAATAGGCTTGACGACCTTCTAAGCACGCCGCACGGACCCGCTCAATCACTTCCGAGCGGCGCGTATCACTGAGCACTAAAGTGTTCACTGGCGTGCGTCCTGGCGGTAGCTCATCCAGCACCGAAGTGTCGAGATCAGCATACGCGCTCATGGCTAAGGTGCGTGGAATCGGGGTGGCAGTCATAATTAATTGATGCGGACTGTACACACCATCGACACCTTTTTTGCGTAAAGCTAAACGCTGCTGCACACCAAAGCGGTGCTGCTCATCAATAATTGCCAAAGCTAAGTTATGGAACTGCACTTCATCTTGAAACAACGCGTGGGTGCCGACCACCATCGGTACGCCGCTGGCAATCTGCTCTAGCGCATGGCTACGTGCCTTGCCTTTAAGTTTGCCGGCCAGCCAAGCCACTTCAATATTGAGCGGTGCCAGCCATTTGCTAAAGTTGAGAAAATGCTGTTCGGCAAGAATTTCTGTGGGTGCCATCAATGCAACTTGATAGCCAGCTTCCAGCGCTTGCAAAGCAGCGAGAGCAGCGACGACGGTTTTACCAGCACCAACATCACCTTGCACCAAGCGTAACATGGGTGCGTTTTGGCGCAGATCCCAAGCGATTTCAGCGCCAACCCGTTGCTGTGCGCCGGTTGGGGTAAAGCCTAGATTGTGTAAAAAAAGCGGCGGCAATTTTTTTGCCAGCGGCAGTTGTGGGGCGCGCTGTTGGCGCAGACTTTCTCGCACACGCTGAATGGACAGTTGATGAGTCAGCATCTCTTCAAAGGCCAAACGCTGTTGTGCCCAGTGCACCCCTTCAGCCAGCTCTTCGAGATTGGCATCCGGTGGCGGTTGATGCAAATAACGAAGCGCCTGCTCCAGTGCACCAAGTTGGTATTGAGCAATTATTTCAGCTGGCAGCCAATCGGGTAAACTGCGCGCATTTAAGTAGCCTAGCGCCTGTTCACACAAGTCACGTAAACGCTGTTGGGTCAGACCTTCTGTGGTCGGATAAATGGCTGTAAGCGTTGCTTGCAAAGGTTGTGCTTCGTTGGGGTTATGCACACGGTATTCAGGGTGATAAATCTCCAAACCCGTTGCACCAGGGCGTACTTCACCATAGCAACGCACTTGTACACCTTTTTCTAGAGCGTTTTTTTGTGCCATGCTGAAATGGAAAAAACGTAAGGTTAGACCACCGCTACCATCTTGGATGCGCACTAACAAACTACGGCGTTTGCCCATCACGACATTAGCCGCCATCACAACACCAGCTACCACTGCATCTTGACCGGGGCGTAGCGCACCAATTGGCGTGATGCGGGTGCGATCTTGGTAGCGAGAGGGCAAGTGAAACAGCACATCTTGCAAGTTTTCTATACCCACTTTTGCCAGTTTTTGCGCCACGGCTGGGCCGACACCTTTAAGTACGGTGACAGGGGTGTGCACCAGTAAATCTGTCATGTTTACTGCTCGTGCTGGGCTTTTGCCGCATCGCACTGACGAATCGCATCCATCAATACGTCAATGGCTTTGGGCCGCGGAAAAGTGGCCCTCCAAGCAATCGCGACAGTCCGCGTTGGGGCCGGTGCAGTAAAGGGGCGCACAGCAATCACGCCTTCCGCGTAACGGTGGTTATCGACCGCCGATAAGGGTAAGACCGAGACACCAAGTCCTGAGGCAACCATGTGACGAATGGTTTCTAAGGAGCTGGCTTCGACCGTGGTATAGCGGTTCTCGGGATTCCCCGTTTGCGTGGTCGGGCAGGCTTCTAGGACTTGGTCACGGAAGCAATGCCCTTCACCGAGCAGCAGCAGGCTTTTATCATTGAGCAGACTGCTATCGATACTGTCTCTTTGCGTCCATGGATGTTCAGCAGGCAGTAATACGCAAAAGGGCTCTTCATAGGCGATTTTAGTCAGTACATCGGCATCCTGATAAGGCAGCGCGATAATGATCACGTCCAGCTCACCATTGCGCAGTTTGTCACGTAAAATATGGGTGAAGTTTTCTTCAATGTAGAGCGGCATTTCTGGGGCACTGCGGTGCAGTAACGGGATCATCTGCGGGAATAAGTAAGGTCCTACTGTGTAAATAGCACCGACTCGCAAAGGTGCGGTCAGTTGATTTTTGCCGGCTTGGGCTAACTCACGAATGGTTTGCGCTTGCTCCAGTACGCGTTGCGCTTGCGCAACAATCGCCTCGCCAACAGGCGTCACGCGTACTGCACTTTTACTGCGCTCAAAAATAAGCACACCCAAATCTTCTTCAAGCTTTTTTACGCCGACTGACAGTGTCGGCTGACTGATATGACAACGTTCAGCGGCTTGGCCAAAATGTTGCGTTTGCGCTAAAGCGACGATGTAGCGTAATTCGGTAAGAGTCATAGCCATATTCCATTAGGATTATCGTTAGCATAGCTGCTACATTAAATTGTGACCAATAATTCTCATCCTTAGCTTAATTTTGGAGTCCATTGGAATGCACACAGCGTTGCGAGTGGTTATGGTCGGCTGTGGTGATATTGGCAGTCGTGTGGCTTTGATTTTGCAGCAAAAAGGTTATGTTGTGCATGGTTTACGTCGTAATTCGAGCAAATTACCGGCTGCAATCGTGCCTATTGTTGCTGATTTAAATGATCCAAAATGTCCCGCTGATTGGCCGCAGCAAGCAATTGATTACGTGGTCTATGTGATGGCGGCGCAGAGTATGACCGAGGCGGGCTATCAACACGCTTATGTGCAAGGTCAGCAGCATCTTTACAGCTGGCTGGCGCAACATCAGCAGCAACCCAAGCGCGTTATTTTTGTCTCCAGTACCAGTGTCTATGGCCAGGACGATGATAGTTGGGTGGATGAGCAATCACCCACAGTGCCCAAGCGTTGGTCTGGGCAGATTATGCTAGAGGCTGAACAGCTTGCACTCAATAGCGGCTACTCAGCTACGGTGGTGCGGTTAAGTGGTATTTATGGCCCTGGCCGCGATATGCTGATTCGCCAAGTGCGCGATGGCTACCATGCGCCAGGCTTGCATCATTATACCAATCGTATTCATGCTGATGACGCAGCAGCGCTGATTGCCACTGTGGTGCTGGCCGATACGCAAGGGCAAACGCTTGAGCCAATCTATATTGGTGTGGATGATGCACCGGTGGAGTTGGCAGAAGTAGTGGCTTGGCTACAGCAACAGTTACATGTCAGCAGTATTGATGGCCTAGAGTTGCGCCGTCGTGCGGGCAGTAAGCGTTGCCGTAATGCGCGGGCGCGTGCCTTAGGTTGGACGCCGCAGTACAGCAGTTTTCGTGAGGGCTATATGGCGCAGTTGGCTGATGCATAGAACCAGCCAGCTGCAGCAGTGCCTGCAAAATCTTAGCCGAGGTACATCACCGCATCCATTTCCACGCAAGCATTACGTGGTAATGACGCGACACCCACCGCTGCGCGTGCAGGGTAAGGCGCGCTAAAGTAACGCCCCATAACTTCGTTGAGTGCGGCAAAATTGTTTAAATCAGTTAAGAAAATATTCAGTTTAACGATGTCATTCAATGAGCCACCAGCGGCTTCAGCCACGGCTTTTAAGTTCTCAAACACTTGTACGGTTTGCTGTTCAAAACCTTCAACCATTGCCATAGTGGTTGGATTCAGCGGGATCTGCCCAGATAGGTACACAGTGTTTTCCACACGTACGGCTTGTGAGTAAGTGCCAATGGCGGCAGGGGCGTTTTCAGTGCTGATAATGGTCTTGCTCATAAGGTGCTCCGTTATTTAGAAAACCCGCACGCCCGGCCACTACAGCAGCGCAAAGGCGTACGCGATAAAATGGGTTAAGCGCGCATACGGGTAATACGCGAGACGCCAGCAAGGCTGCGTAACTTACGAATAATTCGAGCTAAATGCACGCGATCTCGCACGCTAATGCCCAGCTGAATGACGCTAATGCGGCCGTCACGCTCATCAACATTGATCTTATCAATATTGGCATCGGCTTCACTGATGGTGCCAGCCAGCAGGGCGATTAAGCCCCGCTGATGGGCCAGCTCAATGCGCAGTTCTACATTGAACTCGCTATTAATGTCTTTGGCCCACGTCAGCGGGATGCACTTTTCAGGATTGTTGCGCAATTCACTGATATTTTTACAGTTGTCACGGTGCAACACCATGCCTTTACCGGCCGATAAGTGGCCGACAATTAAGTCGCCAGGAATTGGTGTGCAACAGCGCGCATAGTTGAGTACCAAACCTTCAGTGCCGCGAATCACCAGTGGGCCATCAGTGGCCAAGGGGTTGGCGGCGGATTCTTCGGTCGATAATAAGCGCCGAGCAATCACGTGAGCGGTGCGGTTACCTAGACCAATGTCTTCCAGTAAATCATCGCGCTCGTCTTGATGGTTTTCCTTGAGTAGCGCTTGTAAGCGTTCTTCAGAAATATCTTCATAGCGTACGCCAAGATTATCCAAAGCCTTGCTTAGTAAACGTGCGCCTAAACTCACCGACTCTTCACGGCGTTGCTGTTTCAGCGCATGACGAATATGCGTGCGCGCTTTACCCGTGACGACAAAATTCAACCAGTTGGGGTTAGGCTGGGTATTGGGCGCACAAATGATTTCAACTGTGGCACCGCTTTCTAATGCTTGCGAGAGCGGTGCAAGGCGTCGATTCACTCGGCAAGCGATGCAGGTATTGCCTACATCCGTGTGCACGGCATAGGCAAAGTCGACCGGTGTTGAGCCTTTTGGTAGCTCCATGATGCGGCCTTTGGGAGTGAACACATAGACTTCATCAGGGAATAAATCGATTTTTACGTTTTCAATAAATTCCAGCGAGTTGCCAGCATTTTGCTGCAACTCTAATAGACCTTTCACCCACTGACGGGCGCGTGCATGATTGTTGCGGCGGCCATCTTCTTCGGTTTTGTACAACCAATGCGCGGCAATACCGTTATTGGCCAGCTCTTCCATATCTTTGGTGCGGATTTGAATTTCAATCGGCACACCATGCATACCAAATAATGTGGTGTGCAAGGACTGGTAACCATTGGCTTTAGGAATGGCAATGTAGTCTTTAAAGCGGCCAGGAAAAGGCTTATAGAGATTATGCACGGCGCCCAGCACACGATAGCAGGTGTCGACTTTATCAACGACGATGCGAAATGCATAGACATCCATGATCTCGGTGAATGCTTTACGCTTGCCACGCATCTTTTGATAAATACTGTACAGGTGTTTTTCGCGGCCGCTCACTTCTCCAGGTAATCCTTCGCGCTCTAGACAGTGAGCGATGGATTCTTGAATTTTCTGTACGATTTCTTTGCGATTGCCCCGTGAACTTTTAACCGCAGATTGGATGCGTGCAGCACGCATTGGGTACATGGCTTTGAAGCCAAGGTCTTCGAATTCGGCATAAATACGATTCATCCCCAAGCGATTGGCGATGGGCGCATAGATTTCTAAAGTTTCTTTGGCGATGCGGCGGCGCTTTTCTGCATTTAAAGCGCCAAGGGTGCGCATGTTGTGTAAGCGGTCGGCCAGCGTTACCAAAATTACGCGAATATCACGGGCCATGGCCAGGGCCATTTT
>JAAXZZ010000151.1 GCA_012719655.1 Gammaproteobacteria bacterium | reverse complement strand
GCTAACATCCCTAAAAAAGTGGCTGAAGCTAACGGCTGCCGACGTTGCAATGCGACTAAAACAAAGGCCAGCAATAAACAGCCGACAATCACGGCTAACGCCAGATTAATATCAAACAGCAAGCCCAGTGCTACACCAAAGAGCGCTGAATGGGCCAAGGTATCGCCAAAATAAGCCATGCGTCGCCACACCACAAACGCCCCTAAAGGGCCAGCCACTACGGCCAAGAGCAATCCTGCACATAAGGCGTATAAAAGAAAATCAGGCATGTGTACAGTCCGGCCCATGTTGGTGAGTTTTTGCTGTTAATACGCAGCCATGCAAATCATGCTTGTGGTCATGATCATGGTGGTAGACCGCAAGGTCATTGGCCGCACGTGAGCCAAATAACTCAACAAAAGCGGGATCATTGCTGACTTGCTCCGGCAATCCTGAGCAGCACACGTGACGATTTAAGCAAATCACCCGATCGGTGGCGCGCATCACCAAATGCAAATCATGGGAAATCATCAACACGCCACAGCCATAACGATCACGTAACTGACCAATCAAGTTGTACAACTCCAGTTGACCATTGACATCAACGCCTTGCACCGGCTCATCAAGCACCAATAATTGCGGTTTACGCAATAACGCTCGCGCCAGCAATACCCGCTGTAATTCGCCGCCAGAAATGCGCTGCAAAGGACTATTAAGCACTTTTACCGCCCCTACTTCAGTCAGTGCAGCAATCACTTGTGTGCGACTGACGCCAGGGACTAAGCGTAAAAAGCGCAGCACCGACAAAGGCAAAGTGGCATGCACTTCAAGTTTTTGCGGCATATAGCCAATGCGTAGCTGTGGCGCACGCCAAACATTGCCATTATCTGGCGCTAACAAACCCAGCAGCACTCGCACCAGTGAAGTTTTACCTGAGCCATTAGGCCCCACCAAGGTTACAATTTCACCAGCGGCAATGTGCAAGCTGACATCAGCCAGCACGCTTTGCTCAGACAAGGTTAAATTTAAATGCTCGGCACGTAATAAAGTAGCGCTCATGCGGCCTCTCGACAGGCAGCGCAGATGCCAAGAATTTCGACCATTTGCGTTTCCACAGTAAAGCCCATCTGCTGTGCCTCACTGCTAATTGCCGTATCAATAGCGCTGTGCTGCACCAGCTCATAGGCGTTATTGCACTCTTTGCAAATCATAAAATAACCTTCATGGGCCACTTCTGGATGACTGCAACCAATATAGGCATTGAGCGAAGCCAGCCGATGAATCAAACCATTCTCTAATAAAAAATCTAAACCACGGTACACCGTTGGTGGCGCTGCACGGCGGTCATCTTCACGACTTAGCACCTCTAAAATATCGTAGGCACCCAGCGGCTTATGGCTCTGCCAAACCAACTCCAGCACGCGCTTACGCAAAGGCGTCAAACGCACACCACGTTGCGCACACACTTCTTCAGCCGACTCAAGCGCTTGACTGATGCAGTGATGGTGTTGGTGTGACTCACAGACTGTGGATGTTTTTAACATAACAGCAGCATCCTTTTTAAAGAGACGTTATTATATAACTCTTTGCCTTTGGAGTGTATCGCAGTGTTTCGTTTCTTGCTGATCAGCTGCTTAACCTTATGGAGTATCAGCGCTCAAGCGCAGGTGCAAATTTTAACCAGTATTAAGCCCTTACAGCTGATCGCCGCGGCCAGTCAAGACGGTCAAGGTGAGCCGCAAGTACTGCTACCGCCGGGTGCCTCGCCGCACTATTTTGTGCTGCGTCCGTCGGATGCCAAGCGCTTAGATCAGGCGGATTTATTTTACTGGATCGGCCCGGACCTGGAGAACTTCTTACCGCGCCTAGTAAAACAGCGCAGTCAACCCAGTGTCGCTGTACAAACATTACCAGAGTTACAACTGCAGTACTTCGGTGCAGCACAGGCGCATGCCGAAGACGAGCACCAGCATGAGCACAGCCATACTCACGATCTGATTGAGCATGATCATAACCATCAGCCCGGCACAGTGGATGCCCATTTATGGCTGTTGCCGCATAATGCCAAGGTGATTGCCCAGCGTATGAGTGCTGATTTAAGTCAGCTCGATCCTAATAACGCCAAACAGTATGCCGCTAACTTACACGCCTTTAATCAGCGTTTAGACCGCCTAGATCAGCAACTGCAAGCGCAACTTCAGCCGCTGCGCAGTAAATCCTTTTTTGTCTTTCATGAGGCATTTAATTATTTTGAGCAGGCCTATGGTTTAAAGCACGCTGGCGTGTTTGCTGTATCAGGTGAACTACAGCCCGGCGCCAAACATATCAACCAAATGCGCCAGCGTTTGCAGCATGCCGGCCCCAGCTGTGTGTTTAGTGAGCCGCCACTGCAGCCTCGCCTAGCACAGACCTTAGCGGCCAATTTACCGGTTAAGCTGGCGGAGCTAGATGCCCTTGGTACAGACATACCAATCACTGCAACAGGCTATGAGCAACTTTTGCAAAACTTAGCTTCACAGTTTTCCAACTGCTTAACCACTTTATAGCACAATGAAAGTATGCGCCCCATAGTGCTCAGTACTAAGTACCAATAGCTACATGACACTACTCAAAGCAGCGGAAAATTTTAAAACTTTGATCCAGTGCTGTTGATGCAACCGCTCTACAGATGTTTGCTGGTAGAAAACAATGGCAAAAGCAGGCTACAATAATAGCCTATAGCCATCACTCTGATAATGCTTAGCAAAGCGGTATTATCAACTGCATTGGATCAGGTTTAGCAAAAAACATAATTAATCAGCTGCTTGCGGTAAAGGTCGAGCATGTTTTCTGAGGAAGAATTAGACGCACTCATCGCTAGTATTGGTTTGAATAATCAAGCCTTCCGCGAACGTGAGCGTTTTATGGACTGGCAGCCTGCAGATGCCGCGTCTCTTGCACAAGCTGCTGACAGCCTGCGACAGCAACATAGCGACTTTATTAAGCAGCTGCATGAGCATCTGGCACACTTTCCAGATATTGCACGGCAGTTTCAGCAAGTACAAAGTTCAGCAAACTTAGCGACTAAACAAGAGCAATACTATCAACAACTCTGGCAAAGCTCGCATGATGAAAATTACATCAAAGATCGAGTGTGCGTTGGCTTAATCCACCAAGCTATCGGGCTCAAACCCCAATGGTACCTAGGCTCTTATCGCCTCTACTTAGATACCATGCTGAAAGCCATTTGTACTGATGCCGAGCAAACTCAATTATTATCCAGCTTGCTTAAAGCAGTGTTCTTGGATATGTCTTTAGCCGTCGACAGCTACGCTGCTGCCTACAATCAACGCCTTGAAGAAAACCAAGCGCGCTTTGCTCGTGCCATGCGTGGCGCGAATGATGGCATTTGGGAGTGGGAAATTGATAGCGACCGCTTGCATGTCTCTAATCGTTGGTTAGAAATGCTTGGGCTCACAGCAGAAGAGTTCGGCCCCCATAATAGTAATAGCTGGCTCAGCCGCATACATCCTGATGACTTACCAGCAGTCCGTAAAGCCATCGGCAAACATCTGAGTGGACATAGCCACTTTTTAGATTGCGAACACCGTATCCGCAAAAAAAATGGCGATTATATTTGGGTATTATTGCGCGGTTTTGCCAGTTCTAGCGAGCAAGGCAAGCAACGACTCTCAGGCTCACAAGCCGATATTAGTGAGCGTAAAGAACACGAACAACGTATGTCATATGCTGCCTTCCATGACCCTCTAACGGGCTTAGCCAACCGTCGCAAACTGGATCAATTGCTCCAAAACTCAATGCAGCGCAACCAACAAGCTGGCAGCCGTGAAACCGCTTTATTATTTATTGACCTTGATAACTTCAAGCAGGTTAATGACAACTACGGCCACAAAGCTGGCGATTTTTTGTTGATAGAGATCGCTCGCCGTTTACAAAACTGCTTACGTCCAGGCGACCACTTAGGCCGTTTTGGTGGTGATGAGTTTGTAGTCTTACTCGATGACCTAGCCTGCTTAGAAGATGCTGAGCATGTTGCCCAACGTATACTCGACAGTTTGTCAGCAGCACTGCGTTTTGATGAGCATCTCTTATCGGTGAGCGCCAGTATTGGTATTACAGTCTTACCACACGGAACCCCGCCGAGCGAATTGTTGCAAGCCGCGGATCTGGCGCTCTACCAAGCCAAAATGGCGGGTAAGGCTCAATTTGCACATTACACCAAGGATATGCAAACGGCCGCGCAAGAGCTGCAAAGAAAGCAAGCGGCGCTGACCAGAGGCCTAGCCAACCAAGCATTTGAGCTGCTCTATCAACCCATCTATGCCGTCAATCAAGAATGCAAACCAGACACCACGGCAATTTATGCAGTAGAAGCATTATTACGCTGGAACCATGACGGTCACTGTTATACACCGCAAAGCTTTTTAGACTTACTTGAAGACTCAGACGAAATTCTTGCGGTCGGTGCTTGGGTATTGAAATCAGCCTGCAGCACAGTACGTCAATGGCAACAGCACTTTATTGGCCAATTACACTGCTCAATCAATTTATCCTACAAGCAGCTACGCAGCACACATTTGGTTTCTTTAGTAAAAACGGCCCTTGAATCAAGCGGTTTATCAGCTCAGAGTCTAATTATCGAAATTGCCGAGCAGCATTTAAAACAAGACTGTGCTCATTCATTGTCTAACTTGCGCGAACTGAGCCAACTCGGAATACAAATCGCTCTGGATAATTTCGGTATGGGCCAGGCATCCCTTGGCTACTTAAAACGCTTCCCTTTACATATTCTAAAGATCGATAAAAGCCTGATCAGTAACACTCAACATGAACCTATATTAAAAGATTTTGGCCAGGCAATGATAAGTTTAGGTCATAGCCTGAACCTTAAAGTTATTGCTGAGGGCGTCGAGAATAGCGACCAATTGTCATTACTGAAAGAGCGTCAGTGTGAGTTCGCCCAAGGCTACCTACTCTGCAATCCACTGACGGCACAACAATTTGAAACGCTACTGGGCACATCAGTAAAATAAGGATTAAAGCGCCAAATGCAGATCAGGCAGTTATACTGCCCATGTTGCTTAATGCGTTACTGATCGAACGAGGTTTTTTGTGGCTCTTCCTGCCCAACGTCGCTGGTATCCAATTTCTTTATTTTTTGTTGCTTTAGTCTGTCTGCCGATCAGTGTTCTCCTGCTCAGCTGGCACAGCGTGGATACCCAGATCTGGAGTCACCTGTGGGACACGCAGATGACGCGTTTACTCTCCAATACGGCAATTTTGCTCGCTGGTGTAGGCGTTGGTGTGACATTGCTTGGCGTCAGCCTGGCTTGGCTCACCAGTCTTTGTGAGTTTCCGGGTCGGCGTTGGCTCGATTGGGCGTTAATGCTGCCCTTTGCCATTCCGGCTTATGTTTTAGCGTTTGTCTTTGTGGGTTTACTGGATTTTTCTGGCCCGGTACAAACCTTTCTGCGTGAATGGTTTGGCAACGGTTTGCGCTTACCCAGCGTACGCTCTACCGGTGGCGTTATTATTGTCTTTATTCTGGTGTTTTACCCTTATGTCTATCTGCTGGCACGCACGGCCTTTTTAGCCCAAGGCAAAGGCTCTATGGAGGCTGCTAGGGTTTTAGGTTTAAGCCCTTGGCAAGCGTTTTGGCGCGTGGCTTTACCGGTTGCACGCCCAGCTATTGGCGCAGGTGTTGCCTTAGCGCTAATGGAGGCACTCGCCGACTTTGGTGCGGTATCCGTATTTAACTTCGACACCTTCACCACGGCAATTTATAAAACTTGGTATGGCTTTTTTAGCTTATCCAGCGCGACCCAGCTGGCCAGTTTATTGTTGCTATTTGTCGCTGTGCTGCTGTTTTCAGAACAACGCGCACGCGGTGCTATTCGCCCAAGCAATGAGCGTCCGCGTGGTAAAGCACTGTATAAACTGCGCGGCTGGAAGGCTATTTTAGCCAGTACTTGGTGCGGATTGGTGTTTCTTTGCGCCTTTGTTATTCCTATCCTGCAATTGCTCGCATGGTTTTGGCAACGCGGCCGTTTTGATCTTGATGAGCGCTATACCGCGCTGATTACACACACTTTATATTTAGGCCTAATGGCGGCGGCAATTACCGTCACAGCTGCTTTACTTCTGGCGTTTGCTAAGCGCATGACACCCACCAAACGTATGCATGCCCTGGTCGGCTTTGCTAACTTAGGCTACGCACTGCCAGGTTCGGTGTTAGCTGTAGCGATTATGCTCGCCTTTAGCTATTTGGATGAACACGCAGTGATTCCTCTGTCTTTATCGTTTGGCGGTGCTGGCAAACCCATTTTACTGGGGAGTTTAAGTGCGTTATTACTGGCCTATATGATTCGTTTTATGGCCGTTGCCTACGGCCCGCTGGAAGGTGCTTTGGCACGTATTAAACCGTCACTCCCAGAAGCGTCACGCAGCTTAGGCATTAGTGGCTTGTCATTATTTCGTCGTGTTTATCTGCCATTATTGCTGCCAGGTAGTTTATCAGCCGCACTCTTAGTCTTTGTCGATGTACTGAAAGAAATGCCTGCTACCTTATTAATGCGCCCGTTTGGTTGGGATACCTTAGCCGTGCGTATTTTTGAAATGACCAGTGAAGGTGAATGGGCGCGTGCCTCGTTACCTGCGCTAACTTTGGTGCTAGTCGGTTTGCTACCCGTGGTGCTATTGATTCGTCGCTCGGCTTATCGTCCAGGACATTAGCTTAAGCACCGCAAAGCAGACTATATTTATAATGATCGGTGCAGCCCTTAAGCAACATGGCTACAATACGTACCGTTTGAATTATCCACAGGCTCAAATACTGCGTTTGGCCAGTTAGGAGATCCCATGGGATTGCGTACCCCGATGTATGACATGCACCTGGCTCTAGGTGCAAAAATGGTGGATTTTAATGGCTGGGATATGCCATTACATTTTGGCTCACAAGTTGATGAGCACCATCATGTGCGTAATGAATGTGGTGTTTTTGATATTTCCCACATGAGCATTTTTGATATTCAGGGCGAACAGGCCCAAGCATTTTTGCAGTATGTACTCAGTAATGATGTCGCACTGCTCGCCGCTATTGGTCACGCACAACACAGCGCCCTACTCAACGAGCAAGGCGGTGTGATTGATGACTTAATGGTGTTTCGTATGGCCACAGGCTACCGCATCATTTGTAATGCCGTCACCCGTGAACGCGTGCAAACTTGGTTAGTACAACACGCCACTGCTTTTTCCTGCAGCGTGACATGGCGCAATGATTTAAGTATTTTCTCTATTCAAGGCCCGCTCGCCCGTGAGCGTCTAGCCTCTATTTTAAGCTCAACACGTACCGCTTTAGTGCAAAACTTGCAGCATCACCAAGGTGCGCAAGACGCTGACTGGTTTATTTCGTGCACCGGCTATACTGGCGAAGATGGCATTGAGATCACGCTGCCAGCCAGCCAAGCCATCGACTTTATTAATGAGCTGGTAGGTGCTGGCATCTCACCCATTGGTATTGGCGCACGTGATACTTTACGTTTAGAAGCCGGATTTAATTTGTACGGCTTTGATATGAATGAGCAGGTTTCGCCTTTAGTCGCGGGCATGAAAGATGTCATCAGCTGGGAACCTAGCAGTCGTGACTTTATTGGTCGTCGCGCTTTACAAGCGCAACTGGATGCCGGTCTCAATGAAAAACTAGTAGGCTTAGTGCTAGAAGAGCGCGGAGTGCTGCGCGCAGGACAACCTGTGCGTATTGACAACAACACTTCAGGCGTAATTACCAGTGGCAGCTTTTCACCCACACTAGGTAAATCCATCGCCCTAGCGCGAGTTCCTATGGCTACTGCTGAACGCGCTGAAGTTGAAATTCGCCATAAATGGTTCCCCGTCCGCGTGGTTAAACCACGTTTTGTTCGTAATGGAAAAATTCTAATTTAGCCTTGTGCAAAGGATCGCCAATAGCCTATAAACCTTCTGCTAGAGTCATACTTAAAGGTTAACGGTCGCAAGGTAGACCTGCAGAACAATACCGTGCTAAAGAGTGATGACAACGCACGGTAAATTATAAAAACCGCACCGCATCTGCTAAGGAAATCAAGTTATGAGCACTATTGAAGCTGGATTACACTATGCCGAGACCCACGAATGGGCACGTTTAGAAAGCGATGGCACAGTCTCTGTAGGTATCACCGATCATGCCCAAGAAGCGCTTGGCGACGTGGTTTATCTTGAACTGCCAGCTCTGAACAGCACGCTGACTGCAAAGCAGCCCGTTGGCGTGGTTGAATCAGTGAAAGCGGCCTCTGACATTCATGCTCCGATCAGTGGCACAGTGATTGCTGTCAATGAAGGTCTGACTGAAGCACCTGAAGGCGTCAACACTCACCCTTACCAAAGCTGGTTTTACCGCATCCAACCAAGCAACCTAGATGAGTTACAGCAGTTGTTAGATGCGGATGGCTACCAAGCGATTTGCTAAGCTGTACACGCTAAACTTAGCTCTGGATGCGTTGCCACACTTCAAAAGTATAGCCCGGCTCATCGTTCTGAGCTGGGTGCGCTTGCGCACTGACTTGTTGCCAATCCTCTGCATCCAGCACTGGAAAAAACGTATCACCTTCAAGCTCAAGTTCGATGCGGGTTAAATACACCCGTTGCGCTAACGCTATGGCCTGCTGATAAATCTGCCCACCACCAATCACCATCACCTCATCAACGCCCTGTTGCGCGGCCCACTCCTGACCACGCTCAATGGCGCTGGCTAGGTCAGCAAACACTTCTGCACCAGCCAACTGTGCATCGTTTTGTCGACTGATCACAATATTTAAACGCCCGGGCAACGGACGCCCCAGGGATTCCCAAGTTTTACGCCCCATGATGATAGGCTTGCTTAGCGTGCGCTGTTTAAAATAGCGTAAATCCGCTGGAAGATGCCAAGGCATTTGATTGTTCAGGCCAATCACTTGATTGCGTGTCGCTGCAACAATCAAACTCACTGGCAATGCAGTATTCATAAAGGCTGTGCCTCAAAATAGTTAAGTTTATTGTTCTATCTTAAAGGATTTGCGCCGCATTGGCGTTATTCAAGCGGCAATATCAGGCACAATAGCCGTACAGATGTGACTCAATGGAATGCTTGTGACTGACTCACTCCCCCCCTTACAAACACTTTGGCTCTGCGAAACAGTGCGTTTACGTGAAGAGCAAACAGGCTTGCTTGAAGACAGCGAAGCCTGTCGTAACGCGCGGGCGACACCTGGGCCCTTGGCGCAGCGCCTGCAAGTACGCGGGTTGTTTCTGGCGCAGCGCGATGGCCTGCTGATTGCCATGCAACATTGGCTGCAAGGGGCCAGATTGGCACTCTGGCTGTTAATTCTGAGTGCAATCATTGCTGGTGTGCTCCTAGCTAAAACGGCTCTGAGTGGCGCACCGCAAGCCATTAATATCTTTTGGGCATTGGCCGGTTTAATTGGCTTAAATCTATTGAGCTTGCTGGCTTGGCTGTTCAGTTTGGTTTTTTCCGCGCAAAGCAGCTCACCACTGAGCCAAATCTGGCTCTGGCTCAGTAATAAACTAGCGCGCGACGCCAAGGCGGCGCAGTTAGCACCAGCACTGCTGGTCTTATTGCAACGCCATAATCTATTACGCTGGGGCTTAGGACGGTTATTGCATGGCTGGTGGTTGCTCACTTTAACCACGGCCTTGCTCAGTCTAATTGCGCTGCTGGCCACACGCCGTTATGGCTTTGTTTGGGAATCCACCATTGTTGCCAGCGATTCCTTTGTCACATTAGTCAGCAGCCTCGGTACACCCGCCGCTTGGCTTGGCTTTGCAACACCAGACAGCAGCCTGATCCAACACAGCAGCCTACACGCTTTAGAAGATGAACACGCACGGCATATTTGGGCCAGTTGGCTACTGGGTATGCTGCTGATCTACGGAATTGTGCCGCGTTTAGCCTGCAGTTTATTGTGTGAATGGCGCTGGCGACGCGGGATTAAAACTTTACAGCTCAACCCTAATGATCCTGTTTGGCAGCCTTTACATGAGCGTGTGCAGCCCAGCAGTGAGCGCTTAGGAGTTATTGATGCGGCGCCAGCTGAGTTACCTAGCAGCACCCCTGGCGCACAAATAACAGGACAAGCGGCGGTTATCGTCGCTATAGAACTCGATGACAGTGTCAACTGGCCGCCTGAATTACCGCCGCACGTGTTCAATGCCGGCGTCATTGATACCCGTGAACAACGGCGCAAGATCCTTGATCAACTCAGCGCTAACCCGCCTGCGCGTCTACTGCTTGCCTGCAATCCACAGCGTTCAGTGGATCGCGGCACGTTACATTTAATAGCCGAGCTGTCACGCACCGCCGTACAGACACAGATCTGGCTACTGCCCACCGACACAACTGAGGAGCGTCTCAATACTTGGCAAGAACAACTCGACATCCTAAAACTGCCACACAGTCGTTTAGCCCCCTTAGCATGGTTGGAGCACGGTCATGAGTGAACAATGCGCGCCATTAAAGTTAGCGGTGGTTGGCCACACTAATGTTGGCAAAACTTCGCTCTTGCGTACGCTGACTCGCGACATCGGCTTTGGTGCGATTTCACACAGACCCAGCACCACTCAACATGTTGAAGGTGCGCGTTTGTCGGTGGATGGCGAAGCGCTGATAGAGTTGTACGACACGCCGGGCTTTGAAGATGCGGTGGCGCTGTATGAATACATCGAGCAGTTACCCACTGCAGCTGAGCGCTTAGATGGTCCAGAATTGCTACAGCGTTTCCTTAACAGCAGTGAGGCGCGGCAACGTTTTGAGCAAGAAGCAAAAGTACTGCGCCAATTACTACAGTCCGATGCCGGTTTTTATGTGATTGATGCGCGCGAGCCGGTATTGGCCAAGTACCGCGATGAGCTGGCCATCCTCGCCATGTGTGGCAAGCCCTTGCTGCCAGTACTGAATTTCGTCAACAGCACTGAACAACGTGAACCTGCATGGCGTGAAGTACTAGCGCGCTTAGGTCTACATGCGCTGGTGCGTTTCGATACCATTGCCCCACCGCAAGACGGCGAACAACGCCTATATGAAAGCCTTAGCCTCGTCCTCGACAACCAGCGACCGCGCTTACAACGGCTGATTGAACACAACCAAGCGCAAGTATTAGTACGCCGCAAAGCCGCTTACCGACTGATTGCTGAGCTACTGATTGATGTCAGTGCCTGTCGTCGCAGCGTGCATCCTGACCAGCTAGAAGAAGCCATCCAAGACTTACACCGCGATGTACGCCAGCGTGAACAGACCTGCGTAGAAGCGCTATTAAAACTCTATGCCTTTCGTAAAGACGATGCTCAAGCCAGCGCACTGCCACTGCAAGAAGGGCGCTGGGGTGATGATTTATTTAATCCAGCAACCATGAAACAACTGGGCATTAAAGTGGGTAGCGGCATGGCCGCAGGTGCAGCAACCGGAGCGGGTATTGATCTACTCACCGGCGGCTTGAGTTTAGGCATGGCCACCGTAGTTGGTGCGGCAGTCGGCGGCTTAACTCAGACTTTGCGTAATTATGGCGAGCGCCTCAAAGGCAAATGGCGTGGTGAGCGTGAATTAACGGTAAATGACAGCACTCTGCGCTTATTGGCCATCCGTCAACAGCGTTTACTCAATGCCTTAGAACAGCGTGGACATGCGGCGCAAACACGTATCCAAGTGAATACGCCGCAGGAGCAGCAATGGCGTGACGGGGAGTTAGCGCAGCCGTTAAAAACGGCACGCGCCTACCCTGCTTGGTCAAGTTTAAATGCGAATAAGCCACAGCAAGATTTACAACGCACAGAAGAAATTGAACGTCTCGCCGCCAGCTTGGCTAAACAGCAGCCAAGCACTGAGCAATCTTAAAGCGCAGCAGAACGCTGCACTTTAAGATGCGCTAATCAGCGTTACTCTTGAGCTTCACCCATCTGGGTTTGTAAGTAGTTCTGGATGCCGATTTTTTCAATCAAGCCCAGTTCCGTTTCTAACTGATCAATATGCTCTTCTTCATCATCGAGAATTTTTCTCAACACATCACGGCTAACGTAATCTTGCACGGCTTCACAATGAGCGATCGCCGCCAACAAATCAGTGCGAGCAACAAGCTCTAAAGCCAAATCACTGGCAAGCATTTCTTGGGTGTTTTCACCAATATGTAGCTTGCCCAGATCTTGTAGATTAGGCAGACCTTCGAGGAATAAAATACGCTCAATGAGCGTATCAGCATGACGCATTTCTTCGATGGATTCGTCATATTCCCACTTTGCCAAGGCCTTTAAGCCCCAGTCTTTGTACATACGAGAGTGCAAAAAATACTGATTAATGGCTACCAGCTCATTGCCGAGAATACGGTTAAGATGCTCAATTACTTTAGTATCGCCTTTCATGCTCGCGTCCTCATCAATAGGAATGATGCACAGAGCATAGCAGACTCATCAAGATCGCTATATAGCGATGAGCGAGAAGAGTGACTGATTAAATGGCGTAAGCCAAGTCATCAGCAGAACCGATTAAGGTGTCTTTAATGGCATGCTGCGTTACTGTTTTAGCGG
Organism: Gammaproteobacteria bacterium; assembly: GCA_012719655.1. GTDB lineage: Bacteria > Pseudomonadota > Gammaproteobacteria > Pseudomonadales > Pseudomonadaceae > Denitrificimonas. The sequence goes on along the minus strand of JAAXZZ010000151.1, from coordinate 13,426 downwards.
TGCAAGCGCATTTCCCGCATTGGGTACCACAGCCGGTTATCTCACGAACTTCACGCCAGCTGCGCGCACCATCTTCGACCACTTGACGGATCTTGTGATCGGTAACACCTTTGCATAAACAGATATACATAGACAGACCCAAGCAAACTAACAACTGTTACGAATGTTAATGATTCGCATCTGTAATTGCAAGTATCTATTTATCTTTATCCCTACCGCTGATCATAACGACATCAACAGCAACTCATGTGCCGCTCATCGACTGCGCGCTGAGCGCATTGAGCACCGTAGCGCGCAGTTATACATTGGTTTACCTGCGCAATTGTTCGACTGCCTCTAACAACATCTGCTCAGTACTGGCCCAGCCTAAACAACCATCAGTAATAGAAACACCATATTGCAAGTTGTCACAGAGTGCTTGCTGACCCTCCATTAAATTACTTTCCAGCATCACTGCACGCAAACTGTGCTGCCCAGCCGCACGCTGCGCCAAGACTGACTGTAAAACCTGCGGTTGTAGTTGTGGGTTTTTACCGCTATTAGCATGACTGCAATCCACCATTAACGACGCCTCTAAACCCACTTTATGCATGGCTGCACAAGCTTGTGCAATACTCTGCGCATCATAGTTAGGCCCTTGATGGCCGCCGCGTAACACTAAGTGCGTATCTGGATTACCTTGAGTCTCCACTAATGCGGCACGCCCTTGCGCATCGACACCAAAATGCTGGTGGCCCTGTGCCGCCGAACGCATTGCATCGAGCGCAATACCAACACTGCCATCGGTGCCGTTTTTAAAGCCCACGGGTAACGGGAGGCCACTGACCATTTCACGATGAATTTGCGACTCACTGGTACGCGCACCAATCGCCGCCCAGCTTAATAGGTCATCAAAATAACTGGCCGCTAACGGCTGTAATAACTCTGTCGCCACCGGTAAATTCAGCTCTAACATGCGTAGCATCAACTGCCGTGACAACTGCAAACCCTGCGCCATATCGGCACTGCCATCTAAGTGCGGGTCATACAACAGTCCTTTCCAACCGACCGTGGTGCGTGGTTTTTCAATGTAAATACGCATGGCGAGCAACATATGCTCAGAAACACGTTCTGACAGTTCGGCTAAACGCTGAGCATATTCAACCGCTTCATCGACATTGTGGATCGAGCACGGACCGATCACCACCAATAGGCGTGAGTCTTCACCGCTTAAAATTGCTCGAATCTGCTCGCGTTGTTGTTGTACGCGTCTTGCTAACTCAGCCGTTAATGGTAACTGTTGACGCAACGCTTGTGGGCTCGCCAGTACTCGCGTTTTACGTTCTGTTTGGGGTAGCAGACTGATATTGGCTTGCTCTAAATTTAAGCAAGTGGGTTGCTGAAGCGCCATGGCAGTATTTAAAGAGTTCATAGTGTGTCCTTGTCTCAGCGGTTGTACGCTGCAGCTTTTATCGAGTTAATCGTCGTAAACAATGGGGTAACGCCAGCTTGTGGTTGCTAAAGCGCCAGCTCAAGTCATCGAAACGCTCTGGATAAACTGCATACATTGCCATGGTGTTGTCCTCTAAATGTTGTAAAACTGAAAATCTAAAAACAAAAAACCCCGGGTGGGAAGCCAACCGGGGTTTATCTAAAGCAGTGGTAGGCGACCCGTTACAAGAGGCCCGCCTAAATGAGTATCAGGCGCGCCTTTGGCTAAACCAATACCCATAAAAATACGCAACAGAGTTGTTTACGCAACGCACACAGCTAAGCGCTACAGCCAAGGGCTGAGCAACTAACATCTGTTTAAGTGTGCGATTCAACATAACAATCTCCATACAGTGCATTTAACATACTGCAAGCCTAGCCACAGTGCAACCAAGTTTAGCGATCTAATCGATAAATTTTATCGGGATTTAAGCTACGCCCCCAGGGTAAACCTGAGTTCTGCCAGCCATTTTGCAAACGCATACCGGCTTGTGGACCTTCGCTTAATGCATCACCTTGAAAGCCATGCTCAACGAAACGCGCATTAACTAAACCGGCCTCACGCAATACTTTAGCGCTAGGCTCACCGCGTTCACTGCCGGAGCGACACATGGTGATCACTTCCGTGTTTTCATCCAAACCACGCTTCGCCAGCTCAGCTTTAATCTGCTCAACAAATTCCGGATTGCGATTCATTGGAAAAATATTACGCTCAGCATTCCATTGAGTGCGATCGGCCAATAAGAATGGAATGTTAATATCCACCGCATCAGAAAAACCAATAAACATAATCTCGACTGGATCGCGCACATCAACCAACAATACCGGCTGTTCAGTTTGCTGGGTTTTCGCGTAAGCGTCTTCAGCACTGATTGCCAATTCAACCGCTTGTACAGAACATACCGCGAGAGACAGCAGCACAGCACTGAATAAAGATTGTAGACGAGTCATAGATAAGCGCTCCATTGATTTTATATCAATATAATACACAATTATAAATTAATTGCAGTTTATCCTTATCTACAACGCCTTAACGTGGCATCAGCGTTTTAATCAATCGCGTAAGCTAATCACCGACCAGCCGCGCTGCACAGCCAGTTTGCGCAAAGTCTCATCAGGGTCAACCGCCACTGGATGGCTGACCTGTTCTAGCAATGGCAAGTCATTGTGCGAATCACTGTAAAAGTAGCTGCCCTCTAATGTCGCTTGATGCTCAGCCAGCCAAACATTTAGGCGAGTGATTTTACCAGCTTGAAAGCTTGGCACATCAACCAGTTCGCCGGTGTATTGGCCATCTTGCATACCGCACTCAGTGGCAATTAAATGCTCAACCCCCAAGCGCTGAGCAATGGGCCCGGTAATAAATCGGTTGGTTGCGGTGATAATCAGCAAAACATCACCGGCAGCACGGTGCTTGGCCAATAACGCTTCACCTTTGGCCAAAATAATGGGCTCAATACAATCACGCATAAAGTCTGCATGCCATTGCTCCAACACGGCTTTATCGGTGCGCCCTAAGATTTCTTGGCAGAAATTCTGATAGGCCAAGACATCTAACTGTCCGGCTAAATAATCGGCATAAAACTGATCATTGCAGCGCCGATAGGCAGCGGCATCAACCAAACCGCGTGCACACAAATACTCGCCCCACTGGTGATCACTGTCACCGGCTAATAAGGTGTTATCCAAATCAAAAATAGCCAAACGCACGGCAGATACCTTAATACTGATAAAAAAGAGTGCACAGCATAACGATTTTATTGATGCCTGCCCATGCAAGACATAATGCGCGTTGCCGCTTCAGCGCGCTTTGTGGAACAATGGCAGTCAGTATTTTAACAGAGGATGCGGACATGATTGATTCAGATGGATTTCGTCCGAACGTCGGCATCATCCTAACCAACGACCAAGGACAAGTACTATGGGCGCGCCGCGTCAATCAAGACGCTTGGCAGTTTCCGCAAGGTGGAATCAACCCACATGAAAGTCCAGAGCAAGCACTTTATCGTGAACTGCATGAAGAAGTTGGTTTACGAGAACATGATGTCGAGATTTTAGCCTGCACCCGCGGCTGGTTACGTTATCGTTTACCGCAGCGCTTAGTGCGCACCCACAGCCAACCGGTGTGTATTGGTCAGAAACAAAAGTGGTTTTTGCTACGTTTACGTAGTGATGATGAACACGTACGTATGGATCTGACTGAAAAGCCCGAATTTGATGGTTGGCGCTGGGTCAGTTATTGGTATCCTCTAGGGCAAGTGGTTGCCTTTAAACGAGATGTATACCGCCGTGCTCTAAAAGAGCTGGCTTATCAACTCCCTAACCGAGATTAACCTTAAGTTGTCAGACTCGCCGCGCACTGATAGCAGCATGTTGAACATGCTGCGCATGATCTCCCAAGAAGTAAACGCTGCTAAAGATTTACCAGCGGCGCTAGCAATTATCGTAAAACAAGTGCGCGTGGCGATGAACAGTCATGTGTGCTCGGTGTATTTGTATGAGTCTGATCGTGACCGTTATCTATTAATGGCCACTGAAGGTTTAAACAAACGCGCCGTTGGCAAAGTCAGCATGGCCTCGAATGAAGGCTTGGTCGGTTTGGTCGGTAGCCGTGCTGAGACCATTACCCTCGAAGATGCGATGAGTCATCCACGTTTTTTATACTTTCCCGAAACGGGTGAAGAACGTTACGCTTCTTTCCTTGGCACTCCAATTATTCACCATCGTCAAGTTCTTGGTGTACTGGTTGTCCAGCAAAAAGAGCGCCGTCAGTTTGATGAGGGTGATGAAGCTTTTTTGGTCACTATGAGCGCACAACTCTCTGGAGTCATTGCCCATGCCGAAGCTACAGGTTCAATTCGTGGCTTGGGCAAGCAAGGCAAGGGTATTCAAGAGGCGCGCTTTATCGGTGTACCCGGCGCACCTGGTGCAGCACTGGGCACCGCTGTTGTCGTCTTACCCGTTGCGGACTTGGACGTAGTACCCGACAAAAGCATCACTAATATTACTGAACAACTTGAGCTCTTCGCTTTAGCCTTAGAGTCTGTGCGTGCCGATATTCGTCGCTTATCAGCGCGTTTGTCTGACCAGCTACGTCCACAAGAACGCGCGCTGTTTGATGTGTATCTGATGATGCTCGAACACACCGCCTTAGCTGGGGATGTGATTGCAGTGATTCGTAGCGGGCAATGGGCGCAAGGGGCTTTACGCCAAGTGATCAGTGAGCACGTACAGCGCTTTGAGCATATGGACGATGATTACCTGCGTGAGCGTGCCTCCGATGTTAAAGACCTCGGTCGTCGTTTGTTGTCATATCTGCAACAAGCGCAGCAACAAACCTTTACCTATCCAGATAACACCATTTTAGTCAGCGAAGAGTTATCTCCAGCAATGCTCGGTGAAGTACCAGCCGAGAAGCTGGTCGGCTTAGTCTCTGTATTGGGTTCGCGCAACTCCCATGTAGCGATTTTAGCTCGCGCCATGGGTATCCCTACGGTGGTCGCCGCAGTCGATTTACCTTATACCCGCTTAGACGGCATTGAACTGATTATTGATGGCTATCATGGTGATGTTTTTACCAATCCCAGCGCTTTATTGCGCCAGCAATATGCTGAAGTGGTTGAAGAAGAACGCTTAATTAACAAAGACCTCGACAGTTTACGCAGCTTGCCTTGCGTTACTTTAGATGGCCATCACCTGCCACTGTGGGTCAACACAGGTTTACTGGCAGATGTGAAACGTGCACAACAACGCGGCGCAGAAGGTGTTGGCTTATATCGCTCGGAAGTGGCCTTTATGGGTTCATCTCGCTTTCCTAGCGAAAGCGAACAAGTACTGATGTACCGCGAGCAATTAGAAGCGTTCTACCCGTTGCCAGTAACCATGCGCACTCTGGATATTGGTGGTGATAAACCGCTCAGCTACTTTCCCATCAAAGAAAGCAACCCCTATTTAGGTTGGCGTGGCATTCGCATCACCCTAGATCATCCGGAAATATTTTTGGTGCAAGTGCGCGCCATGATTAAAGCCAGCGCGGGTTTAAATAATCTACATATTTTATTGCCAATGATTTCTGGTGTGCATGAACTTGATGATGCTCAGCACTTGATTCACCGCGCCTGGGGCGAGCTGATCAATGAAGGCGTTGATGTGCAATTGCCGCAAATTGGCGTAATGATTGAAGTGCCTTCAGCGGTCTATCAAGCTAGAGAATTAGCGCAGATGGCTGACTTTTTTTCGGTTGGCTCCAATGACTTAACCCAGTACTTGCTGGCAGTCGATCGCAACAATGCACGTGTTGCGGCACTCTATGATTACCTCCACCCCGCTGTTCTAATGGCGCTTAAAGAAGTGGTCAGTGCCGCCCATGCCGAAGGCAAACCCATCAGTATTTGTGGAGAAATGGCTGGCGATCCAGTGGCTGCAGTGCTGTTATTAGCCATGGGGTTTGATAGTTTATCGATGAACTCAACCCACTTGCCCAAGGTAAAATGGTTACTGCGTAAAATGACTTTAGAGCATGCGCAAGAACTGCTCGAAGAAGTGTCGGCAATGGATAATCCGCAGTTGATCCACAGCACGCTCAATCTTGCACTAGGCAATCTGGGCTTAAGCAAAGTACTCAACCCAGCCTCCAGCGTACAAACCTAATTACCCTGATAAAAGCATCGCCTGATACCTGCCGTCCCCTGTTGTGTTAATCCAGCGAGCACGGCAAGATGGTTGCTTACCTGCCTAGGCACGAGCAGACCATCAAGGGAGAAGGGATTCATGAGTTTTCAATGTTTAAAAGAGCGCCAGCGCGCCGAACGTGAGGGTTATACCGAAGGCCTGTCTTTACGTGTCCATCGCGCACTCAGTTGGCTGCAGCGCGCCGAACAATGTGAAGATAATGACAGTCGCTTTATTTTTCTATGGATTGCTTTTAACGCAGCTTATGCCTTTGAAATCGACGAAACGTTGCGTTTATCCGAGCAAGAATCCTTTAAATTATTCTTAGAAAAACTCTCTTCCCTCGATACGCACAAACGACTGGATCATTTAATTTGGCAAGAATTTCCTGGCAGTATTCGCATCTTGCTAGACAACCAATTTGTTTTCCAAAGCTTCTGGGAATATCAAAACGGTAAAATCACAGCGCAACAATGGGCTGAACGCTTTGCCGATGGTAAGCGCGCCGCACAACATGCCCTCGCCAGTGGCAATACACCACTGTTACTGCGGATTGTCTTCAGCCGCATGTACACTCTGCGCAATCAATTGATTCATGGCGGTGCGACCTGGAACAGCAGTGTGAATCGGGAGCAGCTACGCGACTGCGTCAACCTGCTTGGCAAACTGATCCCGTTAATCATCGAACTGATGATGGACAACCCCAACACCCTATGGGGTGATGCTTGTTATCCAGTGGTTAACCCCTAAAAGCGTCAATGCGGCTTTTTTACAAGCCGCACCCTTAGTGCGCTAGCAACTTTAGCTTTCGAACCTACTCTTTACCTACAGAACTGCGAACTACGCCGCTTTTAAGCTCTATTTAGTCGACTATTAGTGAACTATGCCAGCTTCTGGCGGTATATAACCATGCTATGGTTTTTCAAAGTTTGACTAACACATATGCAGCTTCTCAAATAAAAATAAATATTCAGCTTCATTGCAGGTGTTCAATATGTTCGAAGAAAAGAGCTCCGATCAACTCGCTTTTGAAAAAGCTCAACGTCGGAAAAAAGCTGGGTATTGGTTGCTGATATTTAACCTGTTACTGCTGTTGCTAATGTTAAATAACCTTAACCACCTAGCACAGACGATTCACTCCGCAAGCATATTTCTACTTATGCAGTGCGCGCTGCTGACAGCTCTACTTAGCTGGGCGATAAGCCGTCATTACTACAGCTATATTGACCATGAAAAGATCTTCGGTGCGAGCAATACTAGACGTGCAATAAAAGCTCATATCGTTTTTCTACAGCTGAAAAAAACTTTGCATCGTAAATCTAGCAGTTCAAATAAAAACATTAAATAAGCAGCTAAAAAGCCCTATTCTAGAGCTTTCAATCATCAATAATAATGGTAGGCTGCATCTTCAACTAAAACCTTTATCTCCTTGAGTTTTAGTATTCACTTGAAAAGAGCGTTATGCCGTACTGGATCAAATACACTTTGACTGCACTACTGTTGCAGCTTGTCAGCGTTAACTCTGTCTTAGCCGAGCAAAAAAGCAGTGTTGAGTTAATGCACTGGTGGGTTTCTAAAGGTGAGCAGGCCAGCATTGCGGTACTTCTGCAAAGGCTTTCACAACAAAATATTAGCTGGCAAGCGCAAGCGCATGCGGGCAGTGGCACTTCACGCTATGGCGATATTCTTATTGAACGTGTTGCCAAAGGCCAACCGCCTACTGCATCGCAAGTCATTGGCTACGAGATTCAAAAGTGGGCCGCCCAAGGCGTCTTACACCCACTGGATGAGTTAGCAGTCGAGGGTGAATGGGATGAAGTCATTCCCAACGATATTCAGCTACTGTCAAAATACCAAGGCCACTGGATTGCTGCACCAATCAACGCTCATTCCACCAACTGGCTCTGGATTAATAACACGCTACTCAAGCAAATTGACGGTCAACAACCCGATAATTGGCACGATTTAATTCAACTCCTCGATAAAGCTCAAACGGCCGGAATCATCCCATTAGCCATTGGTCGCGAAGCTTGGGAACATACATTATTGTTTGAGTCTGTCGCTGCTGGCGTAGGCGGTGCCGAGTTTTATCGACATGCATTTATTGACCTTAATGCAGAGGCCTTAGACCCTGAACTGTTGTTAGTGATTTTCCAGCGTATGAGTCAACTACGCACCTACCTTGACCACGACTTCGGCAAACGCTACTGGGATGATGCAACCAAGTTAGTGCTTCAAGGTGCGGCTTTACTGCAGGTGCAAGGTACTTGGGTAAATGGCGAGTTCATCGCGCTAGACTTAATACCAGGCGTTGATTATCAATGTTTTAATTTTCCCGACACCCAAGGCATGTTTTTATTTAACAGTGACCAATATGTTTTTTTCAAAGATAGTAAAACCGATACAGACACACGCAGCCGCTTAGTTAAAACCTTAATGGATGCTGACTTTCAGCGTGATTTAAATTTGCGTACCGGTGCTGCTCCAGCACGAACTGATGTGCCATTAACAGACTTTAATGCATGCGGACAGCGCAGCATTGCTCATATGCGCAGCAGTAATATGCGCAGCAGTAATATGCGACGCTCTTTGATGGGTTCAATTGCTATGGGTAACGCCAACCCGGCACACACTAAAGAAGCAATTTATCGCGTGGTCAGCGATCACCTCTATGGGCGTATCACTGATGCTCAGGCCGTCAGCCGCTTACAAGCTGCAGTGACGACAACCCCTGAGCAGTCAATAGTTATAGAGCCCGCTCGACCTTAGGCAACTCAACACGCGCATGCCCTAGATAACGACCATTAGCGCTATAGCTGCGTTCATCCAATGAAGTCCAACCATCATCAAAGCGCCGCAGTAAGCTGATAGCGCGGGTGCCATAACTCTCGCCACGAATAAAAATACTGGAGAGCATGCGCTCCATCGACAAGCCCACACCGGTATCCGGCAACTGATCATCCTCTGCACGACGCTCGTCTTGCATCAGCTCAAACAAAGTATGGTCCTGAGCATCTAAACACTCGGCAAATAAGCTCCGTGCTCGGACTAATTTCGGCCATGCGGTATCTAAACTGCCATTGCACAAGCCATACACACCTGGTGTTAAACGTAGCGGCCGTGACTGGGTTGAATTTAAATACCAAATTGAATTTAGATCGCCAACGAGCAGGTTAAAGCCACTGTATTGATTAGTTTTCGCCGCAATATCTTGCAAATAAGCCTGCGGGCTTTGCTCTGAGGCGAGGTAGTCACTGACTAAAGCTCCGCGAGATTGCTCGCCTAACGGCAATGACATATCACGGATATTCGTTAAAGCAGCAAAGCGTCCTTGCTCGGCAATACCCAACCAAGAGCCACCCGCCTCAAGATCGCGCCCAGCATAAACACTGGGCTGATCCGACCATTGCGCCAGCGGCGCACTCGACCGCGCATGCACCTCATCACGGTTGGCCAGCAACAATAATGGCTGGCGACGCTCAGGCTGCCAGGAAAAAACAATTAAACACATAGATTACTCAATAACATAAGCTTGCACAGTTGGACGGCACGTAGCCTATCCCAAGTCACTCATGCAAGGCGCAAGGCTCAACTTGCAAAATAGTACCTTCTTGGCCAATCACTTTAATGCGCTTGCCTGCGGCCAAATCAGGACCACTGACCAACCAGTAACTGTCACCGACTTTAATTTTCCCGCGTCCAGCACTGATTGCTTCATGCAGCACATACTCGCAGCCTAGCAATTGACTACCAGGTCGATTCAGCCTGGGTGCTACCGCAGGCTGTCGGCGTAAACGCCGCCACCAAATCCAAGCAATAACCAAAGACAATAAAGCAAACAAGGTAAACTGCCACACCCAAGCAAGCTCAGGAAAGGCCAAAAGCAAGAGCCCAACGATTGCTGCGGCTGTGCCGAACCACAAAAAATAGCCTGCTGTACCAAACACCTCAACAATCAAAAGGAGCGCTGCAAAAGCCAGCCAATCCCAAACGGCTAAATTTTGTAAGTACTCGCTCATGCCTTTTTACCATCGAAAGAGGCCTTAACAATCTCACTGATACCACCAATAGAGCCAATCACCTGCGAGGCTTCAAGAGGCATCAAAATAATTTTACTATTGTCAGCTGAAGCGATGTGTCCCAAAGCATCAATGTATTTTTGCGCGACAAAGTAATTCACCGCTTGCACGCTACCACTGCTAATAGCTTCAGACACCATACGCGTGGCTTCGGCTTCAGCTTGGGCGGCACGCTCACGGGCTTGCGCCTCAAGAAAGGCCGCTTCACGCTTGCCTTCTGCTTTGAGGATTTGCGATTGCTTTTCACCTTCTGCAGTTAAAATATCTGCCTGGCGACGACCTTCTGCTTCTAAAATTGAGGCACGCTTTAAACGCTCAGCTTTCATCTGACTGGCCATGGCCGCAACTAAGTCAGCCGGCGGAGTAATATCTTTAATTTCAATACGAGTCACCTTCACACCCCAAGGTGCGGTGGCCTGATCAACAGTATGTAATAAACGCTCATTGATTAGATCCCGCTGACTGAGCATCTGATCGAGCTCCATCGAGCCAAGTACGGTACGAATATTGGTCACTACCAAGTTTAAAATGGCGTACTCCAGATCACTGACCTCATAAGCAGCCTGCGCCGTGTTAACAACCTGGAAAAAACACACCGCATCAATACGCACAATGGCGTTATCAGCGCTGATGGCTTCTTGTGCAGGAATATCGAGCACGCGCTCCATCACGCTGAGCTTACGACCAATGGTATCCATCACCGGTACAATAATGTTTAAACCTGGTTTTAAAGTGCCGGTATAACGACCAAAACGCTCAACCGTCCACTCATAACCTTGCGGTACCACTTTAAAGCCCATGAAGATTACAACAACAATCAGAGCAACAAACAGTAATAACACCAATCCAATATCCATGAAAAACTCCGTGTCAGCAGTAAAATTAAGTATCGAGTATAAGGCGCGTGCAGACGTATGGCTTAAGTTATTTTTGCTGGCTTTGTGGCGTTACCCGAAGAATTTCTTCCATCGTTGTTAGCCCTGCAGCGATTTTTTGCGCACCCGATAAGCGCAAACTACGCATACCATCACGGTAAGCTTGATTTTTTAATTTAACCAAATCGGTATCGGCCATAATCAACGGCTTAATTGCATCATTGAGCAGCATGATTTCATACACACCAGCACGGCCGCGATACCCCGTATCACGACACTCCAAGCAGCCCACTGCTTGCTGCGCGCCTTTAGGCAATGGCGCACTCCAGGGCTGAGTGAGCGTATTCCAATCATCCTCAGCAATTGCAACCGGTGCTTTGCAATGCGGGCACAACGTACGTACTAAACGTTGCGCCATCACACCCAATAAAGTTGCTTTGAGCAAATAGTAAGGCACACCCAGCTCAAGGAGTCGGGTAATAGCGCTGGGTGCATCATTGGTGTGCAAGGTTGACAGCACCAAATGCCCGGTTAATGCCGCCTGAATCGCCATTTCTGCGGTTTCTAAATCACGAATTTCGCCGATCATGATGATATCTGGATCTTGACGCATCAAAGCGCGAATACCACTGGCAAAGGTTAAATCAATATTGTGCTGCACTTGCATCTGATTAAAGGTCGGTTCAATCATCTCGATTGGATCTTCAATGGTGCAGACATTCACTTCTTCAGTGGCCAGCTGTTTGAGCGTGGTATAGAGCGTGGTGGTTTTACCTGAACCGGTTGGCCCAGTGACTAAAATAATGCCATTAGGCTGGCAAGTCATGCTGCGCCAGCGCTGCAAATCATCACCAGAAAAACCCAATTGATCGAAGCTTTTTAATAACACTTCAGGATCAAAAATACGCATCACTAGCTTTTCACCAAAAGCCGTTGGCATCGTAGAGAGACGTAGCTCCACTTCATTACCATCTGGAGTTTTGGTTTTCACGCGACCGTCTTGCGGCTTACGTTTCTCGGCAACATTCATCCGCCCTAATGACTTTAAGCGACTGACCACCGCCATCGTCACTTGCGCCGGAAACTGGTAGACCGTATGTAGCACACCGTCAATACGAAAACGCACTGAACCCTGCTCGCGTCGCGGCTCAATATGAATATCACTGGCACGCTGCTGGAACGCATACTGAAACAACCAATCAACGATATTGACAATATGCGCATCGTTGGCGTCAGGCTCTTGATCGCTTGATCCTAAATTGAGTAACTGCTCAAAGTTGCCCACACCGCTGACGAACTGATCGCCTGTTGCAGCACCGCTGACTGAACGAGCCAAACGATAAAACTCAGTGGTAAAGCGCTGAATATCCGCAGGATTGGCCACCACGCGCTTGATTGGGCGACGCAATACATGGGCTAAATTAGCTTCCCAACTGCGGACAAAAGGCTGCGCACTGGCAATGGTAACGCTTTCGCTATTGACTGCTACGCCAATAATCTTGTGGCGCTGAGCAAAGGCATAGGACATCAATGGCGTGATTGCAGCGACATCAATTTTCAACGGATCAATACGTAAATACGGCTGCCCGGCCCACTCTGCAAGCCAAACCGTTAAGGTCTCCAGATCCAGTTTACGTCCTGGCCGCATTTGGTCATCCAATTGCTGGCTGGCAATGTATTCCAGCGGGTGCATGTGCACAGTGGCCGCATCACCCCGGCGCGCTGCTAAACAATGCTCTGCAGTATTTTGATCAATACGTCCTTGCTTGACTAACTCAGCCAATACGCCATTTAAATCCAGCAAACGATCAGCTGCGGTAGAGACATTGGATGACATAAGTTATTCCTATCTAACGCTTAAAGCACGCTATGCACGCTGTCCTGCAAACAGGCAGCATGCATGTATCGGCAAAGCTTAACGCACTAATTGTTTCCAAGCATTGAGCGTGAGCACAGAACCTAAATGCTCCCGACGCAACACCAACAACTCTGCATCTAAAGGCTGTAAAGCCAAAGCATGCAACTCACGCAAACTTCCAAACAAACGGTCACTATCGACCAGATCAGTCAACTGACGGGCCGTTTGCAGCCACGCTAATAAACGCTCAATACGCGGTGTTTGCTCAGCTAAATCTTCCGGTTGACGCATATAGCGATGCACTTGCAAAGCTTGTGCTTCATCTTTTAAAAACTGCAATAACCAGTTCTCTAAGGTTGCCGCACCTTGGCGTGAACCGCGCGCAGTGCGCTTGTGTTGCCACTCTTTATTTTGTAACCACAGCGCCATCCGCAAGGAAAAAACACCCCAACGGTTGTCACTTAGTTCATTAG
>JAAXZZ010000150.1 GCA_012719655.1 Gammaproteobacteria bacterium | reverse complement strand
CTCATAGATACACTCATTATTATAATGAGTGTATCTATATTTAACATGCTGACTTAGCGGAAGTTCGCAGGAACATATTTTGTGTTACAAGTGGTTGAACCTGACCAGCCATTTGCTGTAGCTGTCGGTGTTAGTACTAAGTTACAACTTGCAATACCTACTGACGCATCAGTTGCTACAGTAATAATGCCATTTGCAACCGATGGAGCGCCACAGTATTGTGTTGTAGTAGTTGCGCATCCAGCAGCAGCACTGTTTGTAGGCAGCGCATTTTCAGAAGCATAGTATTCCGATACTGAGGTTTTGCATGCTGCAACAACTCCAGCGCATTCACTGATTTTTGCGCGAATCGTGTAATCCTGATATGCAGGCAACGCCACCGCCGCCAAAATACCAATAATCGCCACGACGATCATTAATTCAATAAGAGTAAAACCCTTTTGCATTTGTGCTTTCATGTTTGAAGCTCCGTTGTGTTTTATGAAAAGGCCTTGTGACCTATAGGGATAATTGCAACGGCTGTGCCAAGTTTGGCTTGGGCTGTAAAAATCGGTTGTGATGGATTGCGGTGAGCAGGCTGTAGGCCAGTGGTGGCGGGCTTTTAGATTGAATCTGTTCTTTAAACTGATGGTTTGCTGTTGTAAGAATAGATGAACCGCGGGCATGGCCCGTTCATACAATTAAACCGCACAAGTTGTCGGGGCTTGTTAGGAAGTGACGTTTTTTGTCAGTTGTGGCTGCGTGGTGGTGATTTGTTTTTGTTGCGTGGAATTGGCCTGATTATGGGCCTAGGTCAAGACTCTGGAGAAAAATGCGCGCAGGGTTTGGCAGCGGGGGCTGTTCTAGGCTATAAGTAGCGGCATTATGCCAATAACAATGTGCTCAGGACAAAATGCATGAACACGAGTGTCAATTTAATCGGTTTGGCTCGGCAGGTGGTCGAGGCCGGCTTGCTCGAAGAACAGAAGGCGCAAGATGCGGTACAGCAAGCCAAGCGCAACCAAACGCCCTTAGTCACGTGGTTAGTACAAAACAAATTAGTCAAAAGCCGCACCTTAATGGAGATCGCTGCTGATCAGTTTGGTGTGGCGTATTTTGATTTAGCCGCTATTAATCCCGAGGTTTTCCCTAAAGAGTTGGTGACCGAGAAGCTGGCGCGTCAGCACCGTGCGCTACCTTTATATAAGCGTGCTAATAAGCTGTATATCGCCATCTCTGATCCTGGTAATCACCAAGCCGTTACGGATATTCAGTTCAGTTCGGGCATGACCGTTGAGCCGCTCTTGGTTGAGGATGACAAGCTTGGTCAAGCCCTTGACAAACTGTATGAATCTGCGACCGGCGGTTTAGATGGTATGGATGACGTTGAGCTGGATGGCCTTGATTTAGAAAACACTGAAGCGAAAGGTCCAGCGCAGAATGATGAGGCCGATGAGACGCCGGTGGTACGTTTCGTTAACAAAATGCTCCTTGATGCCATTAAAGGCGGTTCGTCTGATTTTCACTTTGAGCCCTACGAGAAAATGTACCGTGTGCGTTTTCGTACCGACGGTGTTTTGCATGAGGTGGCCAAGCCGCCGATTCAACTGCGTGATCGTATTTCTGCGCGTTTGAAAGTTATGGCCAGTATGGATATTTCCGAGCGGCGTAAACCGCAAGACGGCCGCATCAAGTTAAAAGTATCTGCTAATAAGTCCATCGACTTTCGTGTTAATACCTTGCCGACCTTATGGGGCGAGAAAATCGTGATGCGAATTCTCGATTCCAGCAGCGCGAAAATGGGTATTGACGCGCTGGGATACGAAGAGGATCAAAAACAGTTGTATCTCGATGCGCTGAAGCAGCCGCAAGGGATGATTTTGGTCACTGGGCCGACCGGTTCAGGTAAGACGGTTTCTTTGTATACGGGTTTAAATATCCTTAATACCATTGATGTCAATATTTCCACCGCGGAAGACCCGGTGGAAATTAACCTGGAAGGGATTAACCAAGTTAACGTTAACCCTAAGCAGGGGATGGACTTTACCACAGCGCTGCGCGCCTTCTTGCGGCAAGACCCTGATGTGATCATGGTCGGTGAGATTCGTGACCTGGAGACCGCTGAAATTGCCATTAAGGCTGCGCAAACCGGGCACATGGTGATGTCGACGCTGCACACCAACAGCGCCGCCGAAACTCTGACCCGTTTACGTAATATGGGAGTGGCGGCGTTTAACTTGGCCACCTCGGTGAACTTGATTATTGCGCAGCGTTTGGCGCGTAAACTGTGCGCGTGCAAAGAAGAAATTAAAGTGCCTGATGAGGTGCTGCTCAAAGAAGGCTTTAAGCCAGAACAAATCGGCACCTTTAAAGTGTACGGGCCAAAAGGCTGTGACAATTGTAACGGTGGTTACAAAGGCCGTGTCGGAATATATGAAGTGGTTAAAAGCACGCCAGCGCTACAAAGGATTATCATGGAGGACGGCAATTCGCTTGATATTGATACACAGATGCGCAAAGACGGCTTTAATAGCCTGAGAACATCGGGATTGCTTAAAGTTATTCAAGGCGTAACCAGTCTCGCAGAAGTTAACCGTGTAACTAAGGATTAAACCATGGCGGCGAAATCAGCAAAAACCAGTATGTATAAATGGGAAGGCAAAAACCGCCAAGGCGCAACTATGTCTGGGCAAATGGCTGGGCAGGACGCAGCCTTAGTTAAAGCGCAGTTGCGTAAACAGGGCATTAACCCGACTAAAGTACGCAAACAAGGCATGCAGTTATTCAGTGCCGGTAAAAAAATCAAGCCAATGGACATTGCGATTTTTACCCGGCAAATGTCCACCATGATGAAAGCCGGTGTGCCGTTACTGCAGTCGTTCGATATTATTGCGGAGGGTTTGGATAACCCGAATATGCGTAAATTGGTCGATGCCATTAAACAGGATGTGGCTGGTGGTAATAGTTTTGCTGTGTCCTTGCGCAAGCATCCGCAGTATTTTGATGACCTGTATTGCAACTTGGTTGAATCCGGTGAGCAGGCTGGTGCGCTGGAAACTTTGCTGGATCGGGTGGCCACCTATAAAGAAAAAACGGAAGCACTGAAAGCTAAAATCAAAAAAGCCATGAACTATCCGATGGCGGTTGTTGCTGTTGCGATTATTGTTTCTGCTATTTTGTTGATAAAAGTGGTGCCGCAGTTCCAAGAGGTGTTTTCAAGTTTTGGTGCTGAGTTACCGGCTTTTACTTTGTTTGTGATTGGTATTTCTGAATACATCCAAAGTGATGGCTGGGTGATCGTGTTGGTTGCTGTGACCGCTGCTTTTATTTTCAAACATGTGCATCGAACCTCGGAAAAGTTTCGCGACAATGTGGATCGGGCTTTGCTTAAAGCACCCGTGGTGGGCGATATTATTTATAAATCCTCGGTAGCGCGTTTTGGCCGTACCTTGGCCACCACTTTCGCTGCCGGTGTGCCTTTAGTTGATGCGCTGGATTCGGTGGCGGGTGCCACCGGTAACGTGGTGTTTAAAAATGCCGTGATGAAAATCAAGTCCGATGTGTCCAGTGGTATGCAGCTGAACTTCTCGATGCGCAGTACCAATGTGTTTCCTTCGATGGCACTGCAGATGACGGCAATTGGGGAGGAGTCGGGTGCTTTGGATGACATGCTGGAAAAAGTGGCCTTGCACTATGAAGCAGAAGTGGATAATGCCGTTGATAGCTTAACCGCTTTGATGGAGCCGTTGATTATGTCGGTGCTCGGCGTGTTAATTCGTGGCTTGCTTATTGCGATGTACCTGCCGATCTTCCAGCTGGGTGCGGGGGTTTAAGTTTAGTTGTATTGATGATCTGGTGAGTTTAAAACGGGGCAGCCAAAACTGCCCCGTTATTGTTTTCTGCTATCTGGATGGATGGCTCATGGGATGCGTGGCTTGAGTGTTTAACTTTTAAACGGTGTGTGTATGGATATTCTGAATTTTTGGACAAATAACCTTGCCGTATTTGCAGTGTGCGTTGGCTTTGTGGGTTTGTTGATTGGTAGTTTTTTAAATGTCGTGATTTATCGTTTGCCGAAGATGCTGATGCGTGACTGGCGTATGCAAGCACGCGAAGTGCTGGATCTTCCAGAGCAGGCTGATGCCGAGCCTTTTAATCTGATTTTGCCGAACTCAAGTTGCCCACACTGTGGTCATGAGATTAAACCTTGGGAAAATATTCCACTGGTGAGCTGGTTATTGTTACGTGGTAAATGTTCCGGCTGTAAAAAAGCGATTAGTATTCGTTATCCGCTGGTTGAGCTGGCTTGTGGTCTTTTTTCTGCAGTAATTGCTTGGCAGTTTGGCGTCAGTTGGGAGGCTTTGGCGATGCTGGTGTTGACCTGGGGCTTGCTCTCCATGAGTTTGATTGATGCTGATCACCAAATTCTTCCAGATGTTTTAGTGCTGCCATTGCTGTGGCTGGGTTTGATCCTTAATAGCTTTGGCTTCTTCACCAGTTTGTCCGATGCTTTATGGGGCGCGGTCATTGGTTATATGAGCTTATGGTCGATCTTTTGGCTGTTTAAGCTGATCACGGGTAAAGAAGGTATGGGTTACGGCGACTTTAAGCTGCTGGCATTAATCGGCGCCTGGGGCGGCTGGCAAGTGTTACCGCTGACAATTTTATTGTCTTCAGTGCTTGGCGCTGTGATCGGCATTATCATTCTGCGTTTACAGCGTAATGGCTACAATAAGCCAATACCTTTTGGCCCGTACCTTGCTGCCGCAGGTTGGCTTGCGCTGATTTGGGGCGAGCAAATTACCAGTCGTTATTTGCACATTGCTGGGTTTTAAACGGTGCCTGGCTCACAGCCTGTGGGTCGTTGCTGTATAAGCCGCAAGCGCCCGCGCGCCCTAGCTATTTTGCACCAGTGATTTAAACAAACAGTCGGCAATTTCGCGTCGAAGGCGTGTTTGTGCAGATAAGAATTCTATTTATACAAATGCAGAGTGCCGACTGACAGGGTAAACTAGCGCGCATACATTGCACTTTTAAGGTGGATCCCATGCGTAAAGCTTTTTATATTATTCCACCGCCAGTGTTGTACGCGGCCTTTCTATTGCTGGCGTGGGGACTTGGCAGTGTCTGGCCCTTGCCGCTGGCGAGCAATCCGTGGACGTGGTTTTTGGGTTGGGGCGCGATTGACGCCGGCATGGTGTTAATGCTCTGGACTGCATGGCTGATGCTCTGGCGCAAAACCACCCTCAATCCTTATGGCAAACCGCAGCAATTGCTGACCGAAGGGCCGTTTCGTGTCACGCGCAACCCTATCTATATCGCGGATACTTTGTTGTATATCGGTATCGCCTTGTTGATGGCGGATGTATGGCCGTGGTTGTTTTTACCCGTGGTGATTGTGGCAATGACGGTTGGTGTGATTCGACATGAAGAAAGTGTGCTGGTTGAGCATTTTGGTGATGATTACCGTCGCTATATGAGTCAGGTGCGTCGCTGGTTGTAGGAGCGGGCCATGCCCGCCAATTAGCAGAGCCTGCAACTTGAGTTTATGAGGAATATGCTCCGTGAAAAATGCGTCATCTTTTTCTGCGTTAAGTGGTTTGGTCTATTCAACCGATAACGGTCGTCATTGCCCTGATTGTGCAAAGCCGCAAGCGCAATGCGTGTGTGCTGCAGGCCCTGTTAATAGTGGTGATGGTATCGCGCGCGTACGACGTGAAAGCAAAGGTCGTGGCGGCAAAACGGTTACTACTATTCAAGGTTTGTGCCTGACTCTGGATGAATTAAAAACGCTAACCGCCGCTTTAAAGAAACGTTGCGGTTGCGGTGGTGCGCTAAAAGAGGGTGTGATTGAGATTCAGGGCGAGCATGTTGAATTGCTACTGGAGGAGTTGCGTAAGCGCGGCTTTAGTGCAAAAAAATCCGGTGGCTGAGCGTCAACTGGCGCTAGCGCAAGCGGCTGAACAGTTGGCCGGCAACGCAGATCAAGCTCTGGCCGACCTTCTCTATAAAGTGCTGCAGGGCATTGATAAAAATCATCTGTTCAGTGTCGGCGGTGAGCCGGTGTTGATTGATTGGTATGGCCCGTCCTCAGCTGTCAGTCCGGTTTCTTATGTGGCGGCTGATCATGCCGCCATGGCGATGGCGGCGGGTGCAGCTGCACGTGCCCAAGTAGCGAAGAAAAAAACGCAGCGGCTTTGGCGGATACTCGGCGTAGGGTTAATTGGGCTGACCTTTCTGGTGCTGCAGTTTGCGTTTCACAAAAGTGGCGGATGACCGTGAGGTGAATCAGCCCGCTATGGCTTGTAGTGTTGCATCAGAGAGGTGGCTTAAAGCCTCTTACGAGATTCGCTTTTAGCGCTTGTTATTGCTCATTATGCGCCCATCTGAACAATAAATAGCCAAATCGCTTAAGTTACTCTGTGAATCGATGCAGTTATGCTTGCCAAGTGACGTTGTGATGTCTAATATACGCACCACTTCGAGAGACAAGGGTGATTAGCTCAGCTGGGAGAGCATCTGCCTTACAAGCAGAGGGTCGGCGGTTCGATCCCGTCATCACCCACCACTTGTCCTTAAAGTATGCGCAGTGGTAGTTCAGTTGGTTAGAATACCGGCCTGTCACGCCGGGGGTCGCGGGTTCGAGTCCCGTCCACTGCGCCATATTACGAAAACCCGTTAAGTTTAGGCTTAACGGGTTTTTTCGTTT
>JAAXZZ010000149.1 GCA_012719655.1 Gammaproteobacteria bacterium | reverse complement strand
GTAATAACACCTAAGAAGCATGGATTATCGTAAGGCGAATACTTATGCCTGCGATGGTCTTTGATCAACTTGCAAGCGCCTATCAGTTGTAGTTTGCGCCTTCAGGCTGACAGGTTGTTAAAGCGCCCCAACAATAACGCATTCCGACATATTTGCATTGAGTTGATGGCGTTGTTGGCCTAAAGAACGATTATGACAGCGTGTCAATTTTAATGGCCATTGACACGCTGATAATTACAAAATATGAACAGTGTGCCACTGAAAGCTGACAACTGCATGGTAAGCGCAACAACCCCACATAGCCAACGCTTTTCTGATGCCATAGCTTACCCGTTTTAATAAACGAGGTGATGTATGAGCCGTCAATATCGCAACACAGCGCAGTGGTTAGAGTTAATCGAAGCTATTGAGCGCAGCGGGCAAATTCAAGTCGAGTTTTACGCTGCGCTTAAGCGGCTTTTCGCATTTGAGGGTGTTCGGAAAACTGGGCTGGCTGAACAAGGAGTCGGGGTTCTTATAAAATGTATGTTTCTACACAAACAAAAACTAAGCCCTTGGTAGATGTAGAATCTAATATATATGAGAGGGCTGCTGCAGGAGTTGAGTGCAACACGACTAATAAATGCAAATCTAACTATAACGCTGCATTTCAATAGCCTTCCCCATTACGTCACCCATGACTTCGATTGTACACTTGAAATCGAAACACTATAGCCCCCAGTTCTTCTTAGCTATGTACCGACATGACTGCTACCTTCGCTAAGTACTGCCTGTTTAAACCCTCAATGGTTTCATTAGTGCCGCGCTGCGAAGGGCTATGTGGATCACAGAAGTTGATATCCACGCCGATTTCCTGGTGGATGTCGATCCTGACCGTAGAATATGCTTTTGCGCACGGTCAGCAGCATACCATTGAGCGGTCACTAAAGTTGAGGTATGACCAATGGTGAGTTCATCCAGCGTACATACTGAGAGAGGATAGATCGCCTCGCGACAAACGTAGGTATCTTCCTAGTTGTGAATAATTTATTTAGCAGGATGTAAACCACCAACTCAAAGAACTCCTGTCAGGTAGAAGTTTTCGTTTTGGACGAAAAGACAGGTGACGTATCCGCATCTATTTCTGGGCTATGCGAGCAGGATCTTGTTGCCTTCCTTGTAAACTTATCAGCAAAATTAACGCTTTGTGCCCAAACGAGACCTGATATCAAAATCAGACTATTTTGAAAACGCAAAAAAACACTATGGCACGATTAAGGCACAGGTAAGGCACAGAGGTTTTTCGACTGATTTCTTAAGATCTAGGGCAGTACTCATGAGTGCTATCCGGAAGCTGGCACAAAATTAATATTATTGTTGAAAAACAGCGCTCAGCTGCAAAATGAGCGGCTAAGAGAGAAAGGCTTAAGCTATTGATTTTAAACGAAAAATGGCGCACCAGGCGGGATTCGACCCCACGGCCTTCGCCTTCGGAGGGCGACACTCTATCCAGCTGAGCTACTGGTGCGTATATGAAACTTTGTTGCTTATTGATTACTGCCCTGTGTGCCCAACTTTCTAATGAGTGCTGCCTTCGGGGGGCAATACTCTATCCAGCTGAGCTACGAGTGCGTGCGGCGGCAATGATACGCATCTGCTCGACGTTCGTCCATGCTAATGCGCGCTAATATGTGCTCTGGTGATGCTCTTATAAAACACTAGGGATGCTTGCGGCTTTTGTTGCGGTTAATTCAGCCTGATAGAAGTTCGGTTCAAATAACTTATGCAGTTGATAGCCGATAATAAAGTAGCTTTCTTTGACGTACAGTTTGAGCTTATCGGTCTCTGATGAATTATTAAATTTTGAAGTGGGTGTGGGCGACAACTGCACATGCAGGCCTAGATCGCGGGCCATAATTCCTGCGCGCGCCAGATGAAAGTAATCGCTGACTAAAATAACCGAGTCAATCTGCTGTTGCTGCAAGATCACCTGAGCATTTTTTAAGTTGTGCCATGTGTCACGCGAGGTGCCTTCATAGGCGGTATCCTCAGGGGCGACGCCAAGCCGTATCGCCCAACGCGCACCCACCTCACCTTCGCTCGGAATGCCATCACGCAAGGCTCCGCCAGTGAAAATCAGTTTTTGTGTGATATTACTTTGATACAAATGCACAGCATGACGAATGCGCTCTTTGAATACCGGTGAGGGTTTATTACCCCAAGCTGCCGCACCGAGCACAATGGTGGCGGGCGCTGGCGTCACTGGGCGTTCTTGTGCGCAGTACCAGACATAACCAATCAGACAGGCGAAAAGCAGCAGCGCACAGAGCGCTACGCCCAATAGCGTTTTCAGCAATACCAGTGCGCGCCTGTTGTGTGCTGTCATGGTTGGCGATGATCCTTCTGCAGAAATAACGCAGTGACGCATTTATTCTTTAAGTGATTTTCACACATTACTGATTAGCATGACATGATTTAGTTCTAGGCTAAGCGGCTAAAAAGGCTTATCGCGCCTTATCCCCTAGATTTTTCACTGACGTCATACGCCTAGTTATTCATAACATACATCACGACCTAAGCAGCCGCTGAGTAACGACCCACGCAGCGATTGCCAAGCTTTCTAAGCCATGCTTGTATTTCAGCGATGACGGCCGCTTAATAAACACCGACTTACCCATCCCTACCCCGTTAACCGGAGGCCATTATGCTATTAAGCGACCCTACTCTTTTGCGCCAACAGGCTTTTATCGCGGGCCAGTGGTGCGCAGCGGATTCTCAACACACTGTATCCGTGCATAATCCTGCCAATGCTGAGTTACTCGGCTCTGTGCCCAATATGGGCGCAGCAGAAACGCAGCGGGCGATTGCCGGCGCACAGGCAGCGCTACCTCAGTGGCGCGAGCAAACCGCAGCCCAGCGCGGACAGATCCTGCGACGCTGGTTTGAGCTGATTCTGGAAAACCAAGACGATTTAGCGCTATTAATGACCCTTGAGCAAGGCAAACCCCTCGCAGAGGCGCGGGGCGAGATTGCTTATGCCGCCTCTTTTATCGAGTGGTTTGCCGAAGAGGGTAAACGTGCTTATGGCGATAGCATTCCCAGCCCTAGCAGCAGCTCGCGTCTACTGGTGATTAAACAGCCCGTTGGGGTCTGCGCCGCTATTACCCCATGGAACTTTCCTGCGGCAATG
This sequence comes from Gammaproteobacteria bacterium, assembly GCA_012719655.1. GTDB lineage: Bacteria > Pseudomonadota > Gammaproteobacteria > Pseudomonadales > Pseudomonadaceae > Denitrificimonas. The sequence goes on along the minus strand of JAAXZZ010000149.1, from coordinate 1,346 downwards.
ATCACCCGTAAAGCCGCTGCGGCTTTGGCGGCGGGTTGTACGATGGTGATCAAACCGGCTTCAGCGACGCCATTCAGTGCGCTGGCATTGATGGTGTTGGCGCAGCGCGCCGGGGTTCCAGCCGGGGTTTTATCTGTCATCACCGGTAGCGCTAAAGAAATTGGGGACGCGCTCACCAGCAACCCATTGGTGCGCAAGCTATCCTTTACCGGCTCCACCGAAGTAGGTCGCCATTTGCTGCAACAATGCGCGCACGACATCAAAAAAGTCTCTTTAGAGTTAGGCGGTAATGCGCCGTTTATCGTGTTTGCTGATGCCGATTTAGATGCAGCTGTCGCAGGCGCTATTACAGCGAAGTTTCGCAATGCCGGACAAACCTGTGTCTGCGTTAACCGTTTCTATGTGCAAGATGAGGTTTACGATGATTTTGCCCAGCGCTTTACCGCAGCCGTCCAACAATTGCGCATCGGCGATGGCCGTGCAGAGGGCGTCACTATTGGCCCACTGATTGATCAAGCGGCTGTGGCTAAAGTGCAAGCCCATATTACTGACGCGCTCAGCTTGGGCGCCTCTTTACAGACCGGCGGCCAAGTCACTGAAGGTACTTTTTTCCAGCCTAGCGTGCTCACCAATGTGCCACACAATGCGTTGTTGGCGCGCGAAGAAACCTTTGGCCCGGTCGCTGCACTACTGCGTTTTAGTGATGAGCAGCAGGCAATACAACGGGCCAATGACACCGAGTTTGGACTGGCTGCATATTTTTATAGCCGTGATATTGGTCGCTGTTTCCGTGTTGCGGAAGCCTTGGAATACGGCATGGTGGGCGTCAATACCGGAGCCATCTCCAACGAAGTGGCACCTTTTGGCGGGATAAAAGCCTCGGGCCTTGGTCGCGAAGGCTCTAAATATGGCTTGGATGAGTACTTAGACGTTAAATATATAAACTTTGGCGGCATCAATTAACGGCAAACCCAGCCGCCGCATTGCTCAGCACGCGGCGGCTGGCTTTAGTTTTGCGCCTTATAGCCCTGTAGCAATAAGGGCACAATCTGCCCTGCCGCGCCAACTAAACTCAGCTCGCGAGGATGTTGACAGCTCACTGCTTGCCGATTGATATGCGCAACCCAAGCACCGCTGCGTAAGGCCCACTGCGGAATTTGCGCAGCCGGTTGCACCACACCTGAAGTGCCGATCGACAGCAACACATCGCAATGTTCTGCAGCGGTAAACGCCGCTTCCATTTCCGCGTGCGGCAAAGCCTCACCAAACCAGACCACACCCGGGCGAATCATGCCTTGGCAATCCGCGCAGCGTGGTGGCGGCAGCGTTTGCTCATGCGTCATAGT
>JAAXZZ010000148.1 GCA_012719655.1 Gammaproteobacteria bacterium | reverse complement strand
TTACTGTAGATGCTCGAATAGAGGCTGTTTGCGGCTTTGCTATACAGAGTATGCACACAGTTATCCACAGGTTGTGTGTATAACGGGTTGGGCGGTGAATATTTCTTTGCACTTTGTCGACTGTATGCTTGGGTACTGCTGCTTACTGTCGTTTATAGTAGCACCTGATTATTATTTCTTATGTTGGAGCAGCTTATGTGGCGCAATGGACTTCTCAGTACACTGATGGTTTTAATCCTGGCAGCCTGTGATTCAGGTGAGCAGCAGAGCGCTCAAGTAGCGCCGCCAGTTGCCAACAGCGTTCAAACTGTCAGCAGCGCAGCAGTTAAAGATCCCACCGTCTTAGCGCAACAGTATAAAGATCAAATATTGCAGGTTTTAGATCTGTCTGAGCTGGAAGAAAACGGTGCCAGCGTCTTGAGCTTGACCTTCTCTGTGCCACTGCAAGAAGGGCAAAATTTTGCCCAAAAAGTCCATGCGGTGGACAGTAAAAATGGCAAACTCGATGGCGCTTGGGAGTTGAGTGAGGACTTATTAGAGTTACGCTTGCGCCATATTCCACCGCAGCGCGACCTTATCATCAGTGTGGATAAGGGCTTGCTCGCTTTTAACCAGACCGCGCTTGGTGAAGACTTCAGTGCCAGACTTAAAACTCGAAATTTACAACCTTCAGTGGGTTTTGCTAGTCGCGGCTCGTTATTGCCGGCTGAATTCAGCCAAGGCTTGCCGGTTTTGGCGCTCAATGTGGAGCATGTTGATGTTGATTTTTTTCGCATTAAAACGACCGCTTTACCTGAGTTTTTAGCACAGTGGGGACGCAACCAAAGCCTGGAGTTGTGGCAGGCACGCGAGCTGCTTCAGTTGGCTGAGTTAGCTCATAGCGCACGCTTTGAGCTAAAACCCGCACTCAATACCCGTGAAACGCTACAGCTGCCCATTAAGCCGATTAAAGCGCTGAACGAGGCGGGCGTTTATCTGGCGGTGATGCGTGAAGCCGGTAGCTATAATTATTCCCAGCCGGCCACAGTGTTTTCGGTCAGTGATATTGCACTGTCTGCACACCGTTTTCAGCAGCAACTGGATGTGTTTGCTCAAGCCCTCTCCACTGGCTTGCCGTTAGAGACGATTGATCTGCAGATTTTAGATAAAAAAGGTCAAGTCTTAGCCACGGGAAAAACCGATAAACAAGGCCATGCGCAGTTGCCGATTACCGATAAAGCCAATCTATTGCTCGCTCAGCATGGCCAGTACAGCAGTTTTTTACAGTTAAACAGTGCCAGTCTGGATTTAGCTGAGTTTGCTATTACCGGACCAGTCGGGCAGTCGCTGCAGTTTTTTGTCTTTGGTCCACGCGATCTCTATCGTCCGGGTGAAACTGTATTACTCAATGGCTTGTTGCGTGATGACGATGGACAGAAGGTGGCGGCGCAACCAATTAAAGTTGCAGTGCGCCGCCCTGATCAACAAATCAGTCGTGAGTTTGTTTGGCAGGCCGATGACACAGGTCTATATCAATATCAACTACCGATTGGTGCCAATGCACCGACGGGGCGCTGGCAATTATTGCTCGACTTAGGCGGTGGTATTGAGCAGGTCTACGATATTTTAGTGGAAGACTTTTTACCTGAGCGTCTGGCCCTTGAGTTGCAGGCCGCAGCTACACCCATTACACCGCAAGCGGCATTGCAAGTGGCAGTGGAAGGGCGTTATTTGTATGGCGCACCGGCGGCGGGTAATCGCATCACTGGTCAGCTCTATGTACGGCCGTTGCGCGAAGCAGTTAGCAGTTTGCCAGGCTTTCAGTTTGGTCTCGATAGCGATGATGAAGCGCTCAAGCAGGAGATTGATTTGGATGAAATGGTCCTTGATGCAGAGGGGCGCGCCCAAATCAAAATTGACAGCCAATGGTCAGCAAGCACATCACCGCTGAATTTGATTGTGCAGGCCAGTATTTTGGAGTCTGCCGGTCGTCCCGTCACCCGCCGTGTTGTGCAAGCGGTGTGGCCAGCGCCTGAGTTACCGGGTATTCGTGGGCTTTTCCAAGGCGAAGAAGTGGAGGCTGACAGTCAAGCAGAATTTGAACTGGTCTTGGCCAATGCGCAAGGTGAGAAGCTAGCGGCCGAGCAACTGAAGGTACGTTTGATTCGCGAGCGTCGTGATTACTATTGGAATTATTCTGATAATACGGGTTGGAGCAATCACTACAATAAAAAACTGCTGACGGTCAGTGAGCAAATGATCAATGTCGAAGCGGGCGCTAGCGCTAAAGTGAGCTTCCCAGTGCAGTGGGGACCTTACCGTGTTGAGGTAGAGGATCCGCGCACTAAAATGGTCAGCCGCTTGAGTTTTTGGGCCGGTTACGCGCAGCAAGATAATGCTGCAGGTGGCGCTGTACGCCCTGATCAGGTCAAATTAGCGCTGGATAAACCAGCCTACGCCAATGGTGAGACCGCGCGCGTTACCATCAATGCTCCGGCGGCGGGTAGTGGCTATGTATTGGTTGAGTCGGCTGCAGGACCGCTTTGGTGGCAGCCACTAAATGTGCCGAAAGAAGGCACTACGGTTGATATTCCTATTGCTAATGATTGGTTGCGTCATGATTTGTACATCAGTGCACTGGTGGTGCGTCCCGGTGAGCGCCAAGCGCACATTACCCCAAAACGCGCCGTCGGTTTACTGCATTTACCTTTGCAGCGTAGCGATCGGCAATTAGCGCTAAGCGTGCAAGCACCAGAGCGGATGCGACCGGGGCAACCTTTGACCGTTAAACTCAAAGCACAAGCGGCTGATGGACAAGCGCCTGCGCAGCCCGTACAGGTGCTGTTGTCGGCGGTGGATGTGGGGATTTTAAACATCACTAATTTTTCTGCGCCAGATCCTTTTGCCGCCTTTTTTGCCCGCAAAGGCTACAGCGTTGATCAGTTTGATGTGTACGGGCAATTGATTGAAGCAGGTAACGGTCGTTTAGCCCGCATGTTGTTTGGTGGTGATGCGGATTTAGCGGCTGGCGGTAAGCGTCCACAAACCAATGTGAATATTGTTGCGCTGCAAAGTCAGGTGGTGACCTTGGATGCGCAAGGGGAAGCACAAATCACTCTAGATATCCCCGACTTTAATGGCCGTTTACGTTTAACGGCGCAAGCGTGGAGCGATAATCAGTTTGGTATGGCTGAGCAACCGATTGAAGTGGCGGCACCTTTAGTGGCTGAGTTGTCAGCACCGCGCTTTTTAGCCGGTGGCGATCACAGTCAAGTGGCGTTGGATTTACATAATCTGACGGATCAGACGCAGAACCTTGCTGTGCAACTCAGTAGCAATGGTTTGCTGGCTATCGCCAATGGCACAGAACACCGGCAAGTGCAGTTGGCGGCCAAAGAGCGCAAAATTCTTGATCTGCCGATCAGCGCCTTATCAGGTTATGGCGTCGGTGAATTGCGTCTGCAGGTGGATGGCATGCAGCTGCCGGATGAAACCTTAGCGCCGTTAACCCGCAGTTGGACCCTTGGTGTACGTCCAGCCTATCCTGCGCAAAGTCGCAGTTATCAAGCGGTGATCAATGCTGAGCAAAACTGGCAGTTGCCGCCAGAAGCTTTAGCAGGCTATCAGCGCGGTGGTCTGCAAGCACTGCTGAGTGTGTCGAGTCGGCCACCGCTCAATATTGCTGAGCATCTGCGCGCCTTAGATGCCTATCCGTATGGCTGTTCAGAGCAAACCACCAGTGGTTTGTTGGCATCCTTGTACATCAATGATGCGCAACTTGATGGTGTACGGGTTAGCAGCGATACGCCAGAGCATCGCCGTCAGCAAATTGAGTTAGGCATTGAGCGTTTATTAGCGATGCAGCGCTACAACGGCAGTTTTGCCATGTGGAATGCAGAAGGCTCCGAGCAGTATTGGCCGACAGTGTATGTCACTGACTTTTTATTGCGGGCCCGCGAGCAAGGCTTTGCTGTGCCGCCTGCGGCACTGAAATCCGCGCAACAGCGCTTGCTACGTTATTTGCAAGAAGGCTACTTAATTGACAGTGATTACACGCAAGCGCCAGAAAGCACTCGTTTTGCTGTGCAAGCCTATGCCGGCTTTGTCTTGGCGCGCGACAAAAATGCACCCTTGGGGGCTTTGCGCAGCTTGTTTGAGCGCCGTCAGGATGCACGTTCGGGCTTGCCTTTAGTGCATTTAGCCTTAGCGTTACAGTGGATGGGGGATGTGCCAAAAGCTGAGCAAGCTTTGCATGCAGGTTTAAATGTACAGCGCAGCGATGAGTTATATATGGCTGATTACGGCAGTGACTTACGTGATCAGGCGCAAATCTTGGCCTTGCTGCAAGAGTATGATTTAGCTGAGTCTGAGCAGGTTAAGCGGATGTTTGCTTTGGCTGACAGGCTAAACAGCCGTAGTTGGTTATCGACACAGGAGCGCAATGCACTGTTTATGGCGGCCCGCGCGCAGTTGCGCACGGCCGATAGCAACTGGCAAGCAGAGTTGCAGTCGAGTGGGCAAAGCATTCCGTTGTCGGCCGATCATAGTCTTCAGCTCTTGGATGAACCGCAATTGCGGGCTGGCCTAAATCTGACAACCACAAGCAGCAAAGACCTGTACCAGCGTTTACAGCTCAGTGGTTACCCAAGCCAAGCACCAGCAGCCGGTGGTCATGTACTCAGTATTGAACGTCAGTACTTGGACACTAAAGGCCAGTTGTTAAATATCAATACGCTGCGCAGCGGTGATTTAGTTGTGGTGCACTTAGCCGTGCGTGCGACAGAAACTGTGCCAGATGCCTTGGTGGTGGATTTATTACCGGCTGGTTTAGAGCTTGAAAATCAAAACCTTGCGCAAAGCTCCGCCAGTTTAACGCAAGCCAGCCGTGCTTTACGTGAGTGGCAAGAAGCCATGCAAAACGCCGATATTGTTCATCAAGAGTACCGTGATGACCGCTATGTCGCTGCGCTGGCAGTGCAGAAAAGACAAGTGAGGCATCTGCTGTATTTAGCGCGCGCGGTCACCCCAGGGCGCTATGTGGTGCCGCCGGCGCAAGTGGAGTCGATGTACCGCCCAGAGTGGCAGGCCTACTCAGACGCTCCTCAAGTCGTGCAAGTAAAGACTCGTTAAATACACACCCTTGGGTTGGCCAGTGCGGTGGCATTTGTCAACCCAGAACTGGCTAAAATAATTGCAAAAATGTGCCTGTTTGCTCTTGAAATTTGTGTGCTGTTTGATAGTGGCTTGCTAAGTTGTGCACATTCATACAAGTGATTTGTGAAATGCGTCCACTTGCTGTATGTGCTGTCGGTTATTTACTTCTTGACTTTGTAAGTTATTGATTTTAAATGAGATATTCATTTGGTGAAAAAATCATCAGTTTGTAGCAAAGCCCCGTATTGTGGCGATCAAAGGACTTTATAAGCACCTTACCCACAGAGTTATCCACAGGCTTTGTGGATTGTTTTTGCAAAGCCGCATGCCTTATAGCTTTGCGCGATTTTGCCTCGGGTTGAGGGGTGGCAAAATAGGTTTTTTGCCGCCTAAATTGATTTTTTTTACCCTGTTTTGCGGCTCAAGTAATGCAGGGCAATCGAGGGAACTCAACGCCCTTGACGTTGGTGGCGTCGGGCTAGTTGGCTGCGTAATTATGTCGGCGGGCGATTTTATGCAAGCGTATACCCAGCATGAGCGCTGCACAGCTGAGACCAACAATCAAACCCTGCCACAGACCAGCAGGACCTTGCGCTGCGCCAAAGGTATCGGACAGCCCCAGTAGGTAGCCGATCGGCAAGCCTACGCCCCAGTAAGAAAATAAAGTGATTAGCATGGTGATGCGGGTGTCTTGATAACCGCGTAAGGCACCGGCGGCGGTCACTTGAATGGCATCCGAGAACTGGAAAATCGCTGAATAAATAATCAATGAGGTGGCAACAGCTAACACGGCTGCATCGGCGGTATAAATTTGCGCAATCTGTTCGCGCAATAAAAACATGTAACTGGCTGATACACAGGCGCAGATCAGCCCTGTTGCCATCGCTACACCGGCAGAAAAGCGTGCATCACGTGGGCGTTTAGCGCCCAGCGCTTGACCAACTCGCACAGTGGTCGCCATGGCCAGCGAGTAGGGGATCATAAAGACTAAAGAGCTGAAATTGAGCGCAATTTGGTGGCCTGCGACCACAGTGGCGCCTAATCCACCAATCAGCAGTGCGATCACTGAAAACAAACTGGCTTCAGCAAAAATTGAAATACCAATTGGTAAGCCAAGAGCCAGTAAACTTTTTTGCGCCGGCCACTGTGGCCATTGCAAGCGTGCAAAAATCTGGCTGAATTTATAATGAGGTGCCCAGTGTACCCAGACCAACATGGCAATCATCATAAACACCATCACCAGTGCGGTGGCCCAGCCACAGCCGACGCCACCCATAGCAGGCAGGCCCAAGTGGCCATTGATGAAAATGTAGTTAAGCGGAATGTTTAACAGCAAACCTAAAATACCAATGATCATGCTAGGGCGGGTTAAACCTAACGCATCGCTATAACAGCGAAAAACCAAATATACCGCCACAGCAGGGAAACCACAGGCCACTGCGCGCAAGTAGCCCATTGCTGGGGTAATCAGAATCGGATCAACACCCATTAACTCCATCAGTGGCTGTGCATTCCATAACAGCACGCCCAGCACGCAGCCCAATGCCAAGCCCAGCCATAAAGCCTGGCGAACTAAAAAACCGGTTTCTAGCTCAGCGCCACGGCCAAAAGCATGGGCAACCTTAGCGGTGGTGGCGAGTAAGATACCGCTCATCAGCAGAAAAATAGGCACCCAAACCGAGTTACCTAAAGCCACCGCTGCCAAATCATTAGGGCTGACACGGCCGGCCATTACCGTATCGACAAAACCCATTGCCGTATTGGCTAACTGAGCAATGATGATAGGTACTGCCAGATTGAGCAGGGCGCGCCATTCGACAGTGACACGTTGGTAGCGAGAAACAGTAGACATACAAAACAGCCTGAAATAAAGCATATACAGTAGAAGTGTTGGGCACAGTGAGTAATAAGTTGATGCGTGGGCAGTAGTGTTAAACACGCTGGCAGCGCGTATAGTTTACGCTATTGTGATGATCGTTAGGTAGCTACCATTATCTGTGACAGCCGCCTAACAGTTTAAGGCTCAAATTCTAAAGAGGATTCACAGGTGCGGATACTGGCTGATGAGAACATCCCTATGCTTGAGGTGTTTGCCCGTCATGGGCAATTACGCCGCGTTGCCGGCCGCAGTTTAGACCGTGCCGTGTTGGCCGATGCCGAGGTATTGCTGGTGCGCTCGGTCACGCAAGTCGACCAAGCGTTATTGGCAGGCTCACAGGTTAAGTTTGTTGGCACCTGCACCATTGGTACGGATCATTTGGATCTGCAGTATTTGACTCAGCAAGGGATTGGCTGGGCCAGTGCACCCGGTTGTAACGCCCGTGGTGTCGTGGATTATGTGCTCGGTACTTTACTGGCCTTGGCTGAGCGCGATGGCGTTGAGCTGTCTAAGCGCTGTTATGGCGTGGTCGGGGCAGGACAGGTAGGACAGCGTTTGGTCCAGCTATTACGTGGTTTGGGTTGGCAGGTTTTAGTCTGTGATCCACCGAGGCAGCAGGCTGAAGGCGGTGATTATGTTGATTTGGCCACTGTCTTAGAACGCTGTGATGTGATCAGCTTGCACACGCCGTTAACTCAACAGGGCGCGCATCCAACCTTGCACTTACTTGGTGCTGAGCAGCTGCAAGGCTTGCAGCAGGGCAGTTGGTTAATCAATGCCAGTCGCGGCGCGGTGGTGGATAATCAGGCGTTAAAGCAGTTATTAAGGCAGCGTCAGGATCTACGTGTGGCGCTGGATGTTTGGGAGGGTGAGCCGCAGGTCGACGCTGAGTTGGCGCAGCAGTGCGAGATGGCCACTGCACACATTGCCGGTTACAGCCTCGACGGGAAAATTCGTGGTACCTGTCAGATTTATCAAGCGTTTTGCCAGCACTTTGCCCTGGCCGATAGCGCCGTGATTGAGTTTCCAGAACAAAGCTTGGTCGCCGTAGAGCTTGCTGCGCAGATCCCCGTTGAGGAAGCACTGCGCGTCATCTGTCGCGCGGTCTATGATCCACGCAGTGATGATGCAGCCTTTCGTTTAAGTCTGCAGGGTGACGCAATGACGCGTCGTGCCGCCTTTGATCAAGTGCGCAAAAACTATCCAGTACGCCGCGAGATTCCTGATCTGCAGGTGCGGATTAACCAGCCAACGGCTGAGTTGCAGCAGATGCTGCAAGCGCTTGGCATTGCTCAGTAAATTGGATTAAAGCAACACAGGCGCTTGTAATAGCCTGTGTTGCTCAATTTAGAAAGAC
>JAAXZZ010000147.1 GCA_012719655.1 Gammaproteobacteria bacterium | reverse complement strand
GGCACACATCGCGGAAAACCTTACGGCCTTCTTGGACAAACAGCTTGTCTGGCGCACCGATCCCCTCTTCAGCACAACGGTTTAAAAAGCCAAAGTTGTTGCGGATATTGTTAGAGAACTGAGTAACCAATTTAGTGCTAACCACTTCAAACTGATGCTCAGAAACCGCCTGCTCTGCGCTCTCTAAAATCACTGCAGTGCACGCATCACCGAAGATAAAGTGACTGTCACGATCGGTAAAGTTGAGGTGGCCTGTGCAAATTTCAGGGTTAACCATCAAAATAGCGCGGGCCTGACCGGCCTGAATTGCATTGACTGCGGCTTGGATACCAAAAGTTGCTGAAGAACCGGCAACGTTCATATCATAAGCAAAACCTTGCATACCCAAAGCCGCTTGCACTTCAATGGCTACAGCAGGGTAAGCCCGTTGTAAGTTTGAGCAAGCAACAATCACCCCATCAATGTCAGCCGCAGTACGACCGGCACGTTGCAATGCTTGTTTTGCTGCAACCATAGCCATTTCACAGAGAATGCCCCACTCATCGTTGGAGCGCTCGGGGATATTTGGCTTCATGCGTTGTGGATCTAAGATCCCCGCCTTATCAATGACGAAACGACTTTTAATACCCGACGCTTTTTCAATAAAGGCTGAGCTTGACTCTGGCTTGGCTTCAATTGCGCCACTGGCAATTTCTGCTGCGTGCTCAGCATTAAACTGCTGCGCCCACGTATTAAATGCCTCAACCAACTCATCATTGGAAATGCTTTGGGCTGGTGTAAATAGGCCTGTACCACTGATTACAACTTTCTTCACGGTCAATCCTCAACATAAGCCGCTCAATAGGCGGCTGTGTTATCACTGCCCAAGACCTGCAGGCAACACGTCATCAATTAAAATACAGTATAGGCCAGTCAATCAGCGCTTGAATACCTCAGACGGCTTGGCAATAAGTCTGACTCAGCGAACACATTAGCTTACAACAGCGCCTTGCCCTTAAACTTTATTACGCTGATTAATCAATCGCGACCATACGCAATTCTTTAGGCATTGAAAAAGTTACATTTTCGGGACGCCCTTCAAGCTCTTCGGTCATCTGCGCGCCCCAATTACGTAAACGCTCAATAACTCCCTGCACTAAGACTTCTGGCGCTGAAGCACCGGCTGTCACGCCAACCACAGCACACTCAGAAAACCACTCAGTTTTTAAATCTTCTGCACCGTCAATTAAGTAGGCTGGTGTCCCCATCCGTTCAGAGAGTTCACGCAGACGATTGGAGTTAGAGCTATTGGGGCTACCGACCACCAACACCACATCACAAGCGTCAGCTAGTTGCTTAACAGCGTCTTGACGGTTTTGTGTGGCATAGCAAATATCATCTTTACGCGGCCCACTGATAGCAGGGAAGCGCTCTTTTAAAGCATCAATCACGCGACTGGTGTCATCCATCGACAAGGTTGTTTGTGTAACAAAAGCCAAGCGGTCAGGTCTTATCACTTGCAAAGTCGCTACATCTGCCTCGTTTTCTACTAAGTAAATGTGGCCACCATGACGCTCATCATACTGCCCCATAGTGCCTTCAACTTCAGGGTGACCAGCATGACCAATCAATACACACTCACGGCCTTCATTACTGTAACGCACCACTTCTAAATGCACTTTCGTCACCAACGGACAGGTGGCATCAAACACTTTCAAACCGCGACGCTCAGCTTCGTCACGCACAGCTTTGGAAACACCGTGGGCACTGAAAATAACGATATTATCGTCAGGCACCTGATCCAACTCTTCAACAAAGATCGCACCACGCTCGCGCAAGTCTTCCACTACAAACTTATTATGTACCACTTCATGGCGCACATAGATGGGCGGCTGGAAGACTTCTAACGCACGGTTCACAATCTCAATCGCACGATCAACACCGGCACAAAAGCCGCGTGGATTTGCTAGTTTAATGCGCATCAATACCGCCCTCTACACTTATACGGTGCTGTTTTTCACCTGAATAATTTCAACATCAAAAACAATGACTTTGCCAGCCAAAGGATGATTAAAATCGATGGTTACCTGCTGATCATTAAAGGCTTTAACCACGCCTGGCATTTCGCCGCCTGCTGCATCTTTAAAGATCACCAGCACACCGTAATCAAGCTCCATACTGTCGAACTGACTGCGCGGCATAATCTGCACGTTTTGCTCGTTGGGCGTACCAAAGCCTTGTTCCGGCGGTATTTCAAAGGTGCGCTTATCACTGCCTTTAAGACCAAACAACACACGTTCAAAACCTGGCAACAAGCTGCCATCACCAATGGTAAAAGGCGCTGGATCTTTCTCGAAGTTACTGTCCACCACTTCGCCGTTCTCAAACTTCAAAGAAAAATGTAGCGTCACTGTACTGCCTTGCCCAATACGTTGCTCACTCATTGTTCTGCGCTCCAGTTGTACTGTGATGTGCTGTTTTATTGCCGCGAAACATATCAAGCGCCAGCATCACCGCACCCACTGTGATTGCGCTATCGGCAATATTAAAGGCTGGAAAATACCATTGGGTTTTCCAGTGCACTAAAATAAAATCAACAACGTGACCCAAGACCACGCGATCATACAAATTACCAACAGCCCCGCCGAGCACCAAAGCTAAAGCGATCGCCAACCACGTTTCATTGGCTTTTAGACGTTTCAGCCAGACCAGCAATACCGTGCTGACAACTAAAGCAATCACTGCAAAAAACCAGCGCTGCCAGCCTGTTTCATTGGCTAAGAAGCTAAATGCTGCGCCACGATTATAGGCTAAAGTCCAGCTGAATAGATCGGCAATGACCACCCTCTGTTCATACAGATTAAAATTAGCGACAAACCAATGTTTACTAATCTGATCAGCAGCAATCACTAAGATACTCAGCCATAGCCATGTCAGCTTGCCAAAGCGCGCAGTCATGTGCAGCTCCCCCTCTTGATGAGCAACAGGTTACGCATAGTGACGTACTTCACCGGCACCATCGAGGTTGTCCGCGCAACGGGCACAGGCGTCTGGATGCGCAGGCACTGAACCCACGTCAGCACGGTGGTGCCAGCAACGCGCACACTTCGGCTCTTCAGATTTACTGATCTGTAACTTCAATCCTTGCAACTCAGTACTCACTGCATCAGTAGGTGCAGCGGCTAAATCAGCCACTTGTGCTGTCGAGGTAATCAAGACAAAGCGTAATTCATCACCCAAGCGATTGAGCTTTTCCGCCAACGCCGTATCAGCATACAAGGTCACTTGTGCTTGCAAGTTACCGCCAATGACTTTGGCGTTACGTTGATTTTCCAGTTCTTTGTTCACCGCCACTTTGACTGTCATCAGTTCAGTCCAATAAGCACTGCTTAATGTGCTCTCAGCTGGTAAACGTGACAGGCCTTCATACCACGTATTGAGAATCACGGATTCGTTGCGCTGACCTGGAAGATGCTGCCAAATTTCATCGGCAGTAAACACTAAGATCGGTGCAATCCAGCGCACCAGCGCTTCCGCAATATGATACAGCGCGGTCTGACAAGAACGGCGCGGCAAGCTGTCAGCACCGGTGGTGTACTGGCGATCTTTAATGATATCCAGATAAAAGCCACCTAACTCTTGCACACAGAAGTTGTGTACTTTTTGATAGACATTATGGAAGCGGTATTCTTCGTAGGCTTGCGTGAGTTCATCCTGCAAACGTGCCGCCGCATCAACCACCCAACGATCCAGCTCAATCATTTGCTCAGCAGGTACGCAGTCTGTGGCCGGATCAAAACCGTCCAAATTCGACAGCAAGAAACGCGCAGTATTACGAATACGACGGTACGCATCGGCGCTACGCTGCAAAATGGTATCGGAGACAGCCATTTCACCCGAGTAATCCGCCGATGAAACCCAGAGACGCAGAATATCAGCACCGAGACTGTTGGTCACAGTTTGTGGGGCAACCACGTTACCCAGCGACTTCGACATCTTGCGGCCTTTCTCATCCACAGTAAAACCATGGGTAAGTAGACCGCGATACGGTGCATGGCCATCAATGGCACAACCCGTTAGCAGGGAGGAATGGAACCAACCACGGTGCTGATCCGAACCTTCAAGGTACAAATCGGCACGCGGGCCTTGCTCATGTCCTAACGGATGCGAGCCACGTAAGACATGCCAATGCGTAGTACCTGAATCAAACCAAACATCCAGAGTATCGGTCACTTTATCGTAGTCAGCTGCTTCAGCACCGAGTAACTCAGCTGCATCGAGCTTAAACCAGGCTTCGATACCTTCTTGCTCAATGCGTTGCGCCACCTCTTCCATCAGCTCAACTGTGCGCGGATGCAATTCACCGCTGGCTTTATGCAAGAAGAACGGAATCGGCACGCCCCAGTTACGTTGACGCGAGATACACCAGTCGGGACGACCGGCAATCATGCCGTGCAGTCGCGCTTTACCCCAAGCTGGGGTAAATTCTGTTTCTTCAATCGCCTGTAAAGCACGCTCACGTAATGGTGCACCCTGCTCAGGCTGCTTATCCATGCCGACAAACCACTGCGCGGTGGCCCGATAAATCAGAGGCGTTTTATGTCGCCAGCAATGCATGTAGCTGTGTTCAATGGTTTGATGCTTGAGTAAGGCGCCAACCTCTTGCAGCTTCTCAACGATATTAGCATTGGCTTTCCAAATAAACTGGCCACCAAAGAACGGCAAACCCGCCACGTACACACCGTTACTTTGCACTGGGCTAATGATGTCATCATTGCTCATGCCGTAGCGTTTGCAGGTGTAGAAGTCATCCTCACCGTAAGCAGGCGCAGAGTGAACGATACCGGTACCGGCGTCCAGCTCAACGTAATCAGCCAAGTAAACCGGAGCAACACGCTCATAAAATGGGTGATGAAACTCTAAGAGCTCTAGCGCTTCACCATTGGTGCGCGCAATCACTTCGCCTGCCAAGCCATAGCGGGCAAGGCTTTCTTCAACCAAGGTGTCGGCTAATAACAAAATTTTATCGCCGACATCGACCAGTGCATACACCGCTTCTGGGTGCACGTTGAGCGCTTGGTTACCTGGAATGGTCCATGGGGTCGTGGTCCAGATCACAATTTGCACGTTTTTAGTCAGCTCTGGCAAAGAGAATGCCTGTGCGAGCTTGGGCAAATCAGCACTGTTAAAACCGACATCAATGGCTTCTGAACGCTTATCTTGGTATTCAACTTCAGCTTCAGCTAAGGCTGCGCCACAATCAAAACACCAGTTCACTGGTTTCAAACCTTTAAAGACAAAACCGCCTTCAACCATTTTCGCTAAGGCACGGACTTCGCCCGCTTCATTAGCAAAATCCATGGTTTTATAGGGGTTTTCCCAATCACCTACGACACCTAAGCGAATAAACTCAGCTTTCTGTCCTTCAATTTGCTCTGTTGCATAAGCGCGGCACAATTCACGCACTTTATCGGCGGGCAAGTTTTTACCGTGAGTCACTTCAACTTTGTGCTCAATCGGCAAACCGTGGCAGTCCCAGCCGGGCACATAAGGCGCATCAAAACCAGCCAAGGTTTTACTACGGACAATCATATCTTTAATGACTTTATTCACCGCATGACCGATGTGAATACTGCCGTTCGCATACGGAGGACCATCATGCAGAATAAAACGTGGTCGACCTTCGCCAATCTGACGCAGTTTCTGATACAGGTTAATGCTATCCCAGTGCGCCAGCATTTGCGGTTCACGGGTGGGGAGGCCTGCCTTCATCGGAAATGCCGTTTTCGGCAGGTTAAGCGTCGTTTTATAGTCGGTCATGTTGGTTCCAAGTCACTCATTAAAGGGTGTGAAAGTGCTGCCAAAGTGTTTGTGCTTTTGCGATATCAGCGGCAATGGCGTGTTGTAACTGAGACAAAGACTCAAAGCGCTGCTCATCACGAATTTTCTTATGAAAAGTTACTGCTATAGGTTGGCCGTATAAATCGCCAGAAAAATCCAACAGATGCACTTCTAAATGCGCCTGCTCAGTTGTATCAACGGTTGGGCGTGTGCCTATATTAGCAACTCCCGGCAGATGCCGGCCATTGGCTAACTGCACAGACACCAAGTACACCCCATGTAAAGGCGCACGATGACGCTTAAGTTGTACATTAGCGGTTGGCGCATTTAAGGTGCGACCCAGCTGTTTACCCTGTATCACTCGGCCTTCAATAGTGTAAGGCCGTCCCAGTAAACGCCGCGCCAAAACAAAATCGGCCTCAGCCAATGCTGAGCGTAGGCGCGTGCTACTGATACGCTGACCGTCAATCTCAACGGTTGCAGTGGGTTCTACGCTAAAGTTAAGACGCTGCCCTGCTTCTTGCAAAAAAGCAAAATCACCAGCGCGATCACAACCAAAACGGAAATCATCGCCCACTTGTAAATGCTGAATACCCAGCGCCTCAATTAACACTTTTTCTACAAATTCAGCAGCACTGAGCTGGCGAAAACCTTTATTGAAAGCAATGCACAGCACTTGATCAATGCCTGCTTTGGCAAACAACTGCAGCTTATCGCGCAACCGGGTCAAACGTACTGGAGCTGTTTCAGGGTTAAAAAACTCTCGCGGCTGTGGTTCAAATACAATCACGCAACTGGGCAGATTAAGTCGTGCAGCGGTATTGCGCAGACGCGCTAATATCGCCTGATGCCCGAGGTGCACACCATCAAAATTACCAATCGTAGCCACGCATCCATGATGTGATGGACGCACATTGTGCAAACCGCGAACCAACTGCATATTTAATATCTTGCCAGAAAAGACTCTGATTATAACCACAGCGAGGCTGTAAGGGCATCTTTAAGCCAATTAATGACGCAGATGACGCATTCTAATACCCGTGGCAAACAAAGTACCGACAAATACCAGCCCGCCACCGACAACCAGCAACTAAACCTCCCACACCCGACGCTGCCAGCCCCAAGCGAACCACTCACTGCTGGGTTCATTGAGCCACACCACCAAGGCCAGCATCGCCGCACACGCCGCTAACAAGCGTAAAACAAACAACCACCAACCCGGTGCCGGCTTATAGACTCCAGCACGATACAATCCGCGCAATAACAAGCCCGTATTGAGCATACTTGCCAACGAGGTTGCTAAGGCTAATCCTACATGCTGCAGCGGCCAAATTAAAATCAGGTTAAGCAGCATATTAACCACCATACAAATTATGGCGATGCGCACCGGCGTTTTTAAATCTTGGCGAGCAAAAAAACCTGGCGCCAACACTTTAATGAGCATAAAGGTCAACACACCCAATGAATAGGCTTGCAAGGCAGCGGCGGCCTGTATCACATCCGTACTGGTCATAGCGCCATACAAAAACAACGTCGCAAGCAAAGGCTCAGCCAAAACCGCTAAAGCTAAAGCAGCCGGCACACCAACCAGCAATACCATGCGCAATGCCCAATCAATAGTGGCAGAAAACGCTTCTGGTTTTTCTGTGGAATGATGGCGTGACAGCGCTGGCAAAATGACCGTACCGATGGCGATACCAAACGCCCCTAGCGGTAACTCTGATAAACGATCAGCGTAATACAGCCATGACACACTGCCGGTCTTTAAAAACGAGGCCAATACGGTATCGAGTAACAAGTTGATTTGACTGACCGAGACGCCAAACAGCGCAGGCAACATTAATAGCATAATGCGCTTAACCCCCGGATCGTTGGCAACCACGCGCGGGCGCGGCAATAAGCGCATCTTCCACAAAAACGGCATTTGAAACAGCAGCTGCGCAACACCAGCAATAAATACGCCCCACGCTAAAGCCATCACCGGCTCGGTAAAGAAGGGGGTCAAAAACACTGTTGCGCCAATCATTGACATATTCAACAGTACGGGCGTGAAAGCCGGCACCGCAAAGCGTCCGTAGCTGTTAAGAATGCCACCACAAAATGCAGTTAAAGAAATCAGCAATAAATAAGGAAAAGTAATGCGCAGCAATTCACCGGCCAACTGCATCTTGCTCGGCTCATCATGAAAGCCTGGAGCAAATAGCATAATCAGGTAAGGCGACATCACCACACCCAGCGCGGTTAACGCCGTGAGTATCAAGCCCAGCATCCCGGCTGTGCGATCAACCAACTGTTTAACATCGGCAAAGGAGCGTTTTTCTCGGTACTCCGATAACACCGGAACGAAAGCTTGCGCAAAGGCACCTTCAGCAAAGAGGCGGCGTAAAAAATTAGGAATTTTAAAAGCCACGAAAAATGCGTCAGCCGAGGCGCTTGAACCAAAATAGCTGGCGACCACCATATCGCGCACCATGCCTAAGATACGCGACAACAAAGTCATCACGCTGACCACGGCACTGGAGCGTAGAAGGCTGGAGTTTTTTAGTTTTGTTGGTGTTTCAACAGTGTCGCTCATGGTGCACTCGTCTAAAGTCAGCCAACAAGTTTAGTCGCTTGACTCGGTGGATGCTATAAAAGTTGCAGAGAAAGCATGCATTATGGCTTTTGCCTGCGTATAATACGCGCGCTAACTTGCTAAACGAATAAATTTGCGCACTTTAAGCGGTGTTTGTTTGTTTATTCAAAAACAGCGACTTGACAATTTATTCGTTTGGCTGCATCATTCGCGGCCTATTTTGATACATTCAACTAAAAGTTTTCGAGGAGTACGACGTGGCCAACAGCCCTTCTGCCAAAAAACGCGCTAAACAGGCTGATAAACGTAGAGACCATAACGTTAG
>JAAXZZ010000008.1 GCA_012719655.1 Gammaproteobacteria bacterium | reverse complement strand
GTCGGTGTGGATACTCGGCATCATGCTGGTGATTACCTTATGGCAGCGTTTTCCTTATCACCTCTGGCGTTATGCCCATAAAGCATTGGCGGTGATCTATGTTGTGATTGCGTTCCATGGCGTGGTGTTAGCGCCGGCGGGCTGGTGGACAGAACCCGCTGGATTATTGTTAGCGGTATCTACGGCTGTGGGTGTGTATGCGGCGTTTATTGCCTTGACTGGGCAGATTGGTCGTACTCGTCGTTATCAAGGCCATGTCTTAAGCGTAAAACAACACAAGGGTGAAGTATTAGAAGTGACTTGCCAGTTACCGAAAAGCTGGACGCACAAGCCGGGGCAGTTTGCTTTTCTAACCTTTGATCGTTTTGAAGGTGCGCATCCTTTTACTCTGTGCGGTGCTGATCAAGGTAATGGTCAGGTCACCTTTGCGATTAAGGCGTTGGGTGATTACACCACGCGTTTGCAAACAGAGTTAGAGGCTGGGCGCTCTGTGGCGGTGGAAGGCCCTTATGGTTGTTTTGATCTGCAACTGGGTGGTCAAGACGAGCAAGTTTGGATTGGTGCGGGGATTGGTGTGACGCCTTTTATTGCTTGGCTGCAAGCCTTGCAAGCCACACCGCAGCACGCGACGAAGGCCACCCTGTATTACTGCGTGAACAATGCCCAAGAAGCGCTGTTTGCAGAACAATTACAGAACTTAGCCGCACAGCTGCCCAGCATTACCTTGCATCTACATTACAGCGATCAGCAGGGGCATTTATCTGCTGAGCAGGCGTTACAGGCGCAGTCAGCTAAGACCCAAGTCTGGTTTTGTGGTCCACAAGGTTTTGCCGATGCTTTGCAAAACGGCATGCAGGAATTAGGCTGCCCAGCCCGCAACTTCCATAAAGAATATTTCCAAATGCGTTAAACAGGCGGTGTCTGAAAGGGCGCTGTCTGCGAGAAGAGGCCGAGGGAGCGGCCTCTCACCCCACCGGGAGCGCGGGTGGCCCGCCCGCGCCGCCATACCCCCGTAGGAGCGGGCCATGCCCGCGATTGCTCGTCGTTTGCTGTAGATCGTTTTGAGTTGGTTCGCGTGTTGGATATTGATGAGCGTAAGTTGGAGCAAGCGGATTTAGCTTATCGTCAGCCTTCATTATTCGGCCCGCAGTGGGTCGCCGCCAGTAACCCAGCCGACAGCGATGAGCGCAATGATCTTATACTGGAGTCGGTGTTTGGCGGTGCTGATCTTGCACAAAGACCCAACCTCTATCAGCCCTTAAGTACTCAAAAAGACGCTATTGCGCAACGTATGCTAGCGCTATCTAAGCTTTCTGAGTTTAATACGGCTGAACATGTTAACGCTTTACTCGCGCAACATCCTCGCGCCGATGCTTGGTTGCCTTTGCGTGCTAACAACCAAGACATGGTGGTGTTAATGCACAAGGCCAGCGCTGAGGTGGTTGCCATTGTCGATTTACGGCCATGGGATTAAATCGCATTAAAATAGGGTTAATGGCTACAGCAGCCGCCTTGCTGGTGCTTATATTTGGCACAGGCTGCCAACACTCACGCCCCGATCACCCAGAGCCGACGGTGCTCTTTGCTGGTTTATCCTTCAGCCTGCCGGCTCAGCCAAAAGTGATTGCCATGCCCAATGGCCGTGGCGATTTCTTAGTGTTTAAGTACAGCAACCAGCGTGGTAAGGATTATTTGGCTTTTAGCCAAGAGGCCGTGATTGATAATAGTTGTAGCAGCGAGGCGTTTTTCCAAGCGGTGGTTAATCTGGCTGCACATAGCCTTTGCAATGCTCAGGCTGTCAGGGTATTTACCCAACAATTTGCCGACCCGTACCCTGCGGAGTTGTGGCCGAGTGCTAAGCACAATGCCTATTATTTTCAAAGCAATGACCAGCGCCGGTTTGTCTTTATTCCGCTGGCTGCGGATCAGCTACTAAAAATTGATAGCGATTTTTTCAGTAAGCAGCAGCTGCGTGATTTAGTTGGGTATAGTGATTAACGCTGTCTCGCTCGCAACCTGTGGACTGAGGCGTGCAGCTAAATCATGGACTGCCACGCCGCTGCGCGCCTCGCAGAGACGCTGGCGAGTTTTGCAAACACAGCGAAGCATTCTATCGCGAGTGCCTAAATAGAGATCGTCATAGCCTAAAGGCTTCGTAGAGACAGTAATTCACCACTTACTATGTACTCAAATAGCTGCAATTATTGCCAGCAATATCAATATTCAAAGCACGCTGCGTTAGGTCTGTGGCAAGCGTAGCTATGTATGGCGTAGCGCCCGAATCGAGACAGGAAGTCTCGTTGAGGGAAAAACAGATTTAACGCAGCGGGCCACACGGAGAATTGCTTTTTTGTGCTCTTCTAGCGGTCCGTATCGCTACCTAGCACTCAACTTTCACATTTCTAAACTCCGTCTATACTGCCTAGCAGCACACCCAGTAACACGGAGGTTACTATGCGGCGACCTAAGCACGGCCAATCAACGCCCGAAGATCACGACAGCCCATGGAAAGGCGCGCTGGAAGTCTTCTTCCAGCCTTTTATGGATTTTCTCTACCCGCACATCGCGAGGTTAATCGACTGGCAGCAGCCGGTTGAATTTCTCGATAAAGAACTGCAAAAAATCACCCGCAAGGCGAAAAACCCACGGCGTTATGCGGATAAGCTGGTTAAAGTGCAGTTTTTAAACGGCAGCGAACAATGGATTTTAATTCACATCGAAGTGCCAGGCGCACCAGAAGCCGACTTTGCTGAACGCATGTTTATCT
>JAAXZZ010000146.1 GCA_012719655.1 Gammaproteobacteria bacterium | reverse complement strand
TTTATGAATAGCGACATTTTTGAAGGTAAGTGGAAGCAGTTGAAAGGTAAAGTTAAAACTCAGTGGGGCAAGCTCACTGATGATGACATTGATGTGGCTGAAGGTCACAGTCAATATCTCGCCGGTAAACTGCAAGAGCGCTACGGCATTACCAAAGAGAAAGCTGAAGAAGAGATTGCTGAGTTCCATCGCAAACTATAATTTATCAGCATAAACAAACGGCTTGAGCAGGGTGTTAAAACGCTTGGCTCAAGCCGTTTTTTGTTGTCTGTTCAATGGCAGATTTTTAACAGCATCAAAAGATATAAGTAACCGTTTAACAGTAGCGCTTTAAAGTAAAACCGCTGACGCACCGCTGTTTTCAACTATGCTGCAAGCCTAGCACTATTTAAATAGCGGTCCTGAACGTGTATTTAAACCTTTCGCCAAGCGGTCATACAGCACCACATTCACCGTGGCCGCTAAATTCATGCAGCCATTAGTGGGTACATAAACGACATCTTCGCACCAGTCGCGAATGTCTTTGTCCAGTGAGCCATCTTCTGGGCCGAAAATATATAAGGCGCGATCAGGATGGGTGTATTCCGGCAAAGAGCGTGCGCCTTCAACCAGTTCGATAGCGACCGGAGTGCAACCTAAGGGTAAAATTTTGCGCAGGTCATCAATATTAATCAGCGGCACATCCTGATGAACTTTCTTGGTATCAGTGATGAAATCTTTGGCGCGATCATAGCGCGTGCCGGTGTAAAACACGCTGTTGACGCTATAGCAGCCTGCTGCACGCATGATAGAGCCAACATTGGTTGGCGACTTAGGGTTGCTTAAAGCAATGCAACTGTAACGACGATTGGCCACGAGACGCTCACTGGTTTTAGCTGGATACCGTAATACAGGTTGTGTATCACTCGGCAGTGACAGCGATATTAAATAAAAAGGCCGAGAACTGAGTCTCGGCCTAGGCGTTAGATTAACGCAGAGGTTAAGCGATGCTTAAATCTCAACTGCTAAGCTATCGGCGATTTTCTTTTGCCACAGCGCAGGGCCAGTAATATGCACTGACTCACCTAAGGTGTCGACCGCTACAGTGACCGGCATGTCTTTGACCTCAAACTCGTAGATGGCTTCCATCCCCAGTTCAGCAAACGCCACTACGCGGGATTTTTTGATCGCTTGGGCAACCAAGTAAGCCGCGCCGCCAACGGCCATCAGATAGACAGCTTTATTGTCTTTAATCGCTTCAATAGC
This sequence comes from Gammaproteobacteria bacterium, assembly GCA_012719655.1. Lineage (GTDB taxonomy): Bacteria > Pseudomonadota > Gammaproteobacteria > Pseudomonadales > Pseudomonadaceae > Denitrificimonas. The sequence goes on along the minus strand of JAAXZZ010000146.1, from coordinate 1,876 downwards.
GATTGGTCCGCGTTCAGATTTACCGATCATACCCAACAAGCCAGTGGCTTCAAGGATTTGGCGGGTGAATTTATCCATCCGTGTTGCTGTGGTTGGACCCGCAGGCCCCACCACTTCGTCACCCACTGGATCAACTGGGCCGACGTAGTAAATAAAGCGACCTTTAAGATCAACCGGTAGTTCTTCGCCTTTGTTGAGCATATCGACCATACGCTTGTGCGCAGCATCGCGACCAGTGAGCATTTTACCGTTGAGCAAAATGGTTTCACCGGGCTTCCAGCTTTGCACTTCTTCTGGCGTGATGGTATCGAGATTGACACGGCGTGCAGAAGGGCCTGCTTCCCAGACGATATCTGGATAGGCATCCAACGACGGTGCTTCCAGTACAGCAGGGCCTGAGCCATCAAGGACAAAATGTGCGTGGCGTGTTGCCGCGCAGTTTGGAATCATACACACCGGCAATGAAGCTGCGTGGGTTGGGTAATCCATGATTTTCACATCAAGTACCGTGGTTAAACCGCCCAGACCTTGTGCGCCAATCCCCAGTTGGTTGACCTTTTCGAACAATTCTAAACGCATTTCTTCGATGCGGTTTTGCGGGCCGCGCGCTTGCAGCTCATGAATGTCGATGGATTCCATCAGCACTTCTTTCGCCATCACTGCCGCTTTCTCAGCCGTGCCGCCAATACCAATACCAAGCATACCTGGTGGGCACCAGCCTGCACCCATTTCTGGAACAGTTTTCAATACCCAATCAACGATTGAGTCGGATGGATTGAGCATGGCCATTTTTGATTTGTTTTCTGAGCCGCCGCCTTTGGCTGCGACATCAATCTCAACGGTGTTACCTGGCACGATCGAGTAGTGAATGACCGCAGGGGTATTGTCTTTGGTGTTGCGACGCGCACCGGCTGGATCAGCCAAAATGGACGCACGTAGAACGTTTTCTGGCAGGTTATAAGCACGACGCACACCTTCGTTGATCATGTCGTCGAGGCTCATAGTCGCACCATCCCAGCGCACATCCATACCAACGCGAACAAATATGGTAACGATCCCCGTGTCTTGGCACAGTGGGCGATGGCCGGTTGCACTCATGCGCGAGTTGATCAGAATTTGCGCCATGGCATCTTTAGCGGATGGCGACTCTTCACGCAAATAGGCTTCGTGCATGGCTTTAATAAAGTCAAGCGGGTGGTAATAAGAAATAAACTGTAAGGCGTCAGCAACGCTTTGAATTAAATCATCTTGCTTAATAACGGTCATGAAACGCTCCTCTAATTTGACGGGAACATCAAGTGCTTGTAACCAGCAGACTCGGTGTAGATGAGCAGGCAGTGAATACGCTAAAACAGGCTTAACGCGCAGTGCATGTGCTTTTAAGGGCGCTAAGTATAGCGCGCATCACCGTCAGACGAACAGTCACGGGCTATCGACTATGGTGGCAGAGCAGTATTTACTGGCTTTTGTGTAGTTGTTCAGCTTGGATAAGGTTAGCCAGTTCTTGGTCTTTTTGTAGCCAAAGTTGGTTAACCCATTCTTGGAATTGCGTACGGTATTGCATGTCTTGATCATAACTTTTGCCTAAGAACTGCTCGGGTATGGGTATGATCTGAATGCGCATGACAATGCGTTTAATTTGTCCGCTGAGTAAGTCCCACAGCTTAGGCCGACCTGCTGGGTAATAAATGGTGACGTTGACTAAGCCATGTAATTGTTCGCCCATCGCATCTAACACAAAGGCAATACCGCCGGCTTTGGGCTTGAGTAAGTGTGGAAAGGGTGAGGTCTGTTGTTGGTGTTTTTCTGGAGTAAAACGTGTGCCCTCGAGAAAGTTAAATACTGAAACAGGGTTGGTTTTATAGCGCTCGCAGGC
>JAAXZZ010000145.1 GCA_012719655.1 Gammaproteobacteria bacterium | reverse complement strand
GGCTAGAATAAACATATTAAAACACTAGTTTGCAGCATATATTAAGTAAATGAATATATCTGCAGACTGTGAGCTGGCGCAATATACAGTGACTCATTGTTTATTTACTTTGGCTGCGCATGTCAGTTGTGGCTGTTAATGACATAGCTATGTCGGCGGCGGATAAGGTGTCAGCAGGGTAGCATCAAAAGATTTTTCCGTGGTTAATGCTAACATATTCAAGAGAGGTCTCTCGCATAACAATGCTTGCAGCACGGCGATGCAGGCTGAAGCAGCACAAGTGCGCACTTTTACATTTAATAACCTAAAGCCTGTTTACAGGCTTTTTTACGCATTAAAAAGATCATTTTTCGTTTAAAAAATGGTGGCTCTATTTTTGCAGGCGGGTCATGCTCAATCTCTGCAAGGTGCAAGAAGTTTCAAGTAGAGTCGCAATTTTCGACTGTTATGCAGCTAAGTGATTTCTATTTAATGTGAACTGAGCCCTCTTGTTTGATTTGCTCTATAGCCTAACTGTACGCATAATTGGCCGGGTCTAAATCAATGGAGAGGGGCCAGTTTGATGGAGCCCTTGCAGAAAACGCCCTACGTTACGCTGGTACAGTTGTCAGACAGTCATCTGTTTGCCGATGAAGCTGGCCGTTTATTGGGTATGGATACCGATGATAGCTTGCAGCAAGTCATTAGCGGTGTTCTCGCTGAGCAGTCGAGCATTGATTTGTTATTGTGCACGGGCGATATCTCTCAAGATGGCTCGGTTGCCTCCTACCAACGTTTCGCTGAAATGCTCAATACTGTAAATGCCCCCAAACGCTGGTTTGCCGGCAATCACGACGAGCGTTTAGCTTTGCAACATATATGTGCAGGCACTGACTGGCTTGAGCCTATCTATGATATTGGTGCGTGGCGTATCGTATTACTGGATTCTTCAGTGGCCAAGCAAGTGCATGGAGAATTAAGCAAAGAACAATTGACTCTTTTAGAGCACGCTTTGGCCGGTGCTGGTGAGCGCCATGTGCTAATTGGCTTGCACCATCATCCCGTACCTATTCATAGCCGTTGGATGGATAAAATTGGCCTACATAACGCGGCTGATATGCTGTCGATTATCAGTCGTTATAATAATGTCAAAGCGGTGATTTGGGGACACGTACACCAAGAAGTTGATCAGCAAATTGATGGGATACGTTGGTTGGCAGCGCCTTCGACTTGTGTGCAGTTTACTCCGCACAGCGAGAATTTTGCGGTGGACGATAAAGCGCCGGGCTATCGTTGGTTGCGCTTATATGATGATGGTCAACTGCAAACGGCGATATCACGGGTTGAAGACATTGATTTTGAAATTGATTACAGCATTAAAGGCTACTGAAGCGTGCGCACGCAGGAAATACTGTGCTGTTTAAAGACGGCTGCGCACTGATTACGACATGGTGGTATGCTGATCCGCTATATTTAGTGTGTAGTTTTTTATGCGTAATAGCCCAGCTGTTGTTTACATCCACGGTTTTAATAGTTCACCCGCTTCGCTGAAAGCACAGCAGTTGCGTCAAGCCTGGCTGCAACTTGGCTTGCCTGATGAGCGGTTGTTGATACCAGAGCTGCATCATCATCCAGAGCGTGCTGTGGCTCAGTTGCAATCCGCCATCGAGCAACTTGAGCAGCCGGTGCTTATCGGTAGCTCCTTGGGTGGCTATTATGCGACCTACTTAGCGCAGCAGCATCATTTAAAAGCCTTGCTGATTAATCCAGCGGTACGCCCCCATCATTTGTTTGACGGTTTTTTTGCTGAGCAAGAAAACCTCTACACTGGCGAACGTTGGCAGCTTACTGAGTCGCATCTGCACGGGCTGGCGGCATTAGAAGTTGCACCGCCAAATGACCCTGAGCGTTTTTGTGTCTGGCTGCAAAGTGGTGATGAAACCCTAGACTACTGTTTGGCTGAACAGTATTATCACGGTTGCTCTGTGCACGTTGAACAGGGCGGTGACCACGGTTTTCAGCGTTTTGCTGAGCATTTTCCTGAATTGTTTGCTTTTGTTGGTGTTGATGCTTCAATCCTGCAAAAGCTCGATCTTTCTGCTTTTGAGTAATTACATTACCCATGACTAATTCGACCTATACCGCTGATGCCATTGAGGTTCTATCTGGGTTAGATCCGGTGCGTAAGCGCCCTGGAATGTACACCGATACCACGCGCCCAAACCATCTTGCCCAAGAAGTGATTGATAACAGTGTCGATGAGGCGCTGGCCGGGCATGCACGCAATGTTCAGGTTATTTTGCACACCGATCAATCCCTTGAAGTGATTGATGATGGACGTGGCATGCCGGTCGATATTCACCCAGAAGAAGGCATTCCTGGGGTCGAGTTAATTTTTACCCGTTTGCATGCCGGTGGTAAGTTTTCCAGTAAAAATTATGAGTTTTCTGGTGGTTTGCACGGTGTCGGTATTTCTGTAGTCAACGCACTGTCAACGTTAGTAGAAGTGCGTGTGCGGCGTGACGGTCAAGAGCACCAAATGACCTTTCGTGATGGCTTTAAAGCCAGTGAACTTGAGGTGATTGGCACCGTTGGTAAGCGCAATAGCGGTACCAGTATTCGTTTTTGGCCTGATCCCAAGTATTTTGATACCAATAAATTTTCAGTCAGTCGTCTTAAGCATATTTTAAAAGCGAAGGCGGTGTTGTGCCCGGGTTTGACGGTTAGATTTGAAGATAAAAATAACAATGAGCAAATCACTTGGTTTTATGAAGATGGCTTGCGCTCTTATCTAACCGATGCGGTGGCTGAGTGTATTAGCCTGCCGCAAGAGCCATTTTGTGGGCAGTTTGCCGCGAAAACTGAGCGAGTGGATTGGGCGGTACTGTGGCTGCCGGAAGGCGGTGAATTGATTCAAGAAAGCTATGTCAACTTGATTCCAACTGCACAAGGCGGCACCCACGTTAATGGTTTTCGCCAAGGTTTGCTAGACGCATTGCGCGATTTCTGTGAGTTTCGTAATTTACTGCCACGTGGTGTCAAACTGGCGCCTGAAGATATTTGGGAGCGCATCAGCTTCGTCTTGTCCATGAAAATGCAGGAGCCACAGTTTTCAGGGCAAACCAAAGAACGCTTATCCTCACGCACTGCAGCAGGCTTTGTGGCGGGCGTAGTCAAAGATGCCTTCAGCTTATGGCTCAATGCCAACTCGGAAGTGGGCTTGCAGTTGGCTGAACTGGCGATCAGTCATGCGGGGCGACGCTTAAAAGCGGGGCGCAAAGTCGAGCGCAAACGCATCACCCAAGGGCCAGCCTTACCGGGCAAACTGGCTGATTGCGCCGGCCAAGATCCGATGCGCGGCGAGCTGTTTTTAGTGGAAGGAGACTCGGCTGGCGGCAGTGCTAAACAAGCGCGCGATAAAGAGTTTCAAGCGATTATGCCTCTGCGCGGCAAAATTCTTAACACCTGGGAAGTGGATGGCAGCGTGGTGCTGGGCTCGCAAGAGGTGCACGACATCGCTGTGGCGATTGGGGTGGATCCGGGGTCGGCGGATATGAGCCAGTTGCGCTACGGGAAAATCTGTATTTTGGCGGATGCCGACTCCGATGGTTTACACATTGCCACACTGCTTTGCGCTTTATTTATGCGTCATTTCCGGCCCTTGATTGAAGCAGGGCATGTCTATGTTGCAATGCCGCCATTATACCGCGTAGATATCGGTAAAGAGGTGCATTACGCGCTGGATGAGGATGAACTCAATAGTATTCTTGAGCGTCTGCAAACGGAGAAAAAGCGTGGCAAACCACAGGTGACACGCTTTAAAGGTCTGGGTGAAATGAACCCACCGCAGTTGCGTGAAACCACTATGGACCCTAATACCCGTCGCTTAGTGCAGTTGACCCTCGATGATTACAACGGTACGCAAGAACTGATGGATATGCTGTTGGCGAAAAAGCGTGCCAGCGACCGTAAAGCTTGGCTAGAAAGCAAAGGTGATTTGGCTGAGGTGCAAGTTTAATGCGCTGCTTAGCCCCAATGACTGCTGTTTTGACTACACAATTATTCGATAGAGGCGATGCATGACACAACTTGTTGATTTAAGCCTTGAGGGCGTTGAGCGCCGCTCGATGGCCGAGTTTACCGAGCAAGCCTATTTGAATTACTCCATGTACGTGATCATGGATCGTGCTTTGCCACATATTGGTGATGGTCTAAAGCCAGTACAGCGCCGCATTGTCTACGCCATGAGTGAGCTGGGTTTAGACGCTGACTCTAAGCATAAAAAATCGGCACGTACGGTTGGTGACGTGCTAGGTAAGTTCCATCCGCACGGTGACAGTGCCTGTTATGAAGCGATGGTGCTGATGGCGCAGCCGTTTAGCTACCGTTATCCGTTAGTCGACGGGCAGGGCAACTGGGGTGCGCCGGATGATCCAAAATCCTTTGCGGCGATGCGTTATACCGAAGCACGTTTAGCCCGTTATGCAGAAGTGTTGCTGACTGAGCTGGGGCAAGGCACGGTAAACTGGATACCCAACTTTGACGGTACTATGAATGAGCCTGCGGTGTTGCCGGCACGCTTACCCAACTTGTTACTTAATGGCACCACAGGGATTGCCGTGGGTATGGCCACCGATGTGCCACCGCATAACTTGCGTGAAGTCGCTGCAGCCTGTGTTCTGTTGCTGGATCAGCCTAAAGCCAGTTTGGAAGACATTTGTGAACACATTCAAGGCCCTGATTATCCAACCGATGCAGAAATCATTACGCCACGCGCGGATATTCTAAAAATCTATCAAACCGGCCGTGGCTCTGTGCGCATGCGCGCGATTTACCGTGTTGATGATGGTGATGTAGTGGTTACCGCATTGCCACACCAAGTTTCTGGGGCGAAGGTGATCGAGCAGATCGCTGCACAAATGCAGGCGAAAAAGCTGCCGATGGTAGCTGACTTACGTGATGAATCAGACCATGAAAACCCGTGCCGCATTGTGATTGTTCCGCGCTCCAATCGTGTTGACCCAGCAGAGCTAATGCAGCACTTATTTGCTACCACTGATTTAGAGTCCAGTTATCGGATCAACACTAACGTGATTGGTCTCGATGGTCGTCCGCAAGTTAAAGATTTACGCAGTCTGCTGCAGGAATGGTTGGTGTTTCGCGTGGAAACGGTGCGCAAACGCCTGCAATTTCGCCTTGATCGGGTGGAAAAACGCCTGCATTTATTAGAAGGCTTATTGATTGCTTTTCTGAATCTGGATGAAGTGATTGAAATCATCCGCACTGAAGAACATCCAAAAGCGGTATTGATGCAGCGCTTTGGCATCACTGAGATTCAAGCCGATTACATTCTTGATACACGCTTACGCCAGTTAGCACGCTTAGAAGAAATGAAAATTCGCGGCGAGCAAGATGAGCTGGCTAAAGAACAAGCACAGTTGCAAGGCTTGCTTGGTAGTGAAACTAAACTGAAAAATTTGGTGCGTAAAGAACTGATCGCTGATGCGAAAACCTATGGCGATGAGCGTCGCTCGCCTTTGGTGGAGCGCGATGAAGCCAAAGCTTTATCAGAAACTGATTTACTGCCAACTGAGCCAGTCACTGTAGTGATGTCTGAGCAAGGTTGGGTGCGTAGCGCCAAAGGTCACGATATCGATCCGAGCGGCTTATCTTACAAAGCGGGTGATGGCTTTAAACAAGCTGTGCAAGGGCGCTCGAATCAGTTTGTAGTGTTCCTAGATAGCACCGGACGCAGCTATTGCTTGCCGGCCCACACTTTACCCGCCGCACGCGGTCAGGGTGAGCCGTTATCTGGGCGATTAGCTCCGCCGGCTGGCGCGACCTTCGAATGTTTGCTGATGCCAAGCGATGAGCAATTGATGGTGATTGCCTCGGATGCCGGCTATGGTTTTGTGGTCAAAGGCGAAGACATGCAGGCAAAAAATAAAGCTGGTAAAGCTTTAATTACCTTGCCCAATGGTGCGCGCGTGTTACCGCCGAAAATGCTCAATAGCTTTGAGGACGACTGGTTGGCAGCAGTAACCAACGAAGGTCGTTTATTGGTGTTTAAGGTTTCTGATTTACCGCAGTTGAGTAAAGGTAAAGGCAATAAATTGATTGGCATTCCAGCTGATCGAGCGGCTAAGCGTGAAGAATTGCTGGTGGATTTTGCTATATTACCGCCGCAAGGTAACTTGGTGCTGATTGCTGGTAAACGTACTCTGTCGCTGAAGTTCAGCGATCTTGAACACTATCAGGGTGAGCGCGGTCGACGGGGTAATAAATTGCCTAGAGGCTTTCAGCGAGTGGACGGATTACGTGTTGAGCTTTAAGGTGGTCAGGCGCTGGTAATGATGTGCTGTACAAAAACAACATGACTTGACCACTGCTAAAGGATAACCCTGAGTATGACAGCATCATTAGAGTGGGATCACGGTGGTGAAACACCTGTACTGCAGGTCGTTGGTCGCTGGACTCTAGATCAGCCTAAGCCTGAGTTGAGTGAGGTCTGGCGTCAAGGCGGTCGTTTACCTGAGTCGTTAGTTGTAGAGGTCAAGGTTAGCGCATGGGATAGCAGTTTGCTGGCCTTGCTGCGCCGCTTGCAGCGTCTGGCGACAGAGCAGCAGGTTGTACTCAATCTGCAAGGCCTACCTGATGGCGTTGAACGCTTGCTGGAAATGGCCGATAGCCCCTCCACTCAAGCTAAAGCAGCGGATAAGCCCGTTTATGGCAGGGTTGCACGGCTGGGACTAGCTGCACTAGCTGTCAGCACAGCGCTGAACAACGCTTGTGTCTTTGTTGGCGAGGTGACTCAAGCCATTGGCCGCCTGTTTGCTGGCAAGACACGGATGCGTATCAATGATTTCTGGCTGGCATTTCAACAATGTGGTCCAGGTGCTTTACCTATTGTGGCCTTGATTGCCAGTTTAGTTGGTTTGATCTTGGCCTTTGTGGGGGCCGCCCAGCTAGAAGCCTTTGGTGCGCAGTTGTATATCGCGAATATGGTGGCCATAGGCATGACCCGTGAAATGGGTGCACTGATGACTGCCGTGATCATGGCGGGTCGTACCGGAGCTGCTTATGCGGCGGAGATCGGTAGTATGCAGGCTAACGAAGAAATTGATGCGCTGAAAACCTTTGGTTTTCCTCCTCTAGAATTTTTGATCTTACCGCGCTTACTTGCGTTACTGCTGAGTATGCCGATTTTAACTGTCTTTGCCGATGCTTTGGGCGTGTTTGGCGGTTTTGTGATTGGCGCTGGTTTGTTTGATATCTCCGCCTCGCAATACCTTAATCAAAGCTTAGAAATGCTGTCGCTGACTGACTTTTTAATTGGGCTATTTAAAAGCCTGGTTTTTGCTGTGCTGATTGGTTTGATTGGTTGTTATTACGGTTTGTCTTGTGGACGCAATGCGCAAGCGGTGGGGCAGGCCACTACCAATGCAGTGGTCAGTATTATTGTTGCATTAGTGATTAGTGATGCGGTGATTACCCTTATTTGTACACAGCTGGGGATCTAAGCATGAATGAGGCGGTGTTAGTTGCAGATAACCTCAGCGCTGGTTATGGCTCTTTAGTGATTCAGCGAGCTCTCAATTTCAGCATCAAAAAAGGTGAAGTTTTTGTCATTATGGGTGGCAGTGGTTGCGGGAAAAGTACGTTACTGCGCCATCTAATTGGTCTGCAGGCACCTTTAGCTGGGCGTATATTTTTCCAAGGCGAAGATTTTTGGGCGCGCGATGCTGACAGCCGTGCTAACTTACAACAACATTTTGGCGTGTTATATCAAAATGGTGCGCTGTGGGGCGGTATGACCCTTAGAGAAAATATTTGTCTACCTTTGAGCGCTTGGCGGCCAGAGTTAACGGCGGCGGATTTACGTGAATTAGCGGCCATTAAGTTAGCTTTGGTTGGCTTGTCTGGTTGTGATGAGCTGTATCCTGCTGAACTTTCTGGCGGTATGCGTAAACGTGCAGCCTTGGCGCGCGCGTTGGCCTTAGACCCGCAAGTCTTATTTTTTGATGAGCCTTCGGCAGGGCTTGATCCTTTAAGTTCAATGGCCTTGGATGAACTGATATTGCAGCTGCGCGACAGTCTAGGCTCCAGCATTGTTTTGGTTACTCATGAGTTGCCGAGTATTTATGCAGTTGCTGATACCTGTTTGTTTTTAGACAATAAAACCCGTACGCAAATTGCTTTAGGGCCTTTAGCAGACTTGCTAGAACATGGTCCAGAGACAGTGCAGCGCTTTTTAAGGCGTGGTGAAGCGGCAAAAAACGAGGTACTACAATGAGTGAGTCACGCAAGCCTTTTTTGATCGGTGCGTTTTTATTGAGTGGCGTGGCCTTGCTGGTTGCAGGTTTGCTGTTGTTGAGTCGGGATAGTCTGCTGAGCCGACCGGTCGAGTATGTGGTGTACTTTACCGGAGCTTTGGATGGGTTGGATGTTGGGGCTGATGTGACCTACCGTGGTGTGAAAGTGGGTAATGTGCAGCAAATTAATTTGTCTTATGATCGCACGTTGAATGATGTCGTGATGCCGGTCACTATACGCATTAACTCGGAAAGCGCCCGCAGTAAAAAGAAAGATCGTGGTTTTGATCATTCAATTGAACCCTTAATTACTAGGGGCTTGCGTGCGCAATTACAAACACCAAGTTTGCTAACGGGTAAAGCCATTGTCGCCTTAGATTTTTTTCCTGAGCAGCCAGGCTACATCCGCGATCCACATATTATTGATTTGCCAGCGATACCAACTGTACCGTCGCGCATTGATCAAATCGCTGATGTGTTGCGAGACTTGGCCAAAGGTTTAAAAGAAATGCCGCTTAAGGAAACGCTAGAGGCCGCTAATAAAACCTTGCTAGCTTTTGAACGTATCGCCACAGCGCCAGAAACACAGGCAGGATTGCATAGTTTGAGTGTTTCTTTGGCCAACTTTGAAAAAATCAGTCAGCAATTACAACAACGTTTGCCTGGAATGTTGGATAATGTGCACAGTGGCAGCGTCGAGTTAAAAGACGCTTTAGTGGATGTGCGTCATGCTGCACAGAGCGCTCGTGATGCTTTGCAACAAATGGACGCTATGGTCAGCGATGGTCGTCGCAGCTTAGGCCCTCAGTCAGAATTACAATATGAATTGCTGCAATCTTTGCAAGATCTGGGACAAGCCAGTAAAGCTTTGCAGCGAACGGCTGAAAGTTTAGAGCAGCAACCGCAATCGATTATATTTGGCAAGAAACGGTGAAAATATGAAACAGTTAATGCGCTTGCCACTGGGTATAGCCATCGTCGGGGTTTTAGCGCTTGGCACCGTGGGTTGTAGCATTGCGCCGCCGGCCACGTTTTATCAGCTACAGCCGTCGAACACTGAGACTGCCAGTCGTGCTAATAATATCTCTGTGTTGTTAGGGCCTGTACGTGTAGCCGATTATTTGCAGCGTGAAAATGTCTTACAGCGTGAGGCTGATGGCAGTTTAAGTCTGAGTCAGCAAGCGCGCTGGGCAGGTAGTTTGCAAGATGACATTGGTTTGTTATTGCTACGGCAAATGTCTGCACAGTTAGGTAGCAGCCGCATTGCCTTGTATCCCGACCGTGTAGGCATTGAGGCGCAAGCACAAGTGGTGCTGAGTATCAGTCGCTTAGACTCGGGTGTCCAACAGCCTGCAGTGTTGGAAGCACAGTGGCGTTTGCTTGATGCAAAAGGCAGTTTGCGTAACAGTCGCGTCTTACGTTTTGAAGAGGCGCATAACGGTGAAGTGGCTGATCAGATCCGTGCGCAAAGTCAGTTGCTGGGCCTGCTTTCCAAACAGTTGGTCGTGGCGCTACAGGATGCTTTTCCACAGCCAGCTGTCAGTCCAGCACGTAAACCAGCGCCAGCCACCAGTACGAAAAAACCTATTACAGAAAAAGTAGCATCAATTAATATACCTGTAGTTGAGCCGGTTCGCGAGCAGGAAGTGTATCGGTTTTAAAGCCTCAGAAGGCGGTGCTACTGCAGCTGTAACGCAGTAGCACTAGAGCTTAACGGGCAATGTTTTTTTGTAAGAGCTGTAATTGATTTTGCAGTAAGGCCGGGTAAGGGTTAAGCAGCGATTCCACACAACTGGCGTTATCCGGTTTGGCAATTATGCGTACGCGTGAACAGGCAACAATGCTGCTGTTTTCTGCTAACTGATTGTTCAGTAATAAGAGATTACGACTGTGCAAGCTAAGTTCTAGCGCTGCCTGTGCCGTTTCGCTAAGTAGCAGCTCACCCAGTGACACTTCCTTCATCGACAAACCTTCGCTTAGGCCCAGTTGTAGATGCAAAGCAATGCCACTGTCGGCTACTTCGATCTGTAAGGCATGACCAAAAGCGCGTAAGAGCTCACCGCAGCACAGTGCGTTACGAGGGTACTCAGGGTTATCTGAATGGAAGCTAATTAAACTGCGTCCGTCGGCTAACGTATGCAGTTGACCGCCGTAAAGTGCTGCCGATTGCTCAACGGCGTGTCGGTATTTCTTTAATAGGCCGATTAAGCGTTCTTGTGGTAGTTGGCGCAGCTGTTCAAGATTACCAAACTCAACGGCCAAGATTGCCGTACGCTCGCTGAGCGGCTTTGGCGCATGCGGGCGCACACTATCGAGTGCGCTGATGGGGATGGTGTCTAGCACTGAGTTGTAATTAAAATCTTCACTCTCGTCCTCCGCGGTAAGAGCAGAGCGGCTGCTATGGGCTGTGGTTGTGTTAGCGTCGGGAGCAAGAACAGGCTCTAGCGTGGGGATGTCTGTATTTAAAGTATCAACACTAAAGTGTTCATCAAGCTGGCGCGCTAGTAAGCCAATTTCATCAGGGCGCTGCGTGTGTGGCGCAGGCGCTACTGGATTAATTAGCCAGTTACTTAAGTGCTGTAAAGGTAAGGCAATTGAGCGAGCTAAATGCACGGATAAAAAAATTGCTAATACCAATAACACACCACCTAGCACAAGCATGCTTTGCAAACTGTTATGCAGCGGTTCGCGGAATTTATTGCTGTCAATATGTAAATGGAGCGTGCCAGCAATCACATCTTGAAATGACAGTTGCTGTGAATAAAATCCCTGCTCGGCGGCGCTTGATTTTGGCCGCACTCCCGCTTCAGCAAGAACGCGGTTGTCTACGCTATAAATCGCTGCATGCTTCACATAAGGATTGTTGACTAATTCGCGTAATAATACCGCCAAGCTCAGTGTGTCATTGGCCGATAAAGCGCTTTCTGCTGTCATACTGGTTTGTTTAAGCAAGCTTTGACCTAAAGCATCCGCCTGTTGTTGTATTGACCACTGTAACTGTGTGTGCATTAGCCACACAAAGGCGAGCAAGCACATCGCTAGAGTTAAAACGGTATAACTGCTAATCCGTGTAGCGATACTGACACGTTTTAGTGGGGCAGATTCGAGCGGCATATAAAAAATTTTCCAATTAAAAGTAAGATGCTAAAAATTTAAATTGCTCAGTAATAGGTTTGTAGCCGATGCGATAATGGCAAAGTATAACGGGCGCAACTTATAGAACAAGCAAAAGGACTGCACGTCGAGCGATTAAATGGCTAGAATGCCTCTTTTTATCTGCGGAGAAAGCACCGTGCGCGAAATTGTCCTGATTAACATCACAGGTGAGGACCGTCCGGGTCTTACCGCGGCCATCACTGGTGTTCTGGCCCAGGGTGGCGTGACCATTCTCGACATCGGCCAGGCCGTGATCCACGACACCCTGTCGTTCGGCATCCTGGTCGAGATCCCGAGCACCGAGCAGGCCTCGTCCGTGCTCAAAGACATCCTGTTTACGGCCTATAAGCTGGATC
>JAAXZZ010000144.1 GCA_012719655.1 Gammaproteobacteria bacterium | reverse complement strand
GTACCGTCATAATTCATTGAGTTAAGTACCACAGTATTACCGGTAGCGCCAGAAATCGCAAAATTCTCAATTGTAATATCATCACCAGCTTCATTGACCAACTTAAGCTTACTATTGCTGTCAGTTAGCGATGCGGTGATACCTGTTTTACCAGATTGTTCATTAATTGCGTTAGCAAGACTACTCAAGTCATTTTTATCAGTTACGTTTGCACTGATAACAGCTGTAGTATCAGCAGTACCACTTCCCAAGCTCATGCTGACGTTGCCTGCTTGAAGAAGACTAGACAACTGCACGCCTGTGCGGGCATCAGCAGTTACCCCAGTAGTTTCGGATTTGTTATTAATTTTAGTTGCGACAGCCTTTGCTGAGTCAGTAGCAACTAAAGCGTCAACAGCAGTTGCTTTACCGTTGCTACCGGTTACTGTCAAAGTACCTGCAACAATACCAGTGGCTGCAGGAAGTGTACCTGCTGCTGTAGCAATAGTTCCAAAACCTGTACCGGCCAAGCCAAGACGATCAGCGCCTACGCTCTTCGCTGATGCAGCGTTGACTGTGACACCAATAGTTTCGTTAGCATTGGCACCAACCTGGAAGCTTTTTGTACCAAAGCTGCCATCGAGTAGTTTTTGACCACCGAAAGTTGTGGTCTCAGAAATACGATTCAACTCTGACTGTAACTGCTTTACTTCGCTGTTCAAAGCTTGACGCTCATTAGCAGAGTTCGAACCGTTCGCAGATTGCAATGACAGATCACGCATACGCTGCAAAATGTTAGTTGACTGCTGTAACGCACCTTCAGCGGTTTGCGCTAAAGAGATACCGTCGTTGGCGTTACGCACTGCTACGCCTAAGCCATTAATCTGACTGGTTAAACGGTTAGAAATCTGTAAGCCAGCCGCATCATCCTTTGCAGAGTTGATGCGCGAACCGGTAGATAAACGTTCTAAAGATGTCGACAGCGCATTGGAAGACGAGCTTAGGTTGCGCTGAGTGTTAAGGGACGCAATGTTAGTATTAACTGTAAGTGCCATGGTATGTGCCTCCAATGGGCTAATCAAAAAACAAACTGGGTGCGAGCATTGGGTTGTGTTGCTTTAAGTGACCCAGTTATTTCGCATTCACTATATGTATCGTCTGTGTCACAAATAACTTTAATCTTTTTTAAACTCTTTTATGGCCAGCCAATATCACAGTTTTCCAACCTCCTTATTCCCTATTAAATACAAGCTCTTAGTGCATACAGGCTGCGTACTAGCGCAATTTATCAAACAAATTCAACTGACTGATCTTTACAAAACTCTGCTGCGCCGCTTCCAGCACGACGCTTTGGAAGGCCAGCTTGGATAAGGCTTCAGGGTAATCCACTTCGCGCAGTTCGGCTTGCACACTTTTGTTGACCAGCGTGACGCCTTCGTTATCCGTTAGAGTGGTTTCAATCACATTCATGCGCGCACCGATATCCCCACGGGTGCCGTCAATCACCACCATGGCGTGATCGATATTGGTCAGCGCTGCCGCTACTGCATCGCGAGTAGCACGGTTGCCTTCGGGGCTGTCGGGGTTGTCTTCAAGCGCCATGCGCAATTGATGGATGGTATCCAGTACGCCTTGTTTTTCACGGGCTGGATCTGCGGTTACGCTGATTGTTTCGCCACCGGCGGGTACGCCATCAAAGTGCATGACAACGCCACGAAACACGACAGAGTCTTGACGCTTATCGTCATCGTCCATACGGCCGCTTTGCAGCACTGGATCGCCTGCAGTGTAAGGCTGGGCAAATATTTCATAGTTTTTAGGGTCACCCGGCGGTGTAGCCGTTGGATCACCAAAGCGAATGGTCACTCCGCCGGCAGGAAACGCAGGGCTGCCAGCAAAAGCCACTTCATCCTGCACCAATGGCGCAGAAACGGCCAAGGTCGATCCGGCCGTTGGCGTGAGGGTGGCATCTAAGCGCGCGGCATTGGTAATGTTCTGGAATACTTTTTTACCGGTATCACTGATTGCCACATCCAGTGAGCTGCCAATTTGTAACTTGCGCTGACCTTCATCGCCCATATAAGCAAAGCTGCCATCGGCTTGGCGCACAAAGGGTTGGGTTTTCCCTTGGAAACCAGCAAATAAATACTCACCACGGGCATTGCGCGAGTTCATTAAGCCAAGCAGCTCGTCTTCACGCTCTTGCAATTCTGCAGCAATGGCTTGGCGATCGCTTTGACTGAGCGATCCGTTACCCGCTTCACCGGCGAGCTCACGCACGCGCTGCATAATAGTATTAACCGTATTCAGCGTCGATTCTTCTTGCGCAAGGCTGTTATTGGCGGCAGTGAGGTTGGCCTTGTATTGGCCAAGCATATTCTGCTGCTGCTCAAGCTGCATTAAGCGCACCGAAGTCACCGGGTCATCGGCTGGAGTTAAAATACGATTACCTGTACTGATTTGCTCTTGGGTACGAATGGCCGCGGCATAATTACGCTGCAATCCCTGCACGCCATTTTGAAATGCTTGTAGGCTAGAAATACGCATGGCCCAACTCCTAATGTCTTTGTCTGCTCAGTTAGGCAGACAAAGCTTATCTAAATGTGTTGATGAGTGTATCGAACAATGAGCGCGCAACTTGAATAATCTGTGCAGACGCATTGTAATATTGTTCGAACTGAATCAGGTTGGCGGCCTCTTCATCTAAGTTAACCGCTGACAGTGAATTTCGGTTATCCGTCGCTTGCTTCAAAATAGCACCAGTGGCGACATCGTCTTGCCTTGCTTGCGCGGTTAAGGTGCCTACACGTTCAATCATGTCACCATAGCCATCGGTAAAGCTGACACCCGTACTGACATCTTTAATATTGGCATCCACACCGACGACTGGCTTGTTCTGTAAGTCAGCCAGCTTTAACGCGTTACGGTTATCTGAAACACCGTTTTGGTTAAAGCCAACGCTGAACTGATCATTGTTTTGTGGCCGGCCACTGATGGTTTGTTGGATGGTAAAGCTTTGTTTAACGCCTGCGATGTCCACTTCAATAGCATAACTGAGCTGATTGGTTTGCCCTGGTGTGATCGGTAAGCCTGTAATACCTAGAGGCGCAACTTGTCCCTCTACAGGAATTGCAGTGATGGTGACACCCGAAGGTAATGGCGTGTTAAACACCATGGAGCCAGAGGCTTCATCGTAGCGTAAACTGATATTGCCGACGGCTTTAAGATGATCAAGGCTTAAATCATCCGCGACAAAATTTGCCTGCGGCAAGCTGTCTGGATCAAGTACCATTTCTACCGAAGGCTGGCCAATGCTGCCCGTGCCTTTATTCTGCAGCGCGGCGTCGGCTTTAAATGGGCCAGCAAACGCCAACTGATCGGCCTGATCCAACACCACAGACAAATCAGCAGCGCCACGGCGTGTCGGCTCCAGTACAAAACGATCACCGGCTGAGGGTGTGCCGCTCATTTGTAGAGTAAAACCTTGGTCACGCCCTGCACTATCGGCAAAACTCAGTACGCCACCGGCACCAACAGTGACTGACATCACGGCACCGTCACTTAAACGGCGTGCACTGTAGCTGGTGCCATCAAAATCCAGCTGATAATCACTGGTGGTCAGCAACTTAGTGTTGGTAATGTTCATCGCAGCGCTGGCATTACTGAGGTTGTCAGCCATTGGACGAACACGTAAAGCCGCCAGTTTTGGGTCATTGATATTATTAAACAGTGCAGCGCCCACCTGCCCTTTTAAATCCAAACCTTGACCGAGCTGGCTATTAACCTCAGAGCTAATGCTCAGCGCTAAACCGCCCTAAAGCATTTACTGTTGGGTCTAAGACTTCTGTACGGTAACGCAGCAAACCACCCATCTCACCACCACTGATACTGCCAGTGATATTTTGCCGTGAGCCGCCGCTGATAAAATCAATCTCAAATGTATTTGGATCGCCACGCCCTGGCACAGCTTGCAGCTGATTGACGGTACTGCCCACCACCAATGGCTGGCCGCTACCGATTGACAGGTTAAAACTGTTGTCGTCTTGCACCACGACTGTGACACCCACATAAGTTGACAATTGACGCACGGCTTCATCACGGGCGTCGAGTAAGTCATTGGGTTGTTGGCCATTGGTGCCGGCACTGGAAATCGCCGCATTAAGACTACCGACGGTTTGCGCTAAACGGTTAATTTGCTCAGTCGTGGTCACCAACTGCTTATTAATAAAGCTGTTTTGTGAGGTGATATTGTCGTAAATATTATTAAAGCGCCGCGCTAAGCCTTCAGCCTCGGCTAACACCAATTGCCGCGCCGGAATATTGGCGGGGTCTTCTGCCGCGGTCTGCATCGCCGAGAAAAACGCTTGCAAGGATGGCGTCACGCCCGTGGTAGTGCCGGCCAATAAGCCATCAAGCTGATCAATTTGGCTTTTATAGGCTTTCACATCACTATTGAGTGCGGTGCTGGAGCGCAGCTGCGTGGTTAAAAACTCATTATAGCTGCGACGGATATCCGTCAGACTGGTGCCTGAGCCAATATAACCCGCCCCGCTAAACTGCGGAGTCCGCGTCGCCTGTACCGTATCTTGGCGCGTATAACCTGGGGTATTAATGTTGGTAATATTGTGCCCTGTCACCGACAGCTTGGTTTTTGCAGCACTTAACCCCGATAATCCAATGTTTAATAAGTCAGCCATTATCTTTCACCTTAAGCCCGCACATTGGTACGTGGCATCTCAACATTCGCCACTTGCTGATAGGTATGCAATTTCCGTGCAATCTGTGAGATTTTTTTTGCATAGTGCGGATCTGTCGCATAACCCGCCCGCTGTAACTCACTGACAAAGCGTTCTGGGTTGGCAGTGGACTGCAAAGCTTGCTTATAACGGCCGTTGTTTTCTAAGAAGCTGACGTAGTCATTAAAACTTTGTTCAAATGAATCGTAACTACGAAACTCTGCTTTTTCTTTTACTTTAACCCCTTGCACATATTCAGAGGTGGTCACTTGCGTGGAGCCGCCACCCCAACCATGGGCTTTAATACCAAACAAATTGTGACTGCTGCCGCCTTCACTGCCGCGAATAATGGATTTACCCCAGCCCGTCTCTAATGCCGCTTGCGCAACTAAATAACGGGGATCCACACCGAGTTTTTTTGCGGCCTGTTCAGCCATTGGCAGCATGGTGGCGACAAACTCTTCGGGTGAGGCAAAGGTCTTACGGTTTAAATCAGCTTCTGTTGCAGTAACCGATGCAATGGCTTTACTGGTCATGTCTAAAGTCTGCGCACGTGGCGCTGGATAACTGCGTGCGGCTTGCCAATCTTGGCGCACGTCATTGGTACGCTGCGCTAAGCCTTGATGTAATGTCTCTTGCGCTGCAGCACCAATGCCAGCCAATGAGCGACCTGCAGCTGTAGCCGGTAAAGCTAAACGTCGCATATTAAGCAGCGCAGTGTCATCACGCTGACTGTTAAGAGGTGCGGTATTGAGCTTAGGTTGCAATGCATTGCTCACAGGTACAGGTACTGCTGTTTCTGTAGCAACCACCGGGGCAATCGCTTCTTGAGTAAAAGGATTGGCAGTGCTGGGCTTGGGCGCTTGCGACAGCTGGCGAGTTAAGACGTCGGCCATCCCCATGCCCTTACCTTGCGACAAGGTCACTGATAACTGCTGGTCATACATGTCGCGGTAGGTTTTACTTTCATTGCTATTCATGAAGTTGTCATCAGCCAACACATCGCCTGCTGCACGCATGGCTTTCATCATTTCTCCCAGAAACAATGACTCAAACTCTTGCGCGACTTTGCGAATATTGGCTTCACTGTCACGCCCCTCACCCACCTTAAGTTGGTGCAGACGATTCAAGTCAGTATAAGCGCCACTAGCAGCGACATTAGTGTTGTTGAAGTTCATAGCAACGTCCTCAAATCACAATCAAGTCGGCTTGTAGCGCGCCAGCTTGTTTAAGGGCTTCAAGAATCGCCATTAAGTCAGACGGCGCAGCACCCACTTGGTTTACCGCACGGACAATTTCATCCAACGTGGTGCCCGGACCAAACTTAAACATGGGTTTGGCCTCTTGAGCCGCATTGACTTTAGAGCGCGGCACAATGGCTGTTTGACCTTGTGAAAAAGGCTCTGGCTGACTGACGATTGGATCTTCGGTAATCACCACAGTCAAGCTACCGTGCGTCACGGCCGCTGGCTGTACACGCACGTTCTGACCAATAACAATGGTGCCTGTACGCGAGTTAATAATCACTTTAGCGACAGCTTGGCCAGCTTCAATCTCTAAGTTTTCAATAATTGATAAATAATCCACGCGCTGAGTGGGATCCATCGGTGCAGAAACGCGAATTGAACCGGCATCCAGCGCCTGTGCAACACGCGGACCGAGCATTTCATTGAGTTTATCAACGATATTTTTTGCCGTCGTGAAATCTGGACGATTTAAATTAAGGGTTAAATAATCACCCTGATTAAAACCGCTAGGCACCGCTCGCTCAACGGTTGCACCGGAGGGAATACGGCCCGCTGACGGAACATTGACGGTGATACGCGAGCCATCAGCACCGCCAGCATCAAAACCACCTACCACTAAGTTACCTTGGGCAATGGCGTAAACATTGCCATCAATCCCTTTTAACGGTGTCATCAACAAGCTACCACCGCGTAAACTTTTCGCGTTACCAATTGAAGACACTGTAATGTCAATAGTTTGCCCAGGGCGCGCAAAAGCCGGTAATTCAGCATGCACTGATACGGCGGCAACGTTTTTCAGCTGGACGTTGCCACCGGGCGGCACTTTAATGCCAAACTGCGACAACATATTGTTAAAGGTTTGCACGGTAAATGGGGTTTGTGTGGTCTGGTCACCGCTACCGTTTAAGCCTACGACTAAGCCATAGCCAATCAACTGATTAGTACGCACACCTTGAATGCTGGCTAAATCTTTGAGCCGTTCGGCTTGAGCACAGCTGCTAAACAGCAGGGTTATAAGGCAGGCAATTAAATACTTAGGCATAATCATTCCTACCTTTAGAAAGGCCACAGTGGACTAAGAAAGAAGCGGTCCAACCATCCCGGTTGACTGGCATTGGCAAACGCTCCTGTGCCTGAGTAAGTGATGCGTGCATCAGCGATACGTGTTGAAGAAACCACGTTATCGGTGCTGATGTCATCGGCTCGCACAATCCCAGAAATCCGTACCAGCTCATCACCCGTATTTAAGGTCAGCCACTTCTCACCACGTATGGCTAACACGCCATTAGGGAACACCTCGGCAACGGTCACAGTGATGGAGCCAGACAAACTATTGCTTTGACCGGTTTGTCCTGATCCTTTAGTTGAACGTTTGGCGTCATAACCGGCTTCTAAACTTAGATTATCATTGGTCATACCCAGCGCACTGAGACCCGCTAAAGGGTTTTTCGGTGCCCCCGCCATACCCAGCATATTGGGCCCACCGATATCAACATTGCTGTCTTTTTGGATTTGTGAGTTAGCGTTTTTGCTCGCCTGAGTGCGCTCATTCAAGCTAATGGTAATGATATCGCCAACACGAAAAGCTTTACGGTCAGTGAAATAGTTGGTGTCAAAGTCCGCTTGATAAATAGCACCATTGGTTTGTGTGGCTGGCAACGGAGTACGCGGCAGCACTGGCGCATAATAAGGGTCATTAGGCTTTGGTGGTACCTGTACGCAACCTGCCAAAACCCCTGCAAAAATCACACTCGCCAGCATCATTGAACGTTTCATCAGATCACTCCACATCACTGTCTTAAAGCTGCTGAGTGACAAAGGACAGCATCTGGTCAGCCGTTGAAATCACTTTTGAGTTCATTTCATAGGCGCGTTGAGTGGTGATCATATTCACCAACTCTTCTACCACGCTGACGTTGGAGTTTTCCAAGGTGTTCTGCAACACCGTGCCCAAGCCATTGAGACCGGGTGTACCGTTTTGTGGCGCACCACTGGCAGCTGTTTCTAAAAACAAGTTATTACCAATGGCTTCCAAACCCGCTGGGTTAACAAAATCAGTGATTTGAATATTCCCCACAATTTGCGCCTGTGGATTCCCTGCAGTTGTTACCGTGGCGGTACCATCCTCGCCCACCGTAAAAGTGCGCACTTCTGGTGGTAAAACAATCGCAGGCTCAAGGGCAAAACCATTGGAGGTGACAATCTGACCATCGGAACTGAGATGAAAACTACCGTCACGCGTGTATGAAACTGTGCCATCGGGCATTAACACTTGGAAAAAACCGCGACCATTAATGGCCATATCCAATGGCTGCTCGGTGGTTTGTAAGCTACCTGCAGTAAAAATTTTCTGTGTACCAACGATGCGCACACCAGTACCTAACTGCAAACCACTTGGCAATTCGCTGTCTTGACTGGATTGACCACCCGGTTGACGGCGAATTTGATAGAGCAAGTCTTCGAACTCGGCACGATCACGCTTAAAGCCAGTAGTAGACACGTTGGCCAAGTTATTCGAAATCGTCGTGAGGTTCATATCCTGTGCGGACAAACCTGTTTTAGCGACCCAAAGTGCTGGAAGCATGATCATTCTCCTCGAGCGTCGACTTTATGACGCTACAAACCAAAATTGGCTAATTACTAACTTAACTGCATAACTCGTGCCACAGCTGAAGAATTATCTTCAGCGGTGCGCATCATTTTTACATGCAGTTCAAATTGCCGTGAGAGCGACAGCATTGCCGTCATTTCTTCTACGGCATTGACGTTACTGGCCTCAGTAAAGCCCGACGTTACGCGGGCATTGGCATCGGCTTCAAAAGGCAGACCATCGCGCGCGCGCACCAAACCATCAGCACCTTTTTCAAGCTGCTTAGGATCAGGCAGCACCAGCTTTAAGCGATCCACTTCAGCCATCACACTGGGCGCTTCACCTAATGCACGAATACTGATGGTGCCGTCTTGACCGATTTCGATTTTCTGTTCTGGTGGTACCGCAATAGGGCCTGCATTGCCCAGCACCGGCAAGCCAGAGGCCGTACGCAGCATGCCTAAAGCATCCACCTGCAGACTGCCGGTGCGCACATAGGCTTCACTGCCATCAGCGGCTTGCACGGCCAGCCAAGCATCTCCAACCGCCGCCACATCAAGATCACGGCCAGTTTCTTGCAGTGATCCAGAACTAAAATCTGTGCCGGGACGCTCGCTCATGGCATAGGCTCGAGCGGGTAAACCATCACCAAACACCGGCATCGAACGGGCTTGATCAAAGTCTCTTTTAAAACCACTGGTAGAGACGTTGGCCAAATTATTGGCATGGGCTTGTAAGGCTTTTGTATTGTGGCTTGCGCCGGTCATGGAGATATAGAGCATCTTATCCATGGTAAATCCTCCGCGATGGGCAATTGACGCCCGTAGCTATGTACAAGGATTAAAGCAAGGAGTGTGCCAACTAAAAAACAAGCAGAATACGGCAAAGAACACTGAAAGATAGAAAAGCGGCAAGTTCTTGCCGCTATGTAAGGCTTGCGTGCGTGGAATTAGGGAAGAACCTGTACAACACTTCGTGCCCAACGGGTGCGAGGATCGTACACACTCCCAGCTATCGTAAAGCCTATGGGAGCGCGGGCCGCTGGCCCGCTCTAGCTGCACAGGGTATATCGCAGATTGATGCGAGGGCTTGCTTGCAAGCATGCGGCATCTTGCTGGGAAGTGTCTTAGGGGCGGTGACCTTTTCGGTAGATGTCGGTGTCTTGTGAGCCATTTCTGTGCGGACGGGCCGTCCGCGCTCCCAGTAGATGTTCGCACGCCGCAGGAACGCAGAAGCGCAGGCCGTACGCGCGCTCCCCAAAGACCTTCGTGCGCAACGGGTGCGAGGATCGTACGTGCTTCCAGCTATAGTAAAGTCTATGGGAGCGCGGGCCGCGGTTTATAGCTGCATCGCGACAATACCAGCAACGATGCACGCCACACCAATCATGCCTTGTTTACCTAAGCGCGAGTTAAATAGCATACGGTCCAGAAGCACAGTACCTAATACACCCATGCCGCCCCACACTGAATAAGCAATGCCTAGCGGGATGTCGCGCACAACAAAGCTTAATAAAACAAAGGCACTGATGATGGCCAGCAAACCGGCTAAGCCCCAAATGACTTTTTGAAAGCCTTTCGAGCGTTTAACGCAATAACAGGCCAATAAATCAAGGGACACTGAACCGATCAGTAAAGAGACTGGAACGATCATAGTGCCACCTCGCCTAAAGTTGAGCGGTGCGCAGGTTTAACTTGCATGCGGGCAACTTGCGCAGGCTTGTGTTTGTTTGCCTGCACGACAGGGAATGCTTCATCAGCGTCAGCTTTTTTACCCTTATCAAAGGTCACCAGCAGTAAACCCACTAGCATTAAAGCAATCGCACACATTTCACCGAGCGACAGATACTCGCCAAACAACACCACACCGGCAATCCCAATCAGGAATAGGCCTAGGCCCTCCCAAATTGCATAAGACACAGCCAATGGGATGTGCACCACTGCGCGTGAAAACGCATAAAACGAGAAAGAAATCATCAGTGCCATCATCAGGTAACCAAAGATTGGTGAACTGGTGGCAGCGTATTTCATACCTACTGTGCTTAATACCTCAGCCACTACAGCTAAAGCCAACATAAACCAGTAATACATTTTGAAACCCCTTAGGGATTCTCTGAAAAAGCACTTAAGTCATTGAATCAATTGACTTATCAGCAGCAGCTCTTTTAGAGCGTCCATAATTTCTAGATACAGCTATTCGCTTAAGTGTATAAACAGCTTAAGTGACTCTTTTTAAAAACTTAGTAAGACATCGTCAGATGTGAGAGTTAAACCAGCTACAGACCGCCGCGCCAGCATTTCTCAAAGAGATGGAGCATCAAGAAGGGGGTGAAACTATAATGCAGACTACACATTGAACCACTTTTGGGTGACTTCGATGCACGTAGTGTAGCACAAAAGCCCCCACCCGCCTAATTTAAAGCCTGCTACAGCGCCTTAGCCATGGTAAATCACAGCTAGCGCCTGTTAAAAATTGCGTTTATAGAACAGATCCAATGAGTTAGCTAAACCACTGGCGGCTTCTAAATATAAGCGTTTACTCAACTCATAGCGCAGCGCCAAGCTACTGGCGGGCTCAAACACACCAACACCGTAACGTAAGCTAATACGTTCACTGATACGGCCGCTGGCAACCACACTTGAGGTTAGACCACTGCCTTCACTTTCTAACAAAAAGTCCTGCACGCCAAAAACTTCCGCCACTTTATTGGTAATCGGCGCAGTACCCATTAAACCTAAAGCTAATGCAGCTTGGGCCATCACGTTACCGTCATCACCGCCGCCTTGCAGTGGTCGTCCTAACAACAACCAAGACAAGGCTTGCTCTTGGCTCATCGCTGGTTTAGAAAAAATCTCACTGCGCGGTTGCGCAGCGGGGCCGGTTAACCGCAAACCTGCAGTGACATCACCGGTCACCCGCACCGCTTCAATATCGAGGAAAGGTTGGCTTAAAGGTCCGGCAAACAACAAGCGCGCACGACGTAATTGCAAACGCTGCCCATAAGCACGGTAGCGGCCGTTGAGCAACTCCAACATCCCGCGACCGGCTAAATTATCAGCCACTTGCAAGTTACCACGAATGTCTGCATTGAGACCAAACCCAGAAAACCGCAAGCGCTCCGCACCCACGTCTAAGCGAATATCCATCGCTACTTGCACACCAGCTTCCGGCTCTGCTTGTCCGACCACACGGGCATCTGAAGAAATGCGTACGGCTTGCTCAGGCAACTGCGGAATTGTTATCAAACCTTTAGGTACGGCAACTGTACCGCTGACAAACAAACGCTGATCTTTTAAGCTCAGGTGCAAATCAGGAGCAATCTCAATATTGGCATAAGGCTGCACTTGTAAAGGTAACTGCTGCCCTTTAATGTCCACATCAACCAGCAATTGCTGCGCCCACTGTATATTGCCATCAATAGTGCCTGAGCCATTCTCCCCGCTGCGCCAGCCACCGTTTAACTGTAACTGCTCTCCCTTGATATCAGCGCGCAACTGCAGCTTTTCAAAAGGCACGGGTAATTCACCACCACTGAGCTCAGCATCACGTACTTGCACAAAACCTGTGATATAAGGCGCCAACAAAGTACCGGCCAAGCTGCCACGCCCTTCCAGCACACCCTCCAGGGTTTCTACTTGAGCAATAAAGGGACGTAACGCTGATAAATCAACGTCTTTGATTAAGAAATGCCCACGCAATTTTTTCTCTGTCGAACGCGGATCAATTTCAGCAAGCAGTTCTAGTTGACCGTTGTCGACACCTTGCACTAGCAGCTTAGAAATAATGTTTTGCGCGGTTAAGTCACTGCTAAGCTGCAGCGTTTGCCAAGCAAAGATTTGCCATTCTTGGTTATTTTTAATCCGTAACTGGCCTTGACCGGCGTCCAGCTTAATGCTGCCGAGTGGGCCTTTATCCAGCAGTTCAAGCTGGAAATCACCATTGACCTTGCCATCCACTTGCGCATCCTCGGGCAGCCAAGGCTGCAAGGTTGCCAATGGAAAGTTCAGCAGATGATAATCAATTTTGCTCTGTGGCAATAAGCGCTGCTTACCGGCACATAGACTGGATTGCCGATCTCTGAAGCAGTGTGCAGCGACTGTCAGCTCACCATTTTGACGATAGTCAATTGCCGTTGCTTTCTCTAAAACCCAGTTTTGCTCATGACTGCTTAACAGTAACTGCTGCAACTGCCCAAGCCAGTTGCCGTCTTGTAGCGCACCGCTCAACTTGAGCTGAGTTTCCAGCAAAGGCCCAGCCAAAGATAACTCTCCGCTATGCGCCTCGAGCGTACCTTGGCCATTTATGTGCAACACACCCAACTCATTATCACCCAGCCAAATGCGTTCAGCATCGACACTGAGCTGTGCGTGCTGCTTGGGCAGCAGTTCACCCCGCAGGTTAATTTTGCCAACACGATTACCTTGGTAAGCAATGCTACTGCCCTGCAGCTGTGCCACCGCTAAAGGCTCAGGCAAAGTGCCGGATAGTTTAACCTCGCCATTGGCTTTACCGGCCAGGCCTGGCCAGATTTGTACAAGGCGTGGCAATTCAATCTGTAGTTCGCCAGCCAAATGCTGATCAATCTGCGCACTGCCATAAACTCGGTTATCGCCAAAGCGCAGATCAGCACGTTCAAGCTGCCAAACAGCTGCCTCTTGACCGTGCTGCGCACCCTGCAACTCAAGCGCCAACTGCGCTAAAGAACCGCGTAATTTGCCATTTAGATCTGCCTTGGCATCGACTTGCAGCTGTTGATCGCGCAGAAAACCTTGGCTGTGAATCTTGCCTGCCAGCTCGCCGGGTAATTCTGCCACCCAATACGCCGGATTAAGTTTGCTAACGATGATATCCGCCAGCCAGTCAATACCATCGGCAAAGCCAACCGTGGCTGTGCCCTGCAAACGCCCTTGCCCAGCTTCTACCAGCAACTCGCTTAACTGCACCTGCTGAAGATTGCCGTCAAACGCGGTGCTCAAGGTAAAAGCCCCCGCAGGCCCAGTTAAATCGGCATTGAGTTGGCCTTGATAAGCCCCGTCTTTATAGCCGACTTGACCCGCTAAAGTGTGCAGTTGCACCGGGATATCCTCTTGTTCAAGCAAGCTAGACCAAGGGAAATCCTGCCACTGCAGCTGCGCTTGAGCGTCTATCTCTTGCTGCCAATTGACCGCCCCTGTAAGCGCAACAAACGCCTCCTCGCCTGCGCTTAAGCGCAAAGCACGCAACTCTGCGCCACTGGCCTTAAGCAGTGCAGCAATGGTCAAGCGCATCTGCTCAGGCGTATTGGGCAACTGCGCCAGCCCGGTAATCTGATAGTCGGCTTGCAAGTCGCCGTTTAACTGCAGCACCACATCAGCCAACGTTAAACTGGCGGGCAAATCTGCTGCAGCTTTAAAAGAAGGCACTTTAATTGATAACTGCGCCGGCAGGTTCGCATCGAGCGGCTGCAACTGCCCCTGCAATTGCGCAGCAAGATAACCCTGCGTCATCACATCGAGGGTCAGCGCCTGCAAACTACCGCTCAGGTGCGCTTGCACATTGAGCACTTCTGCATCAGGCATCGGCAGTTGTGCGCTGAGCTGTAAAGCCACTGGCCAATCACCGTTTGCCGTGATTTGGCCTTTAGCTTGCAACCCATAGTCTTGGTAGTTAAGGGCAAGCTCGCCAATCTCAATCACCCCGCTCTGCCACTTTGCCTGCAAGCCGGCATCGCTGAGCAAGGACTCACCATTGAGAATAAACTCACCCACTTGCACACGCTGTATTTCAAGAGCAAAAGGCAGCTCTAGACTGGGTAATTCAAGCGTGGCGGACGGTTCATCTACAGTTTGTGCTGGCGGCAGAGTCAGTTCAAAACGCGCCACTTCGAGCACATCCAAACATAAGGTGCTGCGCAAGAGGCAACTGGGGCGAAACTGCATGTGCGCATCGTTAAGTTGCAGCAATAGCTCGTCTTGTTGCCATTGCAACTGCTCAGCGCGCCACTGCGTCAGCACGGCTCCTTGCCAACCTTGCACAGTCAAACCCGGCACTTGATTAAGCAACCAACGGCTACCGCTTTGCGTCACCAGTACACTCACAGCCAAACCGAGCAGCAGCACAACCAGCAACAGCAAACTCAAGACAATACGAAAACCAATGCGCCTCATAACTCAGGCCCCATGGAGAAGTGGATGCGCCAACCTTTGTCTTCATCGAAGGCATGGGCTAAATCAAGACGAAGCGGCCCAACCGGAGACACCCAGCGCACACCAAAGCCCGCGCCTGTATTCATTTTGTCGCCAAGCGAATTAAATGCATTACCTTGATCAACAAAAGTCGCGATGCGCCAACGCTCAGCAATGCTGTACTGATACTCAAGACTGCCAGCAAACATATAGCGGCCACCCTCACGATTACCCTGTTCATCGCGTGGCGATAACGTCTGGTAATCATAGCCGCGCACGCTTTGGTCACCACCGGCAAAAAAGCGCAGCGACGGTGGTACTCTAGAATAGTTATTCGTACCGATCGCGCCAATTTGCGCACGGCCCAGTACGCGGTGTTTATCGGCTATGGTCATTAGCCCTCGCGCTAAGCCAGTGACATGCAGCACATCGGCATCAGCAATAAAGTCTTGTTTAGCGCCGCGCACATCCCACTGTAAACGGTAGCCTTGGCTGGGATCTAAAGGCGAATCACTGCGCAGCACTGAAAAACCAATACCTGGCATTAAAAAGCTGCTGCGACCACTTTTGCCGTTTCGACCAAAATCATACTCCTCTTGCTCCCAGCGCAGCGACACCACTCTGAGCCACTCACTGGGTAAACGTGCATGCCACTGCACACCCAGATTGATTAAGCGGCTGTCGGCATCCACCAACTCCTCACG
>JAAXZZ010000143.1 GCA_012719655.1 Gammaproteobacteria bacterium | reverse complement strand
GCTTGTTATAGTCATATTTTCGAGACAAAAAAGGCACCTCGAGGGTGCCTTAAGTGCTGATTACAGAATGCTGTCTGTAATGGGCTATTTTTTATCACACTGCTTGCTGCCGCAGGTGTTTACACCAAGAATGCTGTAAGCAGGGCAGTTGCCTATGGCACCGGTAATAATCGGCACAATACCAATCCAACCCCACCAACCAATCACATCAGCCAAAGCCAAGCCCACTAAAACAAGACCAACAACAATGCGCAAACCTCGGTCAATTGAACCCATATTGCTTTTCATGATGAATTCCCCTTTGCTGTTTTAAAGATGCGCCACCATCAATATATAATACATTATGATAAACTGTTCAATTATCGCATTGTCTTACAGCACAGCCAGTGGATTAGCGTTATTGGGTCTCGCTACAAAAAAGCTGATAAAGCGTTTCAATCACAGCCAGTGCTTGCGGGCTACTGATACTGTAATAAATCTGTCGTCCATCACGGCGCGTATCCACTAAGCCTTCACGACGTAACACACCTAATTGCTGTGACAGCGTGGGCTGGACAATTTTTAAACGCTCTTCCAATTCACCAACATTCATTTCTCCTGCAACCAACTGACAGAGCAATAATAGTCGATCGGGATTACCTAACGCTTTGAGCAACTGACCGGCTGCATCAGCATTATTACGCAGTTGATCAATATCGATTGAAACAGCGGGTTTATTCATGGGAAACATCCTAAAGCACGTCGTCGTTTAAGCACCAACCACTGCATAAGAAAGCTCTTATCAAGTGCGGCACTTCAACATATTATTGATAATTAAAAGCAATACTACCTTGATACCAAGGTTCTCGAAATAGGGCTGCAGGCATAAGCACAGAAGCAAAAAACATATCCATTACTGGATTCTGATTGCCAGCTTGCCAGTACTCGCCCCTTGGGTAGCTTGACGCACAATAAGTATTTTTATCTAGCTCTTCTCGGGTACTAATAAAGCCCAGACTAAACCCCACAACAAAGCACCTGCACCCAACCAGAATGCGCCCTGCAAGGTGCCACTTGCCGCTAACCACTGGGCAGTGAGCCAAGGACCGGTGAGCTGAGTAAAGCCATATAAGGCCACCAATCCTGCTGATAAACGTGGGCCTTGATGCGGATGCAAAGTGCGCGCTAAACGCTGCGTTAACAACACTGTACCCAAGAAAGTACCACCCACTAACAACGCACAGAGCAACACGCCCAAAGCAGCAGGCAGTACTAAAACCGCCAGCACGCCCAGCAACTGCAAAATGTAATTAAGACGTAGCGCTAAAGCATCACCAATCCGCGCACCTAACTTATTCCACAGCCAAGGTGACGGCAAAGTCACTAACGCCACCACCAGCCAGCTGCCATCGACTAAAAAGCTGCCCGGCTCAAGCTTGATACTGGCCAACATCGGCAGAAAAGTCATTGGTAAAATGTAGCCTAAGCCCGCGCCAGCATAGGACAAAAACAGTGGTGTACTGGCCCGATCAAACAAGCGCGTTGAGCGCGCTTCACCACTCTCTGTTGGTAAAACGATCGGCGCAGGAATATCCAGCCCAGCTAGCTGTCGCCAACCCCACCATGCTAAAGGCACACTCAGTAAAAAGGCCGGCCACCAGCGTTCTGCGCCCTGCAGCCACTGCGCAGGCACCGCCACCAAAGCACTGGACACCAACAAGCCGGCACCGACACCCAGGTAGACCAAGCCACTGGCCGTCGCTCGTCCATGCCGCGCCAGCCATTCCAAAATTAATGACGGCGCTTGCACAAAGACAATACCGTTGGTGATGCCGTTAATCAGGCGTAAAGCCGATAAACTTTCAGCGCTTTCAGCTTGGGTTTGTAGCAGCGTGCATAACACGTTAATGGCCAAGGCCCACGGCAAGACTTTATGGATCTGCTCAACGCGGTGCCAACGCATGGCCAGTAACGCACCGATTAAATAGCCAAGATAATTCCAACTGGCAACATCAGCGCCCTGCTTCAGACTCAACAAGCCGTCTTTAACCAGCCAAGGCAGCAATGGGGTATAAATAAAACGCCCAAGGGTGTGCACCACAAGCAGCACAAGGGCGCCGGCAACGATCACCCGTAACAGGTCTGGAGTTTTCTGAGTCATAAAT
>JAAXZZ010000142.1 GCA_012719655.1 Gammaproteobacteria bacterium | reverse complement strand
TATAGAGCGTCAACTATCTTGGCCGGTTCAGCGTCAATTACCTTGGCCGGTTGACGCGGATATTTCTACTTAACATTCTGCATTGCCGCTTTTCGACGATAACTCTCTCCTTCGTAGTGAATTATGGTGGCGTGATGCACCAAGCGATCGATCGCAGCGATGGTCATTGTCGTGTCATCAAAGAGTTCATCCCAGTCTTCAAACGACTTATTCGATGTGATGATTAAGCTGTGGCGCTCATAACGATGTGCAATTAATTCGAACAGTACGCTGGTTTCTTGCTCGGTTTTTCGAACATAGCCCACGTCATCAACGATCAGCAGGCTGTATTTATCAAGCTTGATTAATTCGTCTTGCAGCTTGAGATTTTGTTTAGCCAGCTGAAGCTGCTGCACCAAGGCTAACGCCGCAATAAACTTCACCCGATGCCCTTGCTCAACAAGGCCGTAACCGATGCTGCTGGCAATGTGCGTTTTACCAAGCCCGCTCGCACCAAACAGCAATATGTTAGCGCCACGCTTGAGCCAATCAGCTTGGTTAATAAGGCCGTAGACTTGTGGTCGTGTTACGCCCTCAACAGCGTCAAAATCAAAGTTGTTTAAGCTTTTACCAGTGGGTAGTTTTGCGTCTTTTAATAAGCGCTGTAAGCGCTTATCTTCACGAGAACTCTGTTCAATATGGCAAAGCTCAGACAGGTACTGCTGCGGACTCCACTGCTCTTTAACAGCCTTTTTTCCTAACATGTCCCAGCTCTGCGCCATGGTTGCTAAGCGTAGCTGCTTAAGCATGAGCGGGATGGATGCTGTTTGATTATCCATGCAGGCCTCCTGGAATCATGCAGCTGTAAGCATGCAAGGAATGCTGGGTAACTTTGAGCGTGGGAAGGATTGGGACGACAACTAAAAACCTTGATTCACAGTCACGGATGGTCGGTAATTGTCGCTGGTTAATACCTTCTAAAACATACTGTTCTAATTGACGCTCACGGCCACTTTGCTTGGCTAAGTGCAATAACTTAACAATGTAAAAACAGGCTTCGTCAGCTGGCAAGGTTTCATCAACATGCTGCCAGATGGCCTTGTAATTGTCGTTGGGAAGCAGGTCGTCACGTAGCTGAGATTGCCTAAAAGCACGGGGCTTTTTTACCAGCGCGTCAATGACATGCTGGTAATTGATGCTGCGTGCACGACTGTTTCTTGCGCTGTACACACGCTCAAGTTCAAGCACCTGCTCATGACCTAAAAAGAGCGTTAAACGATTGTCGTAAACACGAACCAACAAGCGACTTTGAATCAACCGGGACGGCACAGTATAGGTGACGCGCTTGATCACAATGGTGCTTGTGCGCGTCACCGTGACGTAGAGCTCAGAGTAATTGACGCTCGTATTTCGAGGCAACGGTTGTAGTTGTCGCTGCTCCAGTTTGTATTTGTCGCTCACGCGACGATTACGGCGCTCAACCAGTTCGCAAATAAACGTCTCGTATTCATCACGGGTTTTAAAGTCATAGGAGCTGCGTATTCTCAGGGCTTGTTCAAGCTGCGCTTTAAGGTGCCCGTGGGGGCTTTCAATCGCACCATTTTCATGGGCTACGCCTCGGTTATTACGCGTTGCTGTAAATCCATAATGTTGTGCAAGTTCAGCGAAACGGTCAGTGAAATCGTCTTTGTTTGATTCGTTTTTATAAGCGGCACTCAAGCTATCCGTGCGCAGCTTTTGTGGAACGCCTTGAGCGGCTATAAAAGCGTTTTGCAAACCATCAGAGAAAGCTGCAAAGCTTTCACCACCGTAAATAACTTGAGCAAAAGCCCAGCCGCTGGCTGGCATACGATAGTGAAAAAGCATGTGTTTTAGCGGTTCGCCGGCAATCGTTACTGGCGATTTAATATGCGTAAAATCAGCAATACCCAGCTCGCCATAATGATGCGACTGTAAAAACACCACATCTTTGGATGGGCCATATAAATGACGCCACTTGCCAATGCGCCGCTCAAGAGTGCGTCGTGAGCTTGCTGTAAAAAGATCTGAATGGAACTCGCAGAGGTGATCGAAGATGCCTACAGGCGTGATTTCATTGTCCCTTTGAAGCATTGGCACAACGATGCCTTCCCACACTTCAGTCAGCGGATCTGGCCGTGTACGCCAAGACCTTTCTTCAGCTTTGGGCTGTAACTCGTTCTTGTCGATGCGTCGAGCAGAGCGTTCGGATATGCCGGCTTTGGCAGCAGCCGCTGCTTGGTTTTCAGTCTGTCTAAACTTCATATATCTCTTGACCTGTTGATCGGTGATTTTATTACCCGACACAGCGAACCCTCCGTTCTGCTGCGTCGAACATTATCAGATCAACCGGCCAAGATAGTTGTCGCTAGACCGGCCAAGGTAATTGTCGCTTAATATTGATCCATGGTATGAATCAGCGGATAAGGAACCGGTATGCCATTTTTGCTGGGCGTCAGGCAGACATCCGGCAGGATGCTGATCAGAGTAAATTGCTTATCCTTGGCAACGGCATCTTGATCGGCCATCAGGCGCTCCCTCGCAATTGCTCAATGCGCTGTTCGTTATGGGCGCGGGCGGCTGGGATGTCCCATTGACCGATATCAATTGCGGCTATATCGGCTGAAGCGGCTACTACTGCACGATAGACCAAGCTTAGGCGCATGGTGCGTAGATTGAAAATAACCGTATCGATGACCATAGGCTTGAACAGTGGTACGCCGGAGTTGAGGTGTAGCAGTAGAGTGGCGGGGTGGCCCGGTAGCTGAAAGCGTAACTCACCTTCGGGATGCAGGCCATGCAAAACAACTTCTTCGCCGCCGATGGGGTAAGGAATTTGCTGGTCTTCAGGTGCGCAGTTCCAGTAGTCGAATTCGAAGTCTTCCGGCAAGCGGGGCCAGCGGCTTTGTTTCCAGTACTCGTCATAAGTGCCAGCGTATTGTAAACGCGGTGTCCACCAGCGGCTGATGGCTCCGAGCCCAGCAACAGGATACTGCTGTTTAGCTGCATAGCGTTCAGTAAAAGGCTGTTGGAAAGGCTCGATTTGAGGTGCATTCACGTCGGCGACTTGGCTGAGTTTTAGCCATTCTTTATGAGCAAAGCCGCAGCCTACCGTGTTACCAGGGTATGACCAGTGTTGCTCAGCCGTGTCATCCGAGGCCGCCGTGACGGGAATACGGCAGGTCCCGCCCCAAGCGTGCTCATAACGAATATCCACTTGGGAGCAGGGTTGAGGTTGAGTGAGTATCCAGCCCCCTGCGATGGTTCGCTCCAGATAGCGTGGCCCAGTTACGGTGAGCATTTTTTGCCAATCACCAAGTTG
>JAAXZZ010000141.1 GCA_012719655.1 Gammaproteobacteria bacterium | reverse complement strand
GCAAGCAGATAACCAATGGCTGCGAGAGCGTCTATCGCCTTAAACCCTAAGTGCTCAAGACGCTGAATATTGATCAGCAGCCTTTTGTAGCCAGTGCTGCAGTTCTGTTTTTTTGATTTTTAATCTCTGTGCTTCAGCAAGCTTTTCTAGCATGTAAGCTTGCTTGGCACTATCATCCTGCGCCATGGAGAGGGCAAGGTCACGATTAATCCAGCGCTTAATGCGCGCATAAATCCACCAGTGAAAATACAAACCTGACAAGGTTGCAATCGCAATAATAAAATAATCCATAGCACCCTCATGGTTGGTGGTAATATTTAAAGTGTTAAGCTGTCTAACACGCAGTAAGAAGCTTACATTAAGGAGTATTACAGATGCACAAGTCTATTGTTTTAGCCATAACTTTTACAGCATTTACCGCGCTTTTAAGTGGTTGTGCTTCAAGCTTAAGTGGTGATACCTATTCGCGCGAGGATGCGCGTAAAGTACAAACCATTCGCCTAGGCACTATTGAGTCGCTGCGTCCCGTGCGTATTGAGGGCACTAAAACACCCATTGGAGCTGGTGCTGGTGCAGTTGTTGGTGGTGTTGCGGGCAGTACCATTGGTGGTGGGCGTGGTAGTGCTGTAGCGGCTGTGATTGGCGCTGTGGCTGGTGGTTTAGCCGGTGCTGCGGTAGAAGAAGGCATGACTCGCACTCAAGGTGTAGAGATTACTGTGCGTGAAGATGACGGTGCATTGCGTGCTTATGTACAGGCAGTTGAGCCTAACCAAGTGTTCCGTGTTGGTCAGCGTGTACGCATTACTAATGTCAATGGTCAGAGTCGCGTAGCACCTTAACGATTGTCGATTGTCTTGCGATTGAATACGCCCTGTGCGAGGTTGTTACTTGCCAGGGCGTTTTTATACATAGACTCTTTGATTGCTTGTTGCGGGTTTAATAAAAACGGTCAACTTTAAAATTACTGCCCAATTCACCGCGCTGTTTCGCAATAAAAGGCTATAGTCTAATTTTGTAATATATTGCATGCAGACATTATTGGCTCGATACTGAATAATTCGTATTTTTACGTTTCACGCTGGGTGTCTCCTGTTCGTCCGGCAGAACAACATGGAGGCTGTTATGCTCTTACTGGCATTGGTGTTCTCACCATTTCTTGCGGTTCTATTACCTTTTCTTGCAGCGCGCCGCGGTCGTACTGCAATTGCTGTGTGTGCAGCATTAGCGCCAGCTATTGGTCTGGCACTGCTATTGAGTCAGGCAGCGCAGGTTCTTGATGGCGTAGTGGTTGCTGTCAGTTACCCTTGGATTGCCCAGCTTGGCTTGAACCTCAGCTTTCAACTTGATGGCCTGAGTTTTTTATTTGCTCTACTTATTCTTGGTATTGGCCTGCTGGTCATTCTTTATGCACGTTATTACTTGTCTGAACAAGAGCGTGTGGCGCGTTTCTTTGCCTGTCTTTTGCTATTTATGGGCTCAATGCTTGGCTTGGTTTTGGCCGGCAACTTATTGCTGATGCTGATGTTTTGGGAGCTCACCAGTCTTTCCTCCTTTTTGCTGATTGGCTTTTGGAGTCAACAAACTGCTGCTAGACAAGGCGCACGTATGGCGCTGACAGTCACTGGCGGTGGTGGCTTAGCTTTGTTGGCTGGTATTTTGCTGATTGGCCATGTGGTGGGCAGTTATGAGTTGAGCGATGTCTTGGCTGCGGGGGAGGTGCTACGTGCGCACAGCTTGTATCCAGTGGCTTTAGTTTTAGTGCTGCTGGGTGTATTTACCAAGTCTGCGCAGTTTCCGTTTCACTTTTGGCTGCCGCATGCGATGTCAGCGCCAACACCGGTTTCTGCCTATTTACACTCTGCAACGATGGTGAAAGCAGG
Source organism: Gammaproteobacteria bacterium (assembly GCA_012719655.1). Classification (GTDB taxonomy): domain Bacteria; phylum Pseudomonadota; class Gammaproteobacteria; order Pseudomonadales; family Pseudomonadaceae; genus Denitrificimonas. The sequence goes on along the minus strand of JAAXZZ010000141.1, from coordinate 42,840 downwards.
TGTATTTCTACTGGCGCGTCTATACCCGCTGCTGTCGGGTACGGACTGGTGGTTTTATCTGGTGACCTTTACCGGCTTAACGACTTTGTTAGTTGGCGCGGTCACAGCGCTGTTTCAGCATGACTTAAAAGGGCTGCTGGCTTATTCAACGATCAGTCATTTGGGCTTGATTACCTTGCTCTTTGGATTGGATTCTGATTTTGCCCCGGTGGCGGCGATTTTCCATATTATTAATCACGCTACTTTTAAAGCGTCACTGTTTATGGCCGCCGGCATCATTGATCATGAAACCGGTAGTCGCGATATGCGCAAAATTAACGGATTGTGGAAATACATGCCGCACACGGCCGTGTTGGCGATGGTGGCGTCTTCGGCAATGGCCGGTGTGCCGCTATTAAATGGTTTCTTAAGTAAAGAAATGTTTTTTTCGGAAACCTTGCATCAGCACTTATTAGGCAGTTTCAGTTGGTTATTACCGACCATGGCAACCATTGCCGGTGTGTTCTCTGTGGCCTATTCGTTACGCTTTATCCATGATGTGTTTTTTAACGGCACGCCCATTAACTTACCTAAGTTTCCGCCACATGAGCCGCCGCGTTATATGAAAATCCCCGTGGAAGTGCTGGTGTTTTGCTGCTTGCTGGTGGGGATGCTGCCGGCCTTTACTGTTGACTCTTTGCTGGCATCTGCAGCGCAAGCGAGTTTAGGGCATGCTTTGCCTGAGTATAACTTGGCGATTTGGCATGGCTTTAATATGCCATTACTGATGAGTTGTATTGCTTTGGTGGGCGGTATTCTCGTGTATGCCCAGCGTGCACCACTGTTTCGATGGTATGAAGGCTTGCCGGATATCAATGCGCGGGTTCTTTTTGAAAATACACTGCGTTTCTTATATGGCTTAGTCTCGCGATCTTTGGCTCGTATCGAGAATGGCTCATTGCAGCGCTATATCAGTTTATTACTGGTGGCGGTGATTGTTGTTCTGGTAGCCGGCTTAACCCCTTTGTCGAGAATCACCGGAGAGGTTGAGTTAACCGCCGTTGATCCACTAACAGCTTTAGGGTTGTTGGTGATGGCAGGTTCTGCTTTATTGACGATGGGTTTTCATCGTCAGCGTCTGACTGCGCTATTAATGCTGAGTGTGGTCGGTTTAGTCGTAGCCATGGTGTTCGCCCGCTTCTCGGCGCCTGATCTTGCCTTAACGCAATTGGTGGTAGAAGTTGTGACCATCTTGCTGATGCTGTTAGTGGTGTACTTTTTACCTGCAAAAGCGCCTGCTGAGTCGAGCAGTTTGTTGCATTTACGGGATTTTAGTATTGCCGCCAGCTGCGGGGTATTAATGGCGGTTCTAACCTTTGCCGTGTTGACCCGGCCTTATCAAAGTATTGCGGACTTTTTCTTGGCTAACAGTCTGACGGGTGGCGGCGGTACTAACGTGGTTAATGTTATTTTAGTCGACTTCCGTGGTTTTGATACCTTAGGTGAGATCAGCGTTTTAGCCATAACGGCGATTGCTACCGTAGCCCTGTTGAAAGGCATGTGGTTACCGCGCTCGCGCGTTGATCATCAAGGTCGCGCTTGGTCGAGCGAAGCTTACCCCATGATGCTTGGCATGCTGGCGCGCTTGATTTTGCCATTGGCGCTATTGGTGTCAGTGTTTATTTTTTTGCGTGGGCACAACGAGCCTGGCGGTGGTTTTATTGCTGGTTTGATTACCGCAGTGGCATTGATTCTCTTGCAGGTGGCGTATGGACAGCGTTGGGTGCAAACCCGCATGGGCGTGCGTTTTCCAAACCTTGCTGCCAGTGGCGTCTTGATAGCAACAGCCACAGGGCTGGTGAGTTTGCTCTTGGGTTATCCCTTCTTAACCTCAAGTTTTGGGCACTTTAATCTGCCGTTGATTGGCGAGATTGAATTGGCTTCAGCAATGGTATTTGACTTAGGTGTGTATTTGACTGTAGTTGGCGGCACTTTGTTGATTTTGAGTGGCTTAGGCCGTATTGGTCACAGTGTGAAACTGCCGGAGAAGGTGTAATGGAATTATTAGTCGCAATTGCCATTGGTGTACTGACCTTTAGTGGGGTGTATCTGATCCTGCGTGCACGCACCTTTAGCGTGGCATTGGGCCTTACCTTATTCTCCTATGCGGTGAACTTGTTTTTATTTGTGATGGGGCGTTTGCATACAGGCAAGCCTGCCGTGCTGAGTGATGCGGCCAGTTACACTGATCCGGTACCGCAAGCACTGGTGTTGACAGCCATTGTGATTGGTTTTGCAATGACGGCTTTTGTCTTGATTCTGGCCTTGCGCGCCAATACTGAATTGGGCAGTGATCATGTTGATGGCGTCGAAAGAAGCACGTCATTGAAAAAGTCAGCTAAGGCCGTGAATAAAAGTGCGCAAACGAAGAAAAAGCCTAAAGGAGTGGCACGATGAATCATTGGTTGTTGGTGCCCGTACTGTTACCGCTGATGTGTGGTGCATTGCTGATGACATCATCGCGCAGCCCTTTGAGCCTGACGCGATCGGTCAGTGCTGTTAGTGTTGTAGTACTGTTGCTGTGCGCCGTGTATTTGTTAATGACGGCCAGCAATGGACAGATTCAAGTCTATGCACTGGGAAATTGGTCAGCGCCATTTGGCATTGTTTTACTGCTCGATCGCCTCAGTGCCTTAATGCTACTGGTCACTGCAGTGCTGGCGGTTTTTGTCACCTTTTATGCCTTGCGCGGTGATGATCTGCGCGGCAGTTATTTTCACGCATTATTGCAGTTTCAATTGGCCGGTATTAATGGTGCTTTTTTAACCGGTGATTTGTTTAATCTGTTTGTATTTTTCGAAATTTTATTGATTGCTTCTTACGCTTTATTGCTGCATGGCTTGGGCGCAGCACGGATCCGTGCTGCGTTGCATTATGTGATTCTTAATCTAATAGGCTCAGGATTATTTTTAATTGCAGCTGGGTTGTTTTATGGTGTGGCTGGCACTCTCAATATGGTTGATCTGGCTCGATTTGTCGCACAAGCACAAGGCGATCAATTATTTTTGCTCGAAGTGGCTGGCGCCCTGTTGATCTTAGTCTTTGGCCTTAAGGCAGCATTTTTACCGCTGCACTTTTGGCTGCCGCGTGCGTATGCGAATGCCACTGCACCGGTGGCGGCATTGTTTGCGATCATGACCAAGGTGGGTTTGTATGCCATTTTACGCTTTAGCACTTTGGTGTTTGGCGAGCAAGCTGGAGATGCCAGCGGATTAGGTACTGAACTGCTCTGGGTGCTGGCGGTGGCCACTATCCTTCTGTCTGCGTTAGGCGCTTTTGCCGCCAGCAGTCTGACCAGTTTATTGGCTTACTTAGTTTTGGTTTCAGTCGGCACTTTATTGGCGGGTATTGCGCTTGGTTCGGAAGCTGCGTTAAGTGCAACTTTATATTATTTAATACACAGTACCTGGGTGATTGCAGGCTTATTCTTGCTCGCTGATATTATTGCGAAGCAGCGTGGCGATCTGGGCAGTAGTTTTAAAGTTGGGCCGATCTTATTGAATCCGCATTTACTGGGTATTTGTTTTTTCTTGGCTGCGATTGCTGTAGCAGGTCTACCACCGTTCTCTGGCTTCTTTGGCAAGGTGCTGTTGCTGCAAGCTGTATCAGCTGATACAGCTTGGCAGTTGTGGGCAGTGGTTTTAGGTTCAAGTCTGATCGGTGTGATTGGTCTAAGTCGTGCTGGCAGTTTGTTGTTTTGGCGTCAGCACAATGCCCCTAGCCATGCTGCACCTTTAGATAAAACTGCACTTAGCGTCACTATGGTCTTACTGCTGAGCAGTCCGCTTCTGGTGGTTTTTGCTCAGCCAGTGATCAGCTATAGTCAAGCGGCAGCCGCGCAGGTCCTTGATGTGGCGAGCTATTTGCAAGCTATGCAATTGGAGGGCACACTATGAGCCGTGCAAGATGGTTTGCTCATCCCTTAGGCAGTTTCAGCTTGTTAATAGTGTGGATGCTGCTGGTTGATGATTTTAGTTCGGTTGGGCATTGGCTGCTGGGCAGCTTTTTAGCAATTTTGATTCCGCGCCTTACCAGCACTTGGTGGCCAAGTTTGCCGCGTATTGGCAGCTGGAAACACCTGTGTGTGTTTATCTGGCATATGCTGACAGACATCATCGTCGCCAATTTTCAGGTGGCGCGTTTAGCTTTTAAAAAAACTGATGATTTGCGTCCGCTCTGGGTGCAGGTGCCCTGTGAGTTGGATGAAGACATTGCGATTTTTTTATTGGCCAGCGCTATTTCTTTGGCGCCAGGTACAGTGGCGGTCAGTGTTGATCGAGAGCGTTCAAAATTGACTGTGCATGCATTGCATTGTGAGGATGAACAAGCGCTGATTGCAGAAATTAAGCGGCGTTATGAACAGCCATTAAAGGAGGCGTTTACATGCTCAACGCAGTGATTTATATCAGCATGTTTATGTTTGGCATCAGTTTGTTGCTTAATTTTTACAGGCTGCTACGCGGCCCCGATGCAGTTGACCGCATTTTGGCGCTGGATACCTTGTATATTAATGGCTTGGCACTGTTATTGGTGTTTGGTGTATTGCTAAACAGTCGATTATTTTTTGAGGCGGCACTACTGATTGCCTTGTTTGGGTTTTTCAGCACCGTGGTACTGTGTAAATACTTATTGCGCGGCGACATTATTGAATAGGTTGGGATGTTAATGGCAGCTTGGATTGAATACGGTGTGGCATTTTTTTTATTGATTGGCAGTGCTTTTGCATTGGTTGGGTCAATTGGCTTGCATCGCTTCCCAGATTTTTTTATGCGTTTACATGGTCCTGCTAAAGCCACCACGCTAGGTGTTGGTTGTGTGTTGATTGCTTCGATGTTGTATTTCAGTGCTAAAGATGAAGGTCTGCATGTGCATGAGTTACTGATTACGTTATTTCTCATGCTCAGCGCGCCAGTGTCAGCGTATATGTTGGCCAAAGCGGCCGTGCAGCAGCAAGTCAAAACCTTTAATCGCAAAGATTAACTGAGCCCATATTCGGCAGCGTCGACACCGTACTCAGTTGATTGCGCGCTGCTGATGCTGGACTCTTCACAGATTGCATTTAGCTTGGCGGGTACTTGCCAAGGTCAAATGTAGCGTCTACCGATACAATTATTTATTTGAGGCAGCTATATGCCGTTGTCAGGCCGTGGGGTGGCGATGTCGTTTTTCGCCTCCTGCTTATTTACTATTATTCCAGCCTATGTTTTGCAATTGGCCCCTCTTGATGGCGTCCAAGTGTTCGCACAGCGGGTGCTGTGGTCATTGCCAGCTGTTTTTGTGCTGTTGCTGCTAGTCGGGCGCGGCCCTGCATTGAAAGAATGTGTGCAGCGTTTATGGCGTGAGCCGTTACTGATGGTTGCGTTGATCTGTGCTGCCCTTTTAATGGGGGTGCAATGGTTTATGTTTGTGTGGGCACCGTTGACAGGGCATATGCTGGATTTGACTTTGGGGTATTTTCTTATGCCTCTGATGCTGGTGCTTAGTGGACGTCTGTTTTACAACGAACACTTGCGCAACTTACAACGCATTGCAGTGTTATGTGCGATTGTCGGCATATCGCATGAATTATGGCGTTTGGGTGGTTTGTCTTGGGTAACGATCGTCTGTGCTGTGGGTTATCCACCGTATTTTATGTTACGGCGTTGGATGGGCTTTGATGCTTTTAGCGGTTTCTTTTTAGAAATGCTGGTGATGGCACCGGTAGCGATCTATTTAATCCTCAGCTTAGCGCCCGCGCAAATTTTTAGTCAGGCTCCGCAATTATGGTATTTGCTACCTGGGTTGGGCCTACTGAGTACCTTGGCGTTTGCCGCGATGTTAGGCGCCAGTCGCCTGTTACCCTTAGGTTTGCTGGGCATTTTGAGCTATATTGAGCCGGTCTTATTGTTCTTGTTTAGCGTTTTTTGGATTGGTGAGGCGGTTGAGTCAGGGCAGTGGTGGACTTATGTGCCCATTTGGATTGCAGTGACTTTAGTGATATTTGATAGTTTACGTGTGCTACTGAAGCAATCTCGACGTTTAAACTGAAGTACAATGACGAACAGACAGCCTTAGGTATCAAGTAAAGGCTGTGACTTATTATGATCAATGATCTTGAGGTATACCGTGTTTTCTGAACTTGCCCTGCATGAGCGTCTATTGAAAGCGCTGGTTGAATTAAATTTTACAGAGCCAACGCCTGTTCAATTGGCGGCTATTCCCGCGGCTATTGAGGGTCGAGACTTGCGTGTGATTGCTCGCACCGGTAGCGGTAAGACAGCGGCTTTTGTTCTGCCTTTGCTCAATCGTTTTATTGCTGGGGCAAAACCTCGGGTTGCCATTCGTTCGTTAATTTTATTACCGACCCGTGAGTTAGCTCGACAAACACTAGCTGAAGTTGAACGTTTCTCACGGTTCACCTTTATTAAATCCGGAATTATTACCGGTGGTGAAGACTTTAAAGAGCAGGGTGCGCTGCTGCGTAAAGATCCAGATATTCTGATTGCCACGCCAGGCCGACTGATTGAACACCTCAATGCCGGTCACTTAAAACTTGACCAAGTTGAAGTGTTGATCCTTGATGAAGCAGACCGCATGCTCGATATGGGTTTTGCTGAAGATATGCAGCGTCTGGTTGATGAGTGTGCCAATCGTCAGCAAACGTTACTGTTTTCCGCGACCACTGGCGGCAACGCCTTACGTGAAATGGTGAACACCGTATTGAAAGATCCACTGCATCTGATGGTCAATCAGGTTGCCGAGCTGAATGAAAGCACGCGCCAGCAAATTATTACCGCTGATGATGTGGCGCACAAAGAACGCCTGGTGCACTGGTTGCTGACCAATGAACCGTTCCGTAAGGCCATTGTGTTTACCAATACGCGAGCGCAGGCTGATCGCTTATATGGTCGTCTTATTGCGCAAGATGTGAATGCCTATGTTTTGCATGGCGATAAAGATCAGAAAGATCGCAAGCGTGCTTTAGAGCGTTTTAGTCAAGGCACTTCACGGGTCTTGGTGGCCACTGATGTGGCGGCGCGCGGTCTTGATATTGATGGCCTGGATGTGGTGATTAACTTTGATATGCCACGTTCAGGTGATGAGTATCTGCACCGTATTGGCCGTACTGGACGTGCCGGTGAAGAAGGCTTGGCGATCAGTTTGATTTGCCACAATGACTGGAATTTGATGTCCAGCGTTGAGCGTTATCTCAAGCAAAAATTTGAGCGTCGCGTGATTAAAGAGCTTAAAGGCGTGTATCAAGGACCGAAAAACGTTAAGGCTTCAGGTAAAGCGGCAGGTACAAAAAAGAAGAAAGCTGTCAATAAAAAAGAGGCGGCGAAGGTTGTGAAGAAAACACCTAAGCGCCGTCCTAATACTGGGCCCTCGTTGGTCAGTAGTGATGGTCATGCCCCTTTGCGTAAAAAGGTGGTGAGTCCAGAGTAAATAGGGTCTGGAGGTCGCTATGTCTCAGGCTGTATTGCACCGTTTTAGCTCACAGCAAGCCTGTAATGAAGCACTGGCTAATGTTTTGAGTAGCCGCATTGAGCAGGCTTTAGCAGATGCAAACTCTGCAAGCTTGCTGTTGCCGGGCGGATCAACTCCGAAAGGGTTGCTGGCGTGTTTGCAGCAGCGTGCGCTGCCTTGGTCGCAGGTGCAGATTAGTGTTACTGATGAGCGCTGGGTTGCTGCAGATGCAGCGCAAAGCAATACGCAGATGCTGCGCCGAGCGTTACCCAAAGCGCAGTTGCTTGAGCCGCGCCTTGCTGATAACGCCCAAGCCTCCAGTGTGGCCTGGGCGCAGGCGTTACAAGAACGCTTACCCTTTGCTGCAAGTGTGTTAGGCATGGGCGATGATGGGCATGTTGCCTCATTGTTTGCAGGTATGCCGGGTTTAGCCGAAGGAATAGATTTTGCTGCTCGGCCTTGTGCATTAGTGGGGCTGGCGCCAGACGATCCAAGAGTACGCCTATCCCTCAATCTAGCTATGTTGGCGAGTACGCAATGGCTGGGGGTGCTCTTATTTGGTGAGACGAAAGGGCAGATGCTCGAGCGTGTGCTGGCTAATGACCCAACCACGCAAGCTTTACCAATTTATCATTTACTGTGGCGAGCGCCTCTCCCTGTGCAGGTGTATTGGGCGCCCTGAGAGGGTGACGATGTTATCGCTGCAGCTTGAAATAGGGAGTCAGCATGTTGCATCCCGTAGTTGAACAGATTACCCAGCAGATAGAAAAACGCTCCTGCTTACGTCGTGCTGCGTATTTGCAGAGGATCGATAGAGCGCTTGAGCAAGGGCGTAATAGCGCACACGGCTGCTCTAATCTCGCTCACGTGATGGCAGCGCAACCGACTGATCAGCGCCTCATCATGCGTCAAGGCGCAGCGGCTCATGTGGCCATTATTTCCAGTTACAACGATATGTTGTCGGCCCATGCGCCGTTGAAAAACTACCCTGATCAGTTAAAACAAGCCTTGTATCGCTATGGTGCCAGCGCTCAGTTTGCTGCCGGAGTGCCGGCCATGTGTGATGGTGTCACGCAAGGCACGCCGGGCATGCAACTGTCACTGTTTTCTCGTGATTTAATTGCCCAAGCCACCGCGATTGGTTTAACCCACGGCGTCTTTGATGGTGCCTTATATTTGGGCGTTTGCGATAAAATCGTACCGGGCTTGCTGATCGGTGCGCTGCATTTTGGTCATTTACCTGCGGTGTTTGTGCCGGCCGGGCCGATGAGTTCAGGTTTGTCCAATCCAGAAAAAGCGGCGGTGCGTGAGCGCTACGCGGCCGGTGAGGTCAGTCGTATTGAACTGTTAGAAGCAGAGCTTGCTGCTTACCATGAGCCGGGCACTTGCACGTTTTATGGCACGGCCAATAGTAATCAAATGTTAATGGAAGCGATGGGTTTGCATGTGCCGGGTAGCGCGTTTGTACCGCCCAGCAGCGCATTACGTCATGCTTTAACTGATGAGGCGGCGCGTTTGCTGGTCAATAACACCCAGCACGGTGGTCGTCATTTGCCTTTGGCCTTCCAAATCGATGCCAAAGCTTTGGTCAATGGCGCGGTAGCCTTGTTGGCCAGTGGCGGCTCAACGAATCACTCTTTGCACTTGCCCGCGATTGCTAAAGCGGCAGGCTATGAGTTGACCTGGGATGATTTGGCCGCGTTGTCGAGTGTTGTACCGTTACTGGCGCAGATCTATCCCAATGGCAGCGCCGATGTAAATCAGTTTCATGCCGCTGGTGGCGTGGCGTGGCTGCTCGGTGAGCTGCTGGATGCAGGCTTGCTGCATGAAGATGTGTCTACTGTGGCGGGCAAGGGCTTGCGTGATTACAGTTTAGAACCTTATGTGCAGGAACAAAAACTCAGTTGGCGCGCCTTGTCAAAGCAGGTTTTGCCTGAACATATTCTCCGCAGCCGCCAAGCTCCTTTTGCTGCACACAGTGGCTTGCATCTATTGGTCGGTAATCTCGGTCGTGCCGTGCTGAAAACCTCAGCTGTCGCCGAGAAGTTTTGGCAGATTAAAGCACCTGCGCGAGTGTTTGATTGTGAGGCTGATGCGCTTGCGGCCTATAGTGCCGGGCAGTTGCATGGTGATTTAGTGCTGGTGCTGCGCTTTCAAGGTCCAGCGGCCAATGGCATGCCAGAGTTACACAAGCTCATTCCTATATTGGCGAATTTGCAGGCCAATGGGCAGAAAGTTGCACTAATTACTGATGGCCGGCTGTCCGGTGCGTCAGGTAAGGTGTTAGCCGCTTTGCATGTCACGCCAGAGGCTGCAAAAGGTGGTTTACTGTGCCGTTTGCAGGATGGTGACTTGATTGAGCTGGATGCCACATTAGGTGTCTTGCATGTGCACGTGAGTGAAGCGCAATTGGCTCTACGCGGTGCGGCGCCAGTGCCGAGTAATACTGCGCAAGGTTACGGACTGCAGCTGTTTGCTGCGCAACGTCGTTGGGTTGGCCCTGCTGATCAAGGTGCCAGCTTTTTGCTTGAGGACTGACTTATGCTAACCATGGAACATATTTTACGCCGCGCTTATCCCGTTTTACCGGTGTTGGTGATTGATGATGTCGAGCGTGCTGTTTCTTTGGCGCAGGCACTCTGTGCGGGCGGCATTAATGTCATTGAGGTGACATTGCGTACACCGCAAGCACTGGAAGCCTTAAAAGTCATTCGCCAAGAGGTGCCTGACTTAATCGTCGGCGCGGGGACTGTTATTCATACTGAGCAGTTTGCGCAAGTGATGGATGCCGGTGCACAGTTTGCCGTCAGTCCAGGTTTTACTGAGCGCTTAGCGCTGACCGCACAAGAAACAGAACTGCCGTATTTGCCTGCAGTGATGACGCCCTCAGAGGTGTTGGCAGCTTTGGAGCATGGATACCGCTCCTTGAAGTTGTTCCCAGCTAATGGTGGCGCGAGTGTGCGCATGCTCAATAGCTTTAAAGGACCCTTTAGTGGTATCAGCTTCTGCCCAACCGGCGGTGTGACGCGCGATAACCTGTTGAGTTATTTGAGCTTGCCGAATGTGGCTTGTTGCGGTGGTACTTGGATTGCTCCTGCAAGTTTGGTGCAGGCACAAGCGTGGGATCAAATCACTCAACTGGCACGTGAAGCCTGCGCCATGGCGGGGCATTTGGAATCCTTAACATGAGTTGGGATCGACCTGCGCCCTATGTATTACCGCTACGCGTGCAGTCAGGCGATATTGATGAGTTTGCACACGTCAATAATGCGGTGTACGTGCAATGGATGGAGCAGTGTGCTTGGCAACACTCCAAACACTTGGGTTTGGGTTTTGCTGAGTACCAAGCACTGGATCGTGGGATGGCGGTGCTGCGTCATGAGATTGATTATCTAGCCAGCGCTTATGCTGATGAAGCGTTGGAAATGGCAACTTGGATTGTGAGCTCTGATCAGCGCTTGAAAATGGACCGTTTATTTCAGTTAGTTCGCGTCGCTGATGGCGTAACCTTATTGCGGGCAAGAACCACTTTTGTTTGTATTGAGCTCTCGACGGGACGACCCAAACGTATGCCGCCGGAGTTTATTAAGGGGTATGGCGCCGTGATGCAGCCTGAGTAACAGGTGTTGACTCGGTGGCGTGAGCAACGACGGCCTTGGCCCTGAGTCAAAACGGTGTTTAAAAGAACCACGCTAAATTCAATACCCTTCTATTTGACTGGCGTTTACACTAGGCGCCTGTTTACTTGTGAGTGATGTTCTGTGCAAATTGCTTTAGCGCCGATGGAAGGTTTGGTCGATCATATTATGCGCGATGTGCTGACCGAGCAGGGCGGTATTGATTGGTGTGTGACTGAGTTTGTGCGTATCACGGATCAGTTGTTGCCCAGTCGTACTTACCACCGTTTAGCACCGGAGCTTGCGCAGGATGCTCAAACACCTGCGGGTACGCCATTGCGGGTGCAGTTACTCGGATCTGATCCCCAGGCGATGGCTGATAATGCCGCTAAAGCCTGTGAGCTGGGAGCACCAGTGGTTGATTTGAACTTTGGCTGCCCATCGAAAACGGTGAATAATTCTTGTGGTGGCGCTATTTTGCTGCGTGAGCCTGAGGTGTTATTTAAGATTGTTGAGGCGGTGCGCGCCGGTATGCCAGCCCATATTCCGCTGACCACTAAGATGCGTTTAGGCTATGACAGCCCTGATGGCGCTATGGATTGTGCACGGGCTTTAGCCGCTGGCGGTTCAGCGCAAATCGTGGTGCATGCACGCACTAAGGTGGATGGCTATAAACCGCCGGCCCACTGGGAGTGGGTGGCGAAAGTACAGGATGTAGTGAGAATTCCAGTGTTTGCCAATGGCGATATTTGGACCTTAGATGATTGGTATCGTTGCCGTGAAATCAGTGGCGTTGATCATGTGATGCTAGGGCGTGGTTTGGTGTCGCGACCTGACTTGGCTCAGCAAATCGCTTGTGCGCGTGATGGTATTGAGTATCAGTTGAAAACTTGGCAAGAGTTGCAGCCGATGTTGCGTGAATTCTGGCGGCAAGTGCGTTTATTTCAGCTGCCGCGCAGTGCGCCGGGGCGGCTAAAACAATGGCTGGCAATGTTGATGCGTAATTATCCTGAAGCGCAGCTGTTGTTTAATCAATTACGTAAAGTGACGGACTGCGATGTGATTGATCAGTTATTTGGTTTTGCGGTGGGGCAGTTGCAGCACACTGAGTATCTGAAGCAGCAGCCGGCTTGATTGTTTTTTGGCTTCACGCATGGCGCACTGCGCTGTAACTGTTATTCCCTCAACGAGACATCCTGTCTCGATTCGGGCGCTGCGCTATCCATGGCTGCGCTTGTCACAGATACAGCGCAGTGCTTGTTGATCATTAGTAGTGTTGATTAAATGTACATGTGTCCTTCTGGGAGCGCGGGCCGCTGGCCCGCCACCGGCAGATTTCTTAAGTAGCCTCATAGCAGCAACCCTTGAGTGCGCTGCATCCGCTATCACTGTGCTTTATCGGTGTTGCTGAGCATCTGCATAAACGCCTGCGCGGCATTCGACAGTGTTCGTTCCCTATGTACGATATAGCCCAAATCGCGACTCAAATGAGCATCACTAATAGGCAAGCGCACCACTGACTCATCCAGCATGCTGTGCGGCAAGACACTCCAAGCCAAACCAATGGAGACCATCATTTTAATGGTTTCCATATAGTTGGTACTCATGCTGATATTGGGGGTGAGACCGGCTTGCTCAAACAGCTGCAAAGCGATTTTACGAGTAAAAGTATGACTGCCTGGAAATACGGCGGGATAAGCGCATAAATCAGCAAGACGAATGCGCTTACGCTGTGCCAGCGGGTGATCGGGGGCGACGACAAAATCCAGATTATCTTGCCAAACCTTGACCGCTTGCAGTGGAGCTTCGCAGTGCGGTGACAGGGTAATAATGGCTAACTCACAACGCCCGTGGAGTACATCGGCGTAAGCCACTTCTGAATCAAGAAAGCGAATATCCAGCATCACCTCTGGATAGCGCTTCGTGAAGGCGCGCAGCAGCGGTGGTAGGCGACGTAGGCCAATGTGGTGGCTGGTTGCGATACTTAAAGGCCCGCTGACCATACCGCTGAGATTACTTAACGCGCGGCGCGCATCATCCAGTTCATTGACGATACGATAGGCGCGCGGCAATAGCGCTTGCCCGGCTTCGGTTAAGCGAGTTTCGCGGCCCACGCGATCAAACAAGCGTACGCCCAGCTGCTCTTCAAGACTGGCAATGCGCTTACTGATGGCCGGTTGGGTGACATGCAAGCGCTCGCCGGCTAAAGAAAAACTGCGCTGTTCGGCGATGGCAATAAAAGTTTGCAAGCTGGCAAGGTCCATAAGCGGCTCTTAAATGATTTAAACAGAGTGCTGGAACTATACTGTCATTCCAAAATGGAATCTATTGGATAAGAAATATCAATTTGAGTTATTACAACAAAGTTCATAGGATACAGGTATAAGCAGTGGATGAAATCCAATCGCTGCAGATAACACTGATGAGGACGGTCTAATGGCTGGAAAAACGCTGTACGACAAGCTTTGGGAGATGCACGAAGTTAAACGTCGCGATGACGACTCTTCGTTGATTTATATCGATCGCCATATTTTGCATGAAGTGACCTCTCCGCAGGCTTTTGAAGGCTTGCGCTTAGCAGGTCGTAAACCTTGGCGTATTGATGCCAATATTGCCACACCCGATCATAACGTGCCGACCACTAAGAAAGAGCGTGAAGGTGGTATTGCCGCGATCGCCGATAGTGTCTCGCGTATCCAGGTGCAAACGCTGGATGATAACTGCGATGAATACGGTATTTTGCAGTTTAAAATGAACGATGTGCGTCAAGGAATCGTGCATGTGATTGGCCCAGAGCAGGGTGCAACCTTGCCGGGTATGACGGTGGTCTGTGGTGATTCACACACCTCAACCCACGGTGCATTCGGTGCTTTAGCGCATGGTATCGGTACTTCTGAAGTTGAGCACGTGTTGGCCACTCAGTGCCTCGTCGCCAAGAAAATGAAAAACATGCAAGTGCGTGTGGAAGGCAAGGTGCCTGCTGGCGTCACTGCAAAAGATATTGTGTTAGCCATTATTGGCAAAATCGGTACCGCAGGCGGTAATGGCCATGCGCTGGAGTTTGCCGGTAGCGCGATTCGCGAGCTGTCAATGGAAGGTCGCATGACCTTGTGTAATATGTCGATCGAAGCGGGTGCCCGCGTGGGTATGGTTGCGGTCGATCAGAAAACTATCGACTACGTAAAAGGCCGTCCTTATGCGCCTAAAGGTGCAGATTGGGACGCAGCAGTTGCGGCATGGCAAGATTTAGTTTCCGATGCTGATGCACATTTTGACACCATCGTTGAAATGCGTGCTGAAGATATTATCCCGCAAGTCAGCTGGGGCACATCGCCAGAGATGGTGTTGCCGGTTGACGCGACTGTGCCTGATCCTGCCAAAGAGTCTGATCCAGTCAAGCGTGATTCGATTACCCGCGCGTTGAAGTACATGGGCTTAACGGCCAACCAAGCCATTACTGACATTAAAGTCGACCGTGTGTTTATTGGTTCATGCACCAACTCGCGTATTGAAGACTTGCGTGCCGCCGCCGCCGTAGCGAAAGGCCGTAAAGTTGCCAGCAATGTGATTCAAGCCTTGGTTGTACCCGGCTCAGGTTTAGTCAAGAAACAAGCAGAAGAAGAAGGTTTAGATAAGATTTTCTTAGAGGCTGGTTTTGAGTGGCGTGAGCCTGGCTGCTCGATGTGTTTGGCCATGAATCCCGATAAATTAGGCAGTGGTGAGCATTGCGCTTCAACTTCCAACCGTAACTTTGAAGGCCGTCAGGGTAATGGCGGACGTACGCACTTAGTCAGCCCAGCCATGGCTGCTGCCGCTGCAGTAAAAGGGCACTTTGTCGATGTGCGTCAATTAATGAACGAAGGAGCATCAGCATGAAAGCCTTTACTCAGCATCAGGGTTTAGTTGCTCCGTTGGACCGCGCCAACGTTGATACTGACCAAATTATTCCGAAGCAGTTTTTGAAATCCATTAAGCGTACCGGCTTTGGCCCGAATTTATTTGATGAGTGGCGCTACCTCGATGAAGGACAGCCTGATCAAGACAATAGTCAGCGCCCGATCAATACTGATTTCGTTCTTAATCAACCGCGTTACCAAGGTGCGAGCGTGTTGCTGGCGCAAGAAAACTTTGGTTGTGGATCCAGCCGTGAGCACGCGCCTTGGGCGTTAGAAGAATACGGTTTCCGTGCGATTATCGCGCCAAGTTTTGCCGATATTTTCTACAACAACAGTTTTAAAAACGGTTTGCTGCCGATTATTTTATCGGCTGCTGAAGTCAATGAGCTGTTCGCACAAGTGCAAGCCACTGAAGGCTACCAGTTGACGATCGACCTGGCCGCACAGACGGTGACCCGTCCGGATGGTGTGCAGTATTCTTTTGAAGTGGATGCCTTCCGTAAACATTGCTTGCTCAATGGCCTGGATGATATTGGTCTGACTTTGCAAGATGCTGAGCAGATTCGTGAGTTCGAAGTGGCTTATAAAAAAGCCAATCCATGGTTGTTCAACGCCCTTTAATTTAACTAACTGCGCTGTTGTGTGACGTCACTGCGGCGCTGAGAGTATTGGAAATGTCTAAAAAGATTCTTGTGTTACCCGGTGATGGCATCGGTCCAGAAATCA
Source organism: Gammaproteobacteria bacterium (assembly GCA_012719655.1). Lineage (GTDB taxonomy): Bacteria > Pseudomonadota > Gammaproteobacteria > Pseudomonadales > Pseudomonadaceae > Denitrificimonas. The sequence goes on along the minus strand of JAAXZZ010000141.1, from coordinate 27,116 downwards.
TGTCTGAAGCCGTCAAAGTTTTACAGTTGGCTAACGAAAAGTTCAGCCTAGGTTTTGAGTTGGTTGAAGGCGAGCTCGGTGGTGCGGCGATTGATAAGCATGGCGTACCTTTGGCGGATTCAACCTTAGCATTGGCGCGTGAAGTCGAGGCGGTACTTTTAGGTGCTGTGGGTGGTCCTAAGTGGGACACTTTAGATCGTGCGATTCGCCCAGAGCGCGGTTTGCTGAAAATCCGTTCTGAGTTAGGACTGTTTGGTAACTTGCGTCCAGCTATTTTGTATCCGCAGCTCGCTGAAGCATCAACACTAAAACCTGAAGTTGTATCAGGTTTAGATATTCTAATTGTCCGTGAGTTGACCGGGGGCATTTATTTTGGCACCCCGCGTGATACTGTGACGCTCGAAAATGGTGAGCGTATGGCCTTTGATACGCTGCCGTACAGTGAAAGTGAAATTCGCCGTATTGCTAAAGTCGGTTTTGATATGGCACGTTTGCGTAGCAAGAAGTTGTGCTCTGTAGATAAAGCTAACGTGCTTGAATCGAGCCGCCTATGGCGTGAGATTGTTATTGAGGTGAGTAAAGATTATCCCGATGTGGAACTTACTCATTTATACGTGGATAACGCCGCTATGCAGTTGGTGCGCGCGCCAAAGCAGTTTGATGTGATTGTAACTGACAACTTGTTTGGTGATATTTTATCTGATCAAGCGTCAATGTTGACTGGCTCCATTGGCATGCTGCCATCAGCCTCTTTGGATTCGAATAACAAAGGTATGTATGAGCCATGCCACGGTTCAGCACCGGATATTGCTGGGCAGGGCATTGCTAACCCATTGGCAACAATTTTGTCAGTGTCAATGATGCTGCGTTACAGCTTTAATCACATTGCTGCAGCGGATGCCATTGAACAAGCGGTCAGCGATGTATTGGATCAAGGTTTGCGCACCGGTGACATTTTCTCCGCTGGCATGCGTAAAGTTGGCACCGTAGAAATGGGTGATGCAGTAGTCGCAGCGCTTGCAAAACTGTAAACTCGTTTAACTCAATATATCCGTTCGGCGCCGTGATGACACAGCGGCGAGCGGATTATTCATTTAACAATAGGTGTAGTCGTGATGAAGCGTGTAGGTCTAGTAGGTTGGCGTGGCATGGTGGGCTCAGTGCTCATGCAGCGTATGCTCGAAGAACGGGATTTCGACTTAATTGAACCGGTATTCTTTACTACCTCGAACGTAGGTGGGCAAGGGCCAGCAATTGGTAAAGATATTCCGGCGCTAAAAGATGCTTATGATATCAATGAGCTGAAAACGCTCGACGTTATCTTGACCTGTCAGGGCGGCGACTACACCAATGAAGTATTCCCTAAATTGCGCGAAGCAGGTTGGGAGGGGTATTGGATTGATGCCGCGTCAGCTTTGCGCATGAAAGACAATTCAGTGATTGTTCTCGATCCGGTTAATCGCAAGGTGATTGACCAGTCACTGGATGCTGGGGTTAAAGACTATGTTGGTGGTAACTGCACTGTCAGTTTGATGTTAATGGGCTTGGGCGGCTTGTTCGAAGCAGGTTTGGTCGAGTGGATGAGTGCCATGACCTATCAAGCGGCCAGTGGTGCTGGTGCGCAAAATATGCGCGAGCTGATTCGGCAAATGGGCAGTATTCACAATGCAGTCGCCAGTGAGTTGCAAGATCCTGCCAGTGCAATTTTAGAGATTGATCGTAAAGTTGCACAGATGCAGCGTAGTGATGAATTGCCCACCGATCATTTTGGCGTGCCGCTGGCAGGCAGTTTAATTCCTTGGATTGATAGCGCTTTGCCGAACGGTCAAAGCCGCGAAGAATGGAAAGCACAAGCCGAAACCAATAAGATTTTAGGTCGTTTTAAAAATCCAATTCCTGTGGATGGTTTATGTGTGCGTGTTGGGGCGATGCGTTGCCACAGCCAAGCATTAACTATTAAGTTGAATAAAGATGTGCCTTTGGCTGATATCGAAAACCTAATCAGTCAGCATAACCCCTGGGTGCGCTTAGTACCCAACGAACGTGACGTGACTGTTAAAGAGCTTACGCCAACAGCTGTGACAGGTACTTTAAGTGTGCCAGTTGGACGTTTACGCAAACTTAATATGGGCTCTCATTACTTAGGTGCCTTTACCGTCGGTGACCAATTGTTATGGGGTGCGGCAGAACCTTTACGTAGAATGTTGCGTATCTTGCTAGAGCGTTAAAGTAATGAATGGGCAGGCAAATTGGTATTTATTTAACTTTTTGTCTGCCTATTTGTTGAGTCGTCGGTGTCAGTGTTTGAAAATGTGCAGTGTGTCTGATAATAATGGCATAACGGGCTTGATATGGCTTGAGTAAGTCGATTGAATGTTGATAAAACTCTATCCGTAAAAGATACTTAGCAACAAGACTGAATACTGTTTCGAGTTGCTAAAGCGGAACCAGGTTGAATGACGCTGGCGGGGACCGTCAATCTATGACGATTGTGAGCAGTACATTCAAAACCCTCCGGGTATCCGGAACGAATAAAAAGGGATAACTCTATATGCTTCAAGTTCGCAAATTGGTGTTGGCAGTTGCTGCTGCTTCAGCGTTTTCATCTGGTCTGGCTCATGCTTTAGGTTTGGGTGATGTATCTGTTAAGTCATCTTTAAACCAGCCTTTTGAAGCGGAGATCTCTTTATTAGAGGTGCGCGACTTAACCTCAGTTGAAATTAAAACTCAACTGGCCTCGCCAGAAGAGTTCAGTAAAGCTGGTGTTGATCGACAGTTTTTTTTAACGGGTTTGAAATTTACGCCCGTGCTTAACGCCAATGGAAAAAACGTCATTCGTGTGACAAGTGCGAACCCTATTAAAGAGCCTTATTTAAACTTCTTAGTAGAGGTCTTATGGCCAAATGGTCGTTTGTTACGTGAGTACACCGTACTGCTTGACCCACCTTTATACAGCCCTCAGCAGGTTATTTATGCGCCACAGCCTGCAAGCGTCAGACCTTCTGCGCCTGTAGTACAACAAAACATTCGTTCCTCACAAGCATCAACTTCAACGGCACAACGACAGCAGCCAACAACACGTGCGACCCCTGCGTTACAAGGTTCTGAGTACAGCGTTCAGAGAAACGACACCTTGTGGGAAATTGCTGCGCGCGTGGGTGGCAATGCCTCAGTGCATCAAACGATGTTGGCCATTCAAGATTTAAATCCGAATGCTTTTTTAGATGGCAACATTAATCGGATGAAAAGTGGCCAGGTTTTACGTTTGCCAACTGAGCAAGAAATTAATGTTCTCAGTCGTGCCGAAGCAATCGCTCAAGTTACTCAGCAAAATACTAGCTGGAAAACAGGGCGTGTTGAACAAGCTGGCGCTGAGCGTCAGCTCGATGCTACACATCGAAGCGTCGCGGGCGCAGCGCCTGCTGTCGTTGAGAAGACAGACAGTTTAAGATTAGTGGCTGATGCGCCCGGTCAAGCGCAACAGGCCGCTGATCAAGGCGATGGGACAAATGATAAAGCTGTGCAGGATCAGTTAGCCGTTACTAAAGAATTGTTAGACTCAACGGTCCTAGAAAACCAAGACCTGAAAAGTCGTGTTGACGACCTTAACAGTCAATTAGAGAAGCTGCAGCGTTTAATTGAGTTAAAAGACAGTCAATTAGCTCAACTGCAGAATGCAGTAGATACGCCGATTGCAACTCAAGACGTGACACCAGCTGCAGAAACGCAGTTGACTGAAGCGAATGAAGATACAGCAGTTGTTACTGAGGATACTCTAAATGCCCCGGCTGAATCGGTTGAGCAAATCGATCAGCTTGCAACTGTAGAGCCGGTCGAAGCTGTTGAAGCTCAAGAAACTGAAACCTTAGCTGTTGAGGCGCAACCAGTCGTTGAGCCTGAGCCTGTTGTGGAGGCTGAAGTGACGCCTCCCGCTGCAATACCTGTGCAAGAAGAAAAGAGTCTCATTGACACGGTTATGGATGATCCGATGTTGCTTGCTGCAGCGGGTGGCGGTGCTGTCCTAGCATTACTTTTGTTGCTCATGGGTATTTCACGTCGCAATGCTCGCAAAGAAGCTGAGTTTTATGATGCACAGCAGAGTGATTTATCGGTTAATGATGTTCAGCCTGCTATCGTAGAAGAATCACTTGATACTGATTTCTTATCTGCTAGTGACTTAAACCAAGTAGAGAATAATACTGACGCATCTTTTGCCGATGAGTTTGATTTTGAAACCAAAGCAACTGAGAGCCAGTTCAAGGCAGAGACGCCTGATCCTATTGCAGAGGCAAGCAGTTACATTAGCTTTGGTCGTTTTAATCAAGCGGCAAGTGTGCTGAGTGCGGCAATTGATCAAGAACCGCAACGCATTGATCTGCGCCTAAAACTGGTTGAAGTCTACGCTGATTTAGAAGATCGTGATGGTTTTGCTCGTCAAATTCAGGAGATTTCCGAGATTGGTGGTGCAACTGCAGAGTTGGCTCAAATCAAAGCGCGCTATCCACAGATGTTCGATGTTGAGCAAGTTGAAAGCGTGGCAGAAAATAGTGCGTTTGATGATTTTGATTTAAACGACCTGACTCTTGATTTACCGGAAGAGGCCAAGTCGGATGAATTTACTGTTGCAGCTGAATTGGATGATCTTTCAGCCTTGCTTGCTGAAACTGAGTCGGATATTAAGGCCGCTGGCAGCGAATTGAGTTTCGATGCTGATCTCGATCTTGCTTTGGCTAATGATTCAGACGCGCAAGTTGAGCCTGAAAGTTTAGACGCTCGCCACGGAGATTTTGATTTAGATCTTGACTTAGATGCTGCAGTGACAAGTCAGGCAGTGGCTAGTGAGTCAGCTGATGTGGATGATCTATCTCTTGCTGATCTTGAGTTTGATCTGCCTGCTAGAGAGCAAGCGCCAACGCCAACGCCAAGTTTTGAGCTTGATGATGAGTTTAGCTTTGAGGCAGACAGTCAGCTCGACAGCGATTTCAGTGCGCAATTGGATGAGGTGAGCGCCGAGTTAGATAATCTGGCCTCTGGTCTCAGTGATGACAGTTTAGAATTACACCCAACAGCAAAAGCTGCAGCTGTAGATACGTTGGATGCGCTATCAGCGTCGGAGACGGCAGCAGACTCATTGCAGGTTGCTGATGAGTTCCAAGATTTAGATGCAATGGATGATTATTTCGGCATCTTGGCCGGTACTGACGAAACCGCAACTAAGCTTGATCTGGCTCGCGCTTATGTTGAGATGGGTGATGCTGAAGGTGCACGTGATATTCTTGATGAAGTGATTGCTGAAGGCTCTCCGGCGCAACAAGATGAAGCACGTGAAATGATTACTCAATTAGGATAGTTCATGTCAACTGAAACAACGCCAGCGGCAGCCCAAGAGGCTGCCGCTGGCGTTTCTAGAATTGCATTAGGCGTTGAATACAAGGGTTCTAATTACCGTGGCTTTCAACTGCAAGGTTCAAGCACGCCCAGTATTCAAGGTTGTCTCGAAGAGGCGTTGCAGAAGGTCAATGCCGGCGTGCCTGTACATATTAGCTGCGCTGGGCGTACTGATGCGATGGTACACGCCTGCAACCAGGTGGTTCACTTTGATACAGAGGTGCAGCGGCCGATGCGCTCATGGGTCAGGGGTGCGAATCACTATTTACCTAAAGATATCAGCGTGACTTGGGCGCAAGCTGTGCCACTGGAGTTTCATTCACGCTTCAGTGCGCTGGCACGGCGTTATCGTTACGTGATTTACAGTGATGAAGTGCGTCCAGCACATTTAGCACAAGAGGTGACCTGGACCTATCAAAGGCTCGATATCGAAAAAATGCGCGAAGCGGCACGTTGTTTTGTGGGTACGCACAATTTTAATGCGTTGCGTGCCAGTGAATGCCAAGCAAAGTCACCTGTACGTACCATTCATCATTTGGAGTTGTTTGAGTTTGGTAAGTTGATTGTTATTGATGTGCGCGCCAATGCTTTTTTGCACCACATGGTACGCAACTTGGCGGGGCTTTTAATGATGATTGGTGCAGGTGAGCGTCCTGTCGAGTGGGCGCGCGCTGTGCTTGAAAGCTGTGATCGAAAAAAAGGTGGTGTGACTGCAGCGCCGTATGGGCTCTATCTGGTACAGGTTGAGTATCCAGAACAGTTTCAGTTACCTGAGCGGTATCTGGGGCCACATTTTTTATCAGGGCTACCTGATTTTTTGCGTGAAGAGAAAGAGCATATCTGTGCGAATACGAACTAAGATTTGTGGTATTACTCGTGTAGAAGATGCATTGGCTGCTGCACAAGCAGGCGTTGATGCGATCGGTTTGGTGTTTTATCACAAAAGCCCAAGAGCGGTAAGTATGACGCAGGCTGCAAAGATCATTGCTGCTTTGCCGCCATTTGTCAGTACAGTAGGCTTGTTTGTTAATGCGCCTCGAACTGAGATAGACGCATTGTTAAGTCAAGTGTCTTTGGATGTATTGCAGTTTCATGGCGATGAAACACCAGCTGAGTGTGAAGGTTTTTCTAGGCCATATTACCGCGCACTGCGTATGCAGCCTGGTGTTGATATTGCTGCGCTGGCAGCGCAATACAGTGGTGCACAAGGTATTCTGCTGGATGCCTGGGTGCCGGGTATTCATGGTGGCACGGGTGAGCGCTTTGATTGGTCAGCAATTCCTGACAATTTAGCCAAACCGCTAATTCTTGCCGGGGGCTTAAATGCCGATAATGTCAGTGAGGCCATGCAGCAAGTACAGCCTTGGGCTGTTGATGTCAGTGGTGGCGTAGAAAGCAGCCTAGGTCTTAAAGACGCAGATAAAATTCGCAAGTTCTTATATGCTGTGCAAATGAAAAATGCTCAGCTATGTGACGGCTTAGGTTAGCAAGCCGTCAATAACCTGATCGTTATTAAACAAATAATAAAGGCGCAGTGCATTGCCACTGGCCTCTAGGCGGAGTAGACAACTGATGAGCAACTGGTTAGTCGATAAATTGATTCCATCAATCATGCGTTCTGAAGCTAAGAAAAGTTCAGTACCCGAAGGCTTATGGCACAAGTGCCCATCTTGTGATGCGGTTTTATACAAGCCAGAGCTTGAGAAAACGCTCGATGTATGCCCGAAGTGTCAGCATCATATGCGCATTAACGCACGTACACGCTTAGATATTTTTTTAGATGAAGAAGGTCGTGAAGAAATTGCTGCCGACCTTGAGCCGGTTGATCGGATTAAATTCCGCGATAGCAAACGCTATAAAGATCGTCTTGCTGCTGCACAGAAACAAACCGGCGAAAAAGATGCATTGATTGCTTTAAGTGGTACTTTGGAAGGGATGCCGGTGGTCACCGCTGCGTTTGAGTTTGCCTTTATGGGGGGCTCAATGGGGGCGGTCGTTGGCGAGCGTTTTGTGCAAGCGGCCAATGTCGCATTAGAGCAACGCTGCCCATTCGTATGTTTTTCAGCGTCCGGTGGCGCGCGCATGCAAGAAGCACTGATTTCTTTAATGCAAATGGCTAAGACTTCTGCCGTACTGGCGCGCTTACGTGAAGAAGGCATTCCTTTTATCTCAGTGCTAACTGACCCGGTTTATGGTGGTGTGTCAGCCAGTTTAGCGATGCTGGGTGATATTATAGTTGCTGAACCTAAAGCATTGATTGGTTTCGCCGGTCCGCGGGTTATTGAGCAGACCGTGCGTGAGAAACTGCCAGAAGGATTCCAGCGTAGTGAGTTCCTACTTGATCACGGTGCGATAGATATGATTGTTCCGCGCAGTGAGTTACGTTCACGACTCGCCAGTGTGTTACGTCAGTTGATGAATAGCCCATCAATTCCAGTGGCTGATATGGACCTTGTTGATGCAACTGCTGCTGCATCCAATCCAGCTACCGGCGCGCAAGCTTAATTGATATGAATACGGGTAATCTCAAGGAGTGGCTCAGTTACTTAGAGCAATTACACCCCAGTGAAATTGATATGGGCTTGGCGCGTGTGCAAGAGGTTGCGCAGCGCTTGAGATTACCGCGCCTTGCCAAAAAAATTGTCACTGTAACGGGCACCAACGGCAAAGGCTCAACCTGCGCGTTGTTGGCGAGTTTGGTTGTTGGGCAGGGGTTTAGCGTTGGTGTCTACAGTTCGCCGCACTTGTTACGTTACAACGAGCGCGTGCGTATTAATGCGCAGGAAGCCACTGATGCGCAGTTGTGCGCCGCTTTTACTGCGGTAGAGCAGGCGCGCGCTGAAGTCAGTTTGACTTATTTTGAAATGGGTACCTTGGCGGCTTTTTGGCTGTTCGCACAAAGTTCACTGGATGTGGTTATTCTTGAAGTTGGTCTAGGTGGTCGTCTGGATGCTGTGAATATTGTCGACGCAGATGTTGCGGTCGTCACCAGTATCGGTATTGATCATAAAGACTGGCTCGGTGATACCCGCGATTCAGTGGCCTATGAAAAAGCCGGTATTTTCCGCCCCAACTTACCGGCCGTCTGTGGTGACCTCGATCCGCCTGAGCCATTACTGACGCGCGCAGCCTTATTGTCAACACCTCTAGTGCTGCGTGGTCGTGATTTCGATTTAGCCTTGAGTGAGCATGTTTGGCATTGGCGTGGCTTAGATGAGCAGGGTAAGCCTGTTTACCTGCACGATATTCCCTTGCTCAGTTTACCTATTGAAAATGCCGCTGTTGCGTTGCAAGTTTATGCACTGCTTGGTTTGCCTTGGCACGCGCAGAAGCTTATTGAATCGTTATGCCAAGCAACCATGCAAGGTCGACTGCAACAGGTGACGTTGCAGTGGCAGTCGCGCACATTGCATCTACTGCTGGATGTTGCGCATAACCCGCATGCTGCACAATATTTAGCCACCCGTTTGGCAGCGCAACCGCTTAAAGGTCGACGTCTGGCTGTCTTGGGCGTACTCGATGATAAAGATCTATCCGGTGTTCTTGATTGTATGCAAGCGCAGATTAGTCATTGGGCGGTCGCACCCTTACCAACATCACGCTCTTGCCGTGTTGAGTTTTTGCACAGTACGCTACACGCCCGTCATGCCGATGTGGAATGCTATGAGAATATTGCTCAAGCAATAGAGGCGCAGTGCTCTCAGGCTACGGCTGATGATCAAATCATTATCTTTGGCTCGTTCTACACTGTTGCTGAAGCATTGCTGTGGCTGGAGCAGCAACAATAATAAAATTGTAGAGTATTGCCCTGTACGTTGTTAAAGCGCAGCGAGTGTGCTTAAGTAGATTTTTTATACCAGCTGTTTTAAACAGCGCATGATAACAATGAGGCAAATATGGCAGGCGCAGAAAGCAAGCTTAAACAACGTATTGTCGGTGCAGTGGTACTGATTGCTGTAGCAGTGATTTTTTTACCGATGCTGCTCAAGCAAGAAGATCCTGCACGCACGGTTGTTGTAGACGCACCGCCAATGCCGGCAGTGCCTGCGCAACCGCAATACCCTGTGACCGAAGTTGCTGTGCCAGAACCCGTGATTGATGATGAGTGGGATGGTGCGGTCATTACTGAGCAACCCCTCACGCCAGATAGCGCACCCGCGCAGCCTGTTGCTGTGGAGCCTGCGCCAGCAGTTGCGGTTGAAACTCAACCCGTTAAGCCTGCTGTGACTCAACCCGTTAGCAAAAAACCTGAACAGCCGGTCATTGCTCCAGGTATTGATAAAAATAACCTGCCTGTTTCTTGGTCTGTACAATTGGCCAGTCTCACGAGTAAGGCCAATGCTGAAGCCCTGCGCGATACCTATCGCAACAAACAATACAATGCCTATGTGCGTAGCAGCGACGGTGTGCACCGCGTTTTAATTGGTCCATTGATTAGAGAGGCCGAAGCACAGGCAATGTGTAAAGGTTTAAAAACACGTGAAAAACAAGAGTGTTTTGTTGTGCGCTACCAGCCTTAATTGCATATTCAGCATTAAAACAGTAACAAGCGCTTATCAGTCCTAGGTAGCTCTGTTAAAATGCTGACTTTATACAATAGGTAGTTTATTCCGTGTCTTTCAATTGGGTTGATCTGGTCATTGTTGGTATCGTTTTGATTTCATCATTGATCAGCCTCAGTCGTGGCTTTGTTAAAGAAGCACTATCGCTGGTCATCTGGATTTTTGCAGGTGTGGTGGCTTGGATGTTTGGCGGTAGTTTAGCCCACCATTTGCAGCCCTACATTGATATTCCTTCAGTGCGCACTATAGCCGCCTGTGCTTTATTATTTGTGGTGACGCTATTGGTTGGCGGCCTCATTAATTTTCTATTAGCGCAACTGATTCGAGCTACAGGTTTAACCGGTACTGACCGTTTACTGGGTATGGTATTTGGTGCAGCGCGCGGACTTTTTTTAGTGGTGATATTGATTGGATTGTTGAGTCTGGCACCGGTTGAGCAAGACACTTGGTGGCAACAATCCACTTTGATTCCACATTTTCTATTGATAGCTGATTGGTCAAAAAACCTGATTTTAGGTTTCTCCGGGCAGTGGGTCACTACAGCACTTAATGCTCAGCAGTGAGTACAAACTAGGCAGTTGTTAGTAGTTGTATGGCTGTCTATATTTAGAATGACATAGCAGGGGTCGCGTTTCATGTGTGGCATTGTCGGTATTGTAGGTAAATCAAATGTTAATCAAGCGCTGTATGATGCGCTTACCGTACTTCAGCACCGTGGCCAGGATGCCGCAGGCATGGTGACAACTCAGAATGGACGTTTGTTTCTACGCAAAGACAATGGCTTGGTGCGAGATGTATTTCGCACCCGCCATATGAAAGAATTGATTGGCAATGTGGGTATTGGCCATATTCGCTACCCAACTGCAGGCAGTTCGAGCAGCGCAGAAGCGCAGCCTTTTTATGTCAATTCGCCATACGGCATTACTTTGGCGCATAACGGTAACTTAACTAACGTAAAGCAGTTGGCTCAAGAAATTTACCAATCTGATTTGCGCCATGTAAACACTAATTCTGATTCTGAAGTATTGCTCAACGTGTTTGCACACGAACTGGGTATACGCGGTAAGTTACAGCCGACGGAAGAAGATGTATTTGCTGCCGTCACGCGTGTACATGAGCGTTGCCGTGGTGGTTACGCGGTGGTAGCGATGATTACTGGCTATGGTGTGCTGGGTTTTCGTGATCCCAATGGTATTCGTCCGATTGTATTTGGCCAACGTCATACTGATGCTGGCGTGGAATATATGATTGCTTCTGAAAGTGTTGCATTGGATGTGTTGGGTTTTAGTCTGATTCGTGACCTCGCACCGGGTGAAGCGGTTTACATTACCGAAGATGGCAAATTACATACCCGTCAATGTGCAGCCAACCCTGTGTTGACGCCTTGTATTTTTGAACATGTGTATTTAGCGCGTCCAGACTCTATCATTGATGGCATTTCTGTTTATAAAGCGCGCTTGCGCATGGGTGAGAAGCTCGCTGATAAAATTCTACGCGAGCGTCCTGAGCACGATATTGATGTGGTGATTCCAATCCCTGACACCAGTCGTACCTCTGCGCTGGAGTTGGCTAACCGCTTAGGTGTGAAATACCGTGAAGGTTTTGTAAAAAACCGTTATATCGGTCGTACTTTTATCATGCCAGGTCAAGCCGAGCGAAAAAAATCAGTGCGTCAAAAACTCAATGCCATTGAATTAGAGTTTCGTGGCAAGAACGTCATGCTTGTCGATGACTCCATTGTGCGCGGTACGACTTGTAAGCAAATCATTCAGATGGCTCGCGATGCTGGAGCAAAAAATGTCTATTTTTGTTCTGCGGCACCGGCTGTACGCTATCCGAATGTGTATGGCATTGATATGCCAAGCGTGCATGAGTTAATTGCGCACAATCGTAGTACTGAAGAAGTGGCTGATTTAATTGGTGCTGATTGGCTGGTTTACCAAGACTTAGACGATTTAATTGATTCTGTCAGTGGCGGGAAAATCAAAATTGATCAATATGATTGCGCTGTGTTTGATGGCGTCTATGTGACTGGCGATATTGATGAGCAGTATTTGCAGCGTATTGAGAGTGAGCGTAATGATTTTGAGTTAACTGGAAAGCAGTTCAATAATGCCACCATTGGTTTGCATAACAGTTGAGACGCTGATCTTTAAAGCGTGATGTTGCTGTTGGCGCATGGCAAATAAGGGCACTGTTAATATAGCGTGCCCTATCCGTTATTTAAGTGAACAAGGTGCAAATCATGACGAAGGATTGGCAAGCTGGCCGACTCAATAGTGATCTCGATGATGCAGGTTTTGATACGCTCGCTGTGCGTGCAGGACAGCATCGTAGTTTTGAAGCAGAGCACGGTGAGGCGATTTTTACCACATCAAGCTATGTGTTTCGCAGTGCGGCGGATGCAGCAGCAACCTTTGCGGGTGATCGTGATGGTAATGTTTATTCACGCTATACCAATCCAACCGTGCGTACCTTTGAAGAGCGTCTAGCGGCCCTAGAGGGTGCTGAAAAGTGTGTGGCGACAGCTTCAGGTATGTCAGCGATTTTAGCCACGGTGATGAGCCTATGCGTGATGGGTGATCAAGTCTTGGTGTCGCGCAGCATTTTTGGCGCTTCAGTCAGTTTGTTTGATAAATACTGCGCGCGTTTTGGCATCCAGATTACCTATGTGCCGATTGATGATTTAGATGCTTGGCAAACGGCTTGCACTGAGAAAACGAAGCTGTTGTTTGTTGAGTCGCCGTCCAATCCCTTGGCAGAGCTGGCTGATATTCGCGCATTAAGTACAATTGCCCATGCTGCCAATGCTTTACTGGTTGTTGATAACTGTTTTTGCACACCGGTTTTGCAAAAGCCATTAGCCCTTGGCGCTGACATTGTTATTCACTCGGCAACGAAATACATTGACGGGCAAGGCCGCTGCTTAGGCGGTGCGGTGTTAGGTCGTGCTGAATTAATGCAAGAAGTGGTGGGTTTCTTGCGTACTGCAGGCCCGACCATGAGTCCATTTAATGCTTGGGTGTTCTTGAAAGGTCTGGAAACTTTGCGTTTGCGGATGAACGCACATTGCCAAAGTGCTCAGCGGCTTGCTGAGTGGCTTGAGCAGCAAGCTAAAGTCAGCAGAGTCTATTATTCAGGCTTAACCAGCCATCCGCAGCACGAGTTGGCTAAGCAGCAACAAAGCGGTTTTGGTGCGGTTCTAAGCTTTGAAGTCGAAGGTGGTAAGGATGCGGCTTGGCGCTTTATTGATGCCACACAAATGATCTCAATCACCGCTAATCTTGGTGATACCAAAACTACTATTACTCACCCTGGCACCACCACACACGGCCGCTTACCGGCTGCCGAGCGTGAGCAAGCGGGTATTCACGATGGTTTGATTCGCATTGCTGTGGGGTTAGAAGACTTCGCCGACATTCAAGCCGATGTGCAGCGTGGTTTAAACGTGCTTTGATTCAGCTTTACCTGCTGTTCAATAAAAAACCCGCAAGCTAGCGGGTTTTTTATTGTGCTACTGATGAAGTTTTCAGAGGTTACTTGGCCGGTTGTAGATGGCGTAAGCCATGGCGATACAGTTGCCAGGCTAATATGCCTGCCGCAATATTACCGATGAGTACGCCAATATATAGGCCGCTCATGCCTGCCAAACTGGCGCCAAGCCACAGCGCAGGTAAGTAGCAGATAAACAAACGTAGAGTCGAAATGCAAACTGCACGCATTGGCATACCTAGTGCATTGCACACCGAGACCATCAGCATGCAGACACCCAGTGCGGCATAACTGATGGGGACCCAGAGCATGTAACTCATGAGGTAGATTTCAGTGGTATGATCGGGGGCCAACTCTGCAGCGATCCACCAGCGACTGGCCATCCAAAATAAGGCAATGGCAATCTGGAGGCCGATGACAAAGCGTACGGCAATCAATACTAGGCTGTGGGCGCGATCTAATTGTTTTGAACCCAATAAGCGACCAACCATTGGTGGCAATGCCATGGTTAGTGCTAGCACAATGACAATTGAGAACAGTTCGAGGCGACTGCCTAAGGTCCATGCGGCAATGGCAGAACCACCAAAAACCGCGACTAGGCGTGTTGCCAGTAATGAGGCAGTACCGGGCATCAGCTGACTGAGCATGGCCGGCGCACTGGTTTGGAAAATCTCGCGTAAGGCAGGGCCGATGGCGAGTTTGCTGGGAGAAAAAGCCAGCCAGTGCCGCTTGAGGATCCGCCAATACATAATTGTTGCACCGCTTAAGCAAGCAACAATAGTGGCATAGGCTGCTCCAGCGAGGCCTAAATCAAAGGTGAAAATAAACAAGGGGTCGAGCAGCATATTCAGTACGCTGGTCACCACCATCATTAGCCCTGGCAGTTTTGTATCGCCATTGGCGCGAGAAATGCTGTTGGCAAAATATAGAAAGGCACCGAGCCAAGCGCTTGTTAGCCAAGGCAGCCAGTAGCTTTCAGTATAGGGTAAGAGTTCTGCACTAGCGCCCAGAGCGCTGAGTAGAGGCAGGCGTAGTAGCCAAATCAGTGCACATAACAGCAAAGAAACGCAGCACCCGGTCAGTACCACTATTCCTCCTAGATGCTTGGCGCGTTCGGGGTTGTCTGCGCCAAGGGCGCGTGAAATGAGTGCGGTTGAGGCGATACCAATACCGATTTGTACGCCGATCAAGAGTTGCTGCAGAGGTAGTGTGAAGCCTAGAGCCGCCAAAGGTTGCATGCCCAGCATACTGATAAAAATGCTGTCGACCAACTGAAAGCTCATGAGTGCAACGGTACCAAACAGCATTGGCCAAGTCATACTAAATAAAGCACGTGCTAGGGATTGATCGGCTAGGTATTTATTTTGCATGGTTGCTTTCAAGACTGTGATGGGGCGGCTATGGTAGCACTCATAAGGTGTGAATGTGACGCGGTTATACTGCTGTCCAATTCGTTTATGAAGTAGGAGCAAGGTGATGATTCGTCAGCAAAAGGTGGCTTTTTCAGTATTGGATTTGGCCTCGCGCAAAGATACAGATCAAGGTCCAGCGCCTGCTTTGCAGCGCTCACTGGCTTTAGCTCAACATGTCGAAGCCTTAGGTTTTAATCGTTTTTGGGTGGCTGAACATCACAATATGGATGCTATTGTCAGTTCGGCGACGTCCGTGTTGATTGGTTATCTGGCGGCCGGTACGCAGCGTATTCGAGTGGGTGCGGGTGGAGTGATGCTGCCTAATCACGCTCCGTTGGTGATTGCTGAACAGTTTGGTACGTTAGCAGCATTGTATCCGGGGCGTATTGATTTGGGGCTTGGCCGTGCGTCGGGTACTGATCCATTAACGGCAAGGGCGTTGCGTAGGGATCGTAGCGGCAGTGCAGATGATTTTCCTGAAGATGTGGCTGAGTTGCAAAAATTTCTAGGCCCGCGTGTTTCAGGTCAGTCAGTGATCGCGATGCCGGGTGTCGATAGTCATGTGCCGATTTGGTTGTTGGGCTCCAGTTTATTTAGCGCGCAGTTAGCGGCGCAGAAGGGCTTGCCGTATTCTTTTGCTTCGCATTTTGCACCACGCATGATGATGCAGGCGATTGAGTTGTATCGTCGTCACTTTAAGCCTTCGCCTGTTTTGGATAAGCCGTATGTGATGCTGGGCATTCCTTTGGTTGCTGCGCAAACGGATGCTCGTGCGGAGTATTTGGCGACTACGACGTATCAGCGTATTTTGGCTTTGATCCGTGGTCAAAGTATGCTGATGCGCCCGCCAGTAGAGAGTATGCAAGGCTTGTGGAAGCCGCATGAGGAGCAGACTGTAAATGAGTTTTTAAGCATGGCGATGATTGGTAGTGCTGAGACGATTGAGCAGAAAATGCAGGTGTTATTGCAGCATACTCAAGCCGATGAGCTGATCTTTACCTGTGATTTGTATGAGCACGCTGATCGCTTGCGTTCGTTTGAAATTCTGGCTGAGTTGCAATAGTACAAACCCTGCACATGATCAACCAGAGCTTCGAACCCTGTATGAGCTGGCCATGCCAGCGACTGCGTTTTAATCCGATGCATAGGCTGAGTGTCTTTAACATTGCAGAGTATCCAGAGCGATATGCGCATGCCGTACCTTGTTGCTGTCGCTTTTCTCTCAACGGGTCATCCTGACCCGATTCGAGGCTGCGCCATCCTTGGCTCCGCTGGTCGCGACAGCAACAAGATACTCATTGATCAGTGATGTGTTTGAACCCTGTATGAGCTGGCCATGCCGGCGATAGAGTCTCAGTCCAATGCATAGGCTGAGTGTCTTTAATATTGTAGAGTATCCAGAGCGATATGCGCATGCCGTACCTTGTTGCTATCGCTTTTCTCTCAGCGGGTCATCCTGACCCGATTCGAGGCTGCGCCATCCCTGGCTGCGCTGGTCGCGACAGCAACAAGATACTCGTTGGTCAGTGATGTTGTTTGGCAATATGGAGTACGGCTTTTTAAAATGATTAGATCATTAAACATCTATGCAAGTTATTCAGGCTGCAATAGTGCAAGCCCTGTAAATGGTCAACGAGTACTTCGGGGTGGGTGTGGTGAGTGAGCCAGGGATGGCGAACGCCGGAGTTGAACCCTGGATGGGTTCATCGACGGATTAACACTTACCCCGAAGTACGTTACGTGCAGATCTAAAGCAAAGTGTTTAGATGTCTATGTGCATGTCGCAGTGTGTGAATGACGTTTACCCCTCACGAGACATCCTGTCTCGATTCGGGCGCTGCGTCATCCATGACTACGCTTGCCAGGTCACCCACACGCTGCTCAATGAGCAGTGATGTTGCATTCGAGTGAACGCTACGCATCGAGAGGGCATTCCTTGCAAGGCAAAAAATCATACGCCGTACTTCAAAAAAGATGTACGACTAGCGCGGTTTAGCCGGCGAGCTACGCTTGCCACCTTTCGCTGCAGGCTTCTTGCTTCTATCTGCACGTAGCTTTGCTTCAGCCGCGGCTTTAGCTTGCTCGCGCTTATGCCACTGCGGCTTATCATCGGCTGCGCCTGTCGCTCGTGGCGGTAAGCCAGTGTGCTGGGTGAGCAATGGACGCGCGGTTTTCTCACCTTTAGCTGGAGTCGAGTTTTTACGGCGCGCACTACGATAACCGTCAGCTTCAGGTTGCTGAGCAGGAATCAGATGATTTTTACTGTCACCAATTAAATCAGCACGGCCCATGCGAATTAACGCTTCACGAATCAGTGGCCAGGATTTTGGATCGTGATAGCGCAAGAACGCTTTATGCAAGCGACGCTGTTCCTCGCTTTTGACGATTTCCGTCGCCGGACTTTTGTAGGTTACTTTGCGCAGTGGGTTTTTCCCAGAGTGATACATCGCCGTAGCAGTTGCCATGGGTGATGGATAAAACGCTTGCACTTGGTCGGCACGGAAGTTATTGCTTTTCAACCATAAGGCCAAATTGAGCATGTCTTTATCAGTCGTACCTGGGTGAGCAGCAATAAAATAGGGGATTAAATACTGTTCTTTACCTGCTTCTTTAGAGAAGCGTTCAAACATTTTGCGAAAGCGTTCATAACTGCCAATACCGGGCTTCATCATGTGCTCAAGCGGACCTTCTTCGGTGTGCTCTGGAGCAATCTTCAAGTAACCACCCACGTGATGAGTGACCAGTTCACGCACATACTCAGGTGATTCAACGGCCAAGTCATAGCGCAAGCCGGAAGCAATCAGTACTTTTTTTACGCCGCGGATATCACGTGCTTTGCGATACAGTTCAATCAGCGACGAATGGTCGGTATTGAGGTTTTGACAAATCCCCGGGAACACGCAAGAGGGTTTGCGACACGCCGCTTCAATCTCTGGGCTGTTGCAGGCCAATCGGTACATATTGGCCGTAGGGCCGCCGAGATCAGACACAACACCGGTAAAGCCCGGCACCTTGTCACGCATGTCTTCGATTTCTTGCAAAATAGAATCGTGCGAACGGTTTTGAATAATACGACCTTCGTGCTCGGTAATTGAACAGAAGGTGCAACCGCCAAAACAGCCGCGCATAATATTGACTGAGAAACGAATGGTTTCGTAGGCTGGGATCTTTGCATTACCGTACTTCGGGTGAGGTACTCGTGCATAGGGTAGGCCAAACACATAGTCCATTTCTTCTGTGGTCAATGGAATAGGCGGCGGATTGAGCCAAATATCCTGATCGCCATGGCGCTGCACAATGGCGCGGGCGTTGCCTGGATTGGTTTCTAAGTGCAGAACACGGTTCGCGTGAGCATAGAGCACAGGGTCATTGCGTACTTTTTCAAAGGACGGAATACGAATGACCGTACGTTCACGGGTTAAGCGTGGATGATCAATCAGTTGCACCACTTGCACGTCATTGGCTTCGCTGGCGGTCGCTGCCGCCTGCTGTTCCACTGCGCAAGCCTCGGTGTCTTGAGTGTTGACATAAGGATTGATAATTCGATCAACTCGGCCAGGGCGATCGATGCGCGTAGAGTCCAGTTCAAACCAATCACTAGGAGTATTACGACGGATAAACGCAGTGCCACGAATATCGTCAATCTGTGCAATGGACTCACCCCAAGACAAACGCTGAGCGACTTCAACAATGGCGCGCTCAGCATTACCGTATAGCAGAATATCAGCGGTAGCATCCATCAGGATCGACCGGCGTACGCTGTCTTGCCAGTAGTCATAGTGTGCAATACGACGTAATGAGGCCTCAATGCCACCTAAAATAACCGGAATATGACTGTAGGCTTCTTTACAGCGCTGGCTGTACACCAAACTGGCGCGGTCAGGGCGCTTGCCTGCTTCGCCGCCCGCTGTGTAGGCATCATCGGAGCGGATTTTGCGATCAGCGGTGTAACGGTTGATCATTGAATCCATATTGCCCGCTGCCACGCCAAAAAATAGGTTAGGCTCACCCAGTTGCATAAAGTCATCTTTATTGCGCCAGTTGGGTTGGCTGATAATGCCGACGCGAAACCCTTGGGCTTCCAGCACACGGCCAATCACAGCCATACCAAAAGAGGGGTGATCGACATAAGCGTCACCGGTAACAATGATGACATCACAAGAATCCCAACCTAACTGATCCATTTCTTCACGTGAAGTGGGTAAGAAAGGAGCAGGACCAAAGCATTCAGCCCAGTACTTGGGATAATCATATAAGGGTTTAGCAGCGTGCATGAATATTGACCTATATCAAGATTGGCAAAATATAGCATAAATGCCAGTGTTAGAGGTGAGGATTCAGTTAGCGCAGTACAGCATGCTGTCTGTGCTAGAGTGCCCTGTATAGTGTAAAAATTCAGGCCTATTCGATAAAACAGATGCAAATCAAATCTTTACAACTGCGTTCAGTTCGTCAATTGCTCTTAAATAACACCTCTGCGCTGCCACACCTCAGTGCGGCCAGTGGTATGTGGATTGAGGGGCAAACACTGTATGTGGTGGCTGACGATGAGCTGGTGATGGGGGTGTTTTCGCTGCTGGATCAGCGACCTGGAACGGTGTTAACCATAATCTCTGGTGATTTGCCTGCCAATGCCAAACAACGCAAGGCGGCTAAGCCTGATTTTGAGAGTCTAACCGGTTTGCCAGCGACGCAACGCTACCCATATGGTGCTTTATTGGCGTTTGGCTCAGGTTCAACTGCGCAACGCAAACGCGCAATGCTCTGGCCGTTCACAGCACCGCAGCAGCTTGCGGCGCAAGCGCAGCTATTTGATTTGCATAAGCTCTATCAGCCACTGGAACAGGTGTTTGCTGATCTAAATATTGAAGGATTGGTGATTCAGGGCAATTGTCTAAAGCTCTGGCAGCGCGGCAACAATCAGCATCGTGGAAATGCAGTGATTGAGTATGCTTTGGCAGATTTCTATGCGCTACTGGAGGGCCGTGACGAGCAGACAATGCTCCAGCCACAACGGATTGATTATTACCACTTAGGTGTGTTTGCTGGTGTACCTTTGACCTTCACTGATGCGTATGCGCTCGACGATGGTGCTTGCCTCTTTACTGCGGCGGCCGAAAATACCGATAACAGCTATCTGGATGGCGAGTGTGTTGCGGCGGCCATTGGTTTGATTGATGCACAGCGACAGCTGCGTTGGCTTAAACCGGTGCAGCCGATGTATAAGCTAGAAGGCATTAGCGCCAAACAAATAGGAGATCAATTGCAGTTGTATTTAGTCAGTGATGCCGATGATCCAAATGTTCCGGCGCTGCTATTAGAAGCCACTATTGATTACCCTAGATAAGTTTTGATTTGCATAGAGGATTGCTGATGGATGCTGAGCAACGTGCGCAAGCACGCGACCAAGCGATGCGCAATACCAGTGTTGTTGGTGCGGTTGTAAATTTAGTTTTGACTGTTGTTAAGGTTATCTTTGGCATTGTTGGTCAGTCCCATGCGTTGATTGCCGATGGTGTGCATTCGCTCGCCGATTTAAGCACTGACTTAATGGTTTGGTTTGCCGCTAAATACAGTAATCAGCCGGCAGACAAAGAGCATCCTTACGGGCACGCGCGGATTGAAACGGCTTTTACAGTTGGCTTGGGTGCCGTAGTAATTGTCACCGCCGCAGGAATCATTTTTGATTCTGCGCAGCGCTTGCTCAATCCTGAAACGTTATTGCAGCCCACACCCATAGTGCTGTTGATTGCTGTTATTTCCATTTTGGCCAACGAAGGCTTGTATCAATACACCATTGGCGCCGCTAAGCAGTTTAATTCGGGTTTGCTGAAAGCCAATGCTTGGCATCATCGCTCTGATGCCATGTCTTCAATTGTGGTGTTGGTCGGTGTCGCCGGCAGTTTAATGGGTTTGCCTTATTTGGATGCTTTTGCAGCTGTGGGCGTTGCTTTAATGATTGGTCATATCGGTTGGACGCAAGCTTGGAGTTCGCTACGTGAATTGGTCGATACGGGCATGGAGCCGAAAACGGCCGCGGCGTTGAAACGCATTATTGGCAATGTTGAGGGCGTGCGTGGCGTGCATATGTTGCGCAGTCGCCGCATGGGCGGTATGTATCTGATTGATGTGCATATTGTTGTGGATGAGCGTTTAAGCGTTTCTGAGGGGCATAAGATTTCAGAGTATGTGCGCTTAAAGCTCATTGATTCGCATGAAGATATTAGTAATGCCTTAGTCCACATTGATCCAGAAGATGACTCGCTTGCGGTGTTGTGTGCTGACTTGCCGCTACGCCGAGAAGTGCTGGCGGACTTACGCCGCGTATGGGCTGAAGTGCTCGATGCAAGCGAGTTAGATAGAGCCGTGCTGCATTATTTAAACGGTCAAGTGCATGTTGATTTAGTGCGCAGCATGCAAGCTGCGGATGAGCAGGCGCAGACGTTTAATCAGTGTTTGCAGGAGAAAGTTAAAGCGCTCAAGTACATTGGTGAAGTGCGGGTGTTATATGGTTACTTATAGTGGCCAGTAGTGCTGTGCTTTTAATGCGCATAACACTGTAGTTGTGCGTAGAATAGGCGGCTTTATCAGAGTTTAAAAGAATTGTTATGACGGCCAGCCAGCGCTCTTCTAAACCCACACGCTTCGGTGGTGCAATGATCATTGCCGGTACCGCAATTGGTGCCGGTATGCTGGCCAACCCCACGGCGACCTCGGGTGTTTGGTTTATCGGTTCGCTGTTGTTATTGCTGTATGTATGGTTTTGTATGTACATATCGGGTTTGATGCTGTTAGAGGCAACGTTACATTTCCCACAAGGTGCGAGCTTTCATACTGTGGTCAATGCCTTGCTCGGGCCACGCTGGAATATCATTACGGGTGTGGCCGTCGCTTTTGTTTTGTATTCGCTAACCTATGCCTATATTTTTGTCGGCGGCGGTTTAACGCAAAATACATTATCCGCAGCCAGTGGCTGGTTGTTTGAACAACCCTTGCAACCATCACGGCAGCTGTCATCAGTGGTTTTTCTGCTGGTGTTGGCCACTTCGGTGTGGGTATCTACCAAAGTGGTTGATCGCTTTGCAACACTCTTGATTGGCGGCATGCTGACCAGTTTCTTTCTATCTGTGGGGGCACTTCTGCCAACGGTGACGCCTAGTGTTTTGCTCAATCTTAACGTGCAAGAACAACAGACTTATTGGCCTTATTTGTGGACGGCGTTGCCAGTGTGTTTGGCATCCTTTGGTTATCACGGCAATGTGCCAAGTTTAGTGAGCTACTACAACAAGCAAGCGCAACCGGTGGCGCGCAGTATTTTGTGGGGTTCATTGCTGGCGCTGGGAATCTATGTGCTCTGGCAGTTGGCGGTGCAGGGCAACTTGCCGCGTGCTGAGTTTGCTCCCGTTATTGCGGCTGACGGTGATGTGGCTGTGCTCTTGCAAGCGTTATCTGCTTATACACGTACTGATACGATAGCGGGGGTGCTGAGTGCGTTTGCTTATATGGCGATTGCCAGTTCGTTTTTAGGTGTGACGCTCGGTCTGTTTGATTATCTTCGCGATGTGTTTGATTTTTCTGACACTGCCAGCGGACGCTTTAAAACGGCGCTGTTGACCTTTATGCCACCCATGCTGGCGTGCTTGGTTTTTCCTACCGGTTTTGTCAAAGTGATGGGCTATGTGGGTTTGATGGCGGCTATTTGGGCCGTCTTAGTCCCAGCTTTATTGGTGAGGGCCAGTCGTAAACGTTTTGCTCAAGCCGACTATCAAGTGTTTGGCGGCACTACAATGATTGCTTTTATTGTGGTTTTCGCTGTCGTCGCTTTTGTCGCGCAGGTGTTATTGCTACTGCAATTATTACCGATCTTTAAAGGTTAGTTCTGGGATAAGAAATGGCTTGTGCCAATGAATGTCCTTGCTTTAGTCATGGCTATAACGGTAATTTTGCCAACATCATCAATATTTACTCAGCGGAAGGCATCAGCAATGCGAACTTTTTGGAATCAATTGTCTTTACGCTTACGTTTATTCCTGTCTTTTGGTGTGCTTTTTGCGGTGATGACCGGCTTAACCTTAGTTTTGCAGTCAGGTTTTTATGCCAAGAGTCGAGTGCAAAGTTTGCTCGAATATGAACTGCCGGCGCAGTTACAGCATCTCGGCGCTGAAGTGGCTTTACAATTAACTCCGAGTTTACAAGTGTCACGCAGTCTGGCGTCGAACTCCTTCGTTCAGCGCTGGATACAGAGAGGGATGTCCGAGGCTGAGTTGCCCTTGCTTGTTGAAGAAATGGCAGTGATAAGCCAGCAGTTAAATGCAGGCGCGGTGTTTCTAGCAGGCAATGATGGCAGTACGATTAATTATTATCACTTTAAGAATGGCGAATTTAACAGCCGCCGCATCCAGCGTGAAAATACCCAGGATGCTTGGTACTTCAATTATTTAGCCAGTCAATTGCCCTATGAGCTCAACTTAGACACTAATGCTTTTACTGGCACACAGTTGCAGATGTTCGTTAACTACACCGGTAGTGCAGTCAACAGCAATGGTGAGCCTGTTAGCGTAGCCGGTGTTGGTTTGGATATGTTGCAGTTGGCTAAGATGATCAGCTCCTACCGTTTAGGTGAGCATGGCAGAGCGTCTTTGGCCAATAAAGATGGGCTGGTTGAAGTCCGAGCCGACGATGCCTTGATCAATGATCTAGGGGCCTCAGATCAATTACAGACGCTGCTCAACCAGCATAAAGCGCAGGTTCGAGAAATCACCTATAAAGGGCAGCAACTCTTTGTCGGCGTGGTCTGGTTGGCAGACTTGCAGCGCTATTTAGTAGTTGAAGTGCCGCGCAGTGATTTTATGCTGCCCATTGAGCAGCAGTTGTACCAGTCTCTATTGATCGGTGCTGGATTGCTATTGGTGAGCCTGGTGTTGTTGTATCCGTTGGCTGTGTCACTCAGTCGGCCGCTACAGCTGTTTCAACAGCAATTGGTGGAGATTACTCGCACGCTTAACTTATCCAAGCGCTTGCAGACCGAGGATAAGGCCGAGTTGGGTGAGCTTGCCGCACAGACCAATACCTTGTTGGAACGTTTATCCTTTGCCATCAGGGGGGTGCAGCACGGCTCTAGTCGCCTGACTGAAACGGCAAATAACTTAGCCCTTACCGCCGGGCTGGTCAATCGCAATACGGATCGACAACAAGAAGTGACCCAGTCGATGGCGGCGGCTGTGGAAGAAATGTCTTCTTCAGTGGCTGAGATTACCTCGACCATGGAAGAACTATCAGCGTCCTCAACGCAAATTGCCGATCACTCACAATCGGTGGTGGATGTTGCCAGTCTGACTTTGGACAGCAGTAAAAAAGGTGCGGCGGCCATGCAACATTTACAGTTGCGCATGGCTGATATCCATCATGACAGCGAAAACAGCCTGCAAGAAATTGTGCAACTGGGGCGTAAATCCAAAGAAATCAGCAAGGTGATGGATTTAATCAATACGCTGGCCGATCAAACTAAATTGATTGCTTTTAATGCGGCGCTAGAAGCATCCAGTGCTGGCGAATCAGGTAAGCGCTTCTCGGTAGTGGCCAGTGAAATCCGCCGTCTTGCCGACAGCGTGACGGACTCCACCCATGAAATCGAGGACCGCATCCAAGAAATCCAAGACGCAATTAACCGCTTGGTGATCACTTCGGAAAAAGGTGCCAGCTCAATTCAGTTGGGCATGCAAGTCAGCCAGGAAACGGCTGAGGATCTGAATGAATTGGTGCAAGCGGCCAGTCGAACCAGTAGTGCTGCACAGCAAATCTCTCTATCAACACGCCAGCAAAAAACCGCCAGCAGCCAGGTGGTGATTGCCTTACGTGATATTGCCAATGCCAGTAGTCATAATGCTCTGTCAGTGCGCAACATCACGCAAATCAGTGAAGAAATGATTAGTATGTCGCAAGATTTGAGTGATTTGGTTTGTGAGTTTCATCAAGACGAGCCGTCTCATGTTGAAGAGCAGAGCAGTCAAACCAACAAACAGGACGTATAACATGCAAGGTATGGTGCATTGGTGGCGCAAACAAGCGCTGCAGAAAAAATTCTTACTGTCATTTATTGCCTTAATGCTGGTCGCGTTATTGATGCTCAGCCTGCTGGCCAGTCGTTTACTGGAGCAAGAGTCCACCCGTGCAGTGCAGAGTGAGATGCAGGGTGGTTTAGAGCAGACGAACTTGTTAGCCAAACAATGGCTTGAGGCGAAAAAACAGCAGATATTGGCTTTGGCGCATTACTTGCCCGTGCAATCAGGGGATGTAAAACAGTGGCAAACCATGCTGACCACGGGGCGCGAGGCGGGTGGTTATAGTCTGCTGTACTTAGGAACCAGTCAGGGGCAGTTTATTCAATCAAGCCCTGCCATTGATGTGCCGCAAGGCTTTGATCCACGTAAGCGCCCTTGGTTTATGCAAGCGCAACAAGCAAATGGTTTGATTTTAACCTCTACTTATCCTGATGCATTAACTGGAAATTTGACCGCAACTTTGGCGGTTCCTTTACAGGAGGATTCCCAACAGGTTGTTGGCGGTGATATCTATATTTCGATGATTGTTGATGAGCTGCTCAAGCTGAAAATGCGTTGGAGCAGTCAACTGTTGATGTTTGATGGCGAGCAAAAAATTCTGGCTCACAGTGATGCATCTCTGCAGCAAAAAAGTTTAGCGCAAGTATTGCCAGACTATAATGTCACCGATTCAGCCTTGCAGTATGTCAACTTTAATGACCGCCAGTGGCTTGCTTCGGCAACACAAGTTGAGGGCACTGACTGGCATTTTTTGCTCTTGGTTGATGCCCAAGAAGTGCAAGCCGTTCAGACAGAGTTACTCAAGCAGCTGCTGTTATTAACGGCCGCCGTGTTATTCGCTGGTGCAATGCTAGTGTTGTGGCTAACGCGCGCACTGACCTCGCCACTTGATCACTTCCAAGAACAGCTGAAATACATTTCGCGCACTCTGGATTTATCACAACGCTTACAGACAACCGATGAAGCAGAGCTGGGTGAATTGGCCGCGCAGACCAACAGCTTGCTGGAACGCTTAGCCCTTGCCATCAGCGGTGTGCTGCGCAGTTCTAGCCGTCTCTCAGAAACAGCCGATCACTTAGCTCATACCGCAGGCTTAGTCAGTCGTAACACGGATCGACAGCAAGAAGTCAGTCAGTCGATGGCCGCCGCTGTGGAGCAAATGTCTTCGTCTGTGGCGGAAATCACTTCGACCATGGAAGAGCTCTCAGCCTCCTCAACACAAATTGCTGACCATTCGCAGTCGGTGGTGGATGTCGCCAATTTAACCTTAGAAAGCAGTAAGAAAGGTGCCGATGCCATGCAGCACTTGCAGTTGCGTATGGCGGATATTCACCATGACAGTGAAAACAGTCTGCAAGAAATTGTGCAATTGGGGCGTAAATCTAAAGAAATCAGCAAGGTGATGGATTTAATCAATACACTGGCTGATCAAACCAAATTGATTGCGTTTAATGCCGCATTAGAGGCGTCCAGTGCCGGCGAGTCAGGTAAGCGCTTCTCGGTGGTGGCCAGTGAAATTCGCCGTCTTGCCGACAGCGTGACGGACTCCACCCATGAAATCGAGGACCGCATCCAAGAAATCCAAGACTCAATTAACCGCTTGGTGATCACCTCAGAAAAGGGCGCGAGCTCCATTCAATTGGGCATGCAGGTCAGTCAAGAAACCGCTGAAGACTTGGAACAGTTGGTACAAGCCGCGAGTCGCACCAGCAATGCTGCACAACAAATTTCTTTATCAACACGCCAACAAAAAACCGCCAGCAGCCAAGTGGTGATTGCTTTGCGCGATATCGCCAATGCCAGTACCCACAATGCGCAGTCGGTACGCAGCATTACTCACATTAGTGAGGAGATGATCAGTATGGCCGATGAACTCAGCCAGCTGGTCAGTGCGTTTACGGTTGAACTAAAGAAATAGAGCGCTCATGCGCATGCAACAATTGCAGCAGGAGTGGTTCAAACAATGGTGACAGCTAAAAAAATCAGAGTTTTAATTGTTGATGACAGTGATGTCGCACGTGAAATTTTGCGCACGCTTTTAGAGGATCAACAGGATATCGAAGTGGTTGCCGAGGCGCGCAATGGTCGTGAGGCGATTGAGTTGGTGCAGCAGCTGCGTCCTGATCTAGTCACCATGGACTTGAATATGCCCGGTATCAGCGGCATTGAAGCCATTGAGCGCATTATGCATGACAAAGCGG
>JAAXZZ010000001.1 GCA_012719655.1 Gammaproteobacteria bacterium | reverse complement strand
GTATAGGTCATTGCACATAACACGCCACTCGCTATCAGCGCCTTGCTACAGGGATCTCCATGTATATTTACGACAACTACGATCAACAAATCGTCGAAGATCGCGTTCGCCAATTTCGCGATCAAACCCGCCGTTATTTTGCTGGCGAACTCACTGAAGATGAGTACCTACCGTTACGCTTGCAAAATGGCCTGTATATACAACGCCATGCGCCTATGTTGCGTATTGCTGTACCTTACGGTCTCTTATCAAGCACACAATTACGCAAGCTAGCCGAGATCACACGTAAATATGATAAGGGCTATGCGCACATCACCACGCGCACCAACGTGCAACTGAACTGGCCTGCCCTGGAACATGTACCGGATATTCTCGAAGAATTGGCCAGTGTACAAATGCATGCGATCCAAACCAGTGGTAACTGCATCCGCAACACCACCACCGATCAGTTTGCTGGTGTGGCGCGCGATGAAAGCGTTGACCCGCGTCCTTGGTGCGAAATTATTCGCCAATGGTCGACTTTTCACCCAGAGTTTGCACGCTTACCGCGCAAGTTCAAAATCGCTGTCAATGGCTGTGCCAATGATCGTGCAGCCATTGAAGTGCACGATATTGGTCTTGAAGCCGTACACAACGATGCTGGCGAGTTGGGCTTTCGCGTTTTAGTCGGGGGCGGTTTAGGCCGAACACCGATTGTAGGTAGCTGCATTAATGAATTTTTACCCTGGCAACATCTACTGAGCTACTTAGAATCCATTTTGCGTGTTTACAACCGCTTTGGTCGTCGTGACAATAAATTTAAAGCGCGAATTAAAATCTTAGTTAAAGCGCTGACGCCAGAAGTCTTTGCTCAGCGCGTGGCTGAAGAATGGGCGCATTTAAAAGATGGTCCTATCACCCTGACCGAAGCAGAAGTACAGCGTGTTGCTAAGCATTTCACAGATCCACCTTATTTAGAGTTAAGCGATCAAGAGCAAGCATTGGCAGAGCTAGATGCACAGCACCCAGGTTTTGCACGCTGGCGCAGTCGCAACGTTGTTGCACATAAAAAAGCAGGTTATGCAGCAGTAACTTTATCGCTGAAAAAAACAGGAATTGCACCGGGTGATGTCACCGAGAAACAACTAGATAAAATCGCTGATCTAGCCGATCAATACAGTTTCTCAGAAGTACGTAATACCCATGAGCAAAATATGGTGCTGGCAGATGTTGAGCAGCGCAAGCTTTTTGAGCTTTGGGAAATCTTGCGTGAGCATGGTTTTGCCACACCTAATATAGGCTTGCTCAGTGACATCATCTGCTGCCCAGGCGGCGATTTTTGTGCCCTTGCTAATGCCAAATCGATCCCTGTTGCCGAGGCCATTCAAGAGCGCTTTGATAACTTGGACTACTTATTTGATATTGGTGATTTAGATCTGAATATCTCGGGTTGCATGAATGCGTGTGGTCATCACCATATTGGCCACATTGGTATTCTGGGCGTGGATAAAAAAGGTGAGGAGTTTTATCAAGTCTCGCTTGGCGGTAGCAGTGGTCGTGAAACCAGCCTTGGCAAAATCCTCGGCCCTTCTTTTGCTCAAGATGCAATGCCCGATGTTATCAGTAAACTGATTGATGTCTATATCGAACAGCGCACTGAAGAAGAGCACTTTATTGATACATACAAACGCATAGGCATTGATAAATTTAAGGAGCGCGTGTATGCCAGCAATAATTAAAAACGATCAGGTTATTGATGATCAATGGACGCTGCTTAGCGCCGAAGCAGATTTGGCTGAAGCTCTGCGCACTGAACAAGCGATTATTCCTTTTGCACTTTGGCAAGCCCATAAAAACCAACTGCAAGCAGTAAAACCTTTAGGTGTGTGGCTGGAGTCAAATCAAGCGGTAGAAGATTTGGCAGACGACTTGGCACACTTTGCTGTGATAGCACTGAACTTTCCAGTGTTTACCGATGGCCGACACTTTAGTAGCGCGCGCTTGCTGCGCGAACGCTATGCGTACACTGGCGAAATCCGTGCGATTGGTGATGTTGCGCGCGACCAATTGTTTTTTATGCGGCGCTGCGGCTTTGATGCCTACGCCATACGTGCTGACCGCTGCCCTATCGATGCACTACAAAGCTTGACTGATTTCTCAGTCACCTACCAAGCGGCATGCGATCAAAGCTTACCGTTATACCGTCGCCGTCTGGCCTAAATTTTAGACCCATCCAGAATACACGCCATGGACGGCTGTGGAGCGCAAAACTCAAGCAAACAACGCTAAACAATGCTTCTGCAGCGACTACTCACTCGCACTGATCACGCATTTTTGCCGCACTAGATCACAATCTAACTTTTGCTGTGCAGTCAAAAAGCGATCCCATTGTGAATGTACAAACATGAAGAGTGAGCGTG
Organism: Gammaproteobacteria bacterium; assembly: GCA_012719655.1. Lineage (GTDB taxonomy): Bacteria > Pseudomonadota > Gammaproteobacteria > Pseudomonadales > Pseudomonadaceae > Denitrificimonas. The sequence goes on along the minus strand of JAAXZZ010000001.1, from coordinate 32,332 downwards.
CATTCTACAAGGCATAAAAAAACCCCAGCCGAAGCTGAGGTTTTTATCACACAGGCTAATTACTTAACTTGTGCTTCTACAGATGCTTCTACGCGACGGTTGATGGCACGACCTTCGCTCGTTGCGTTATCAGCAACTGGGCGATCTTTACCGTAGCCAACAGCATTAACGCGATCAGCTTCTACGCCAAACTGATTGACCAAGGTATCACGCACTGCAGCAGCACGACGCTCAGAGAGTTTTTGGTTGTAAGCAGCATTACCTACTGAGTCAGTGTGACCTTCAACAGTTGTCGCTGTTTGTGGGTACTGTTTCATGAACTCAGCCAAGTTTTCGATATCGCTGTAGCTGTCTTGTTTAACGTCAGCTTTGTCAAAGTCAAACTTAACATCTAACTCAACACGAACCGCTTCTGCGACTTCTTCAACTTCTTCGTAAACCACTGGCTCAACTGGAGTTGGCTCAGCAACTGGCGCTGCAACAGGCTTAGTGCTACCACCGAAGTTCACACCAAAGCCAACACCAGCCATCCACTCAGCTTGGTTGTTGTCAAAGCCGTACATACCATCAACGCTTGCTTTAGCAAATACGTTTTCAGTGAAGTAGTACTTAGCACCGGCACCAACGTTACCGAAAGTTGTGTGATCACGACCCGTACGTGGCGCTAAGTTGCTTAGGCTCTGGTGACCAACACCCGCCGATACGAAAGGACGTAAGCCTACGCCTGGGGTACCGAAGTGGTAAGTCGCGTCTAAAGAAGACAGGTTGCCTTTAACGTTTTTACTGCCATTTAATCCTTGACGATCGTCAGAACGGATATCATGGTACTCACCGTAAGATAAACCTAATGAAACATCTTCAGTCAAGAAGTAGCTAACAGAACCACCGAAGAGGTTACCGTTGCTCATATCACGAACGCTATCAGTGAAGTAACGCTTAGCGAATGCTTCTGCTTCAACAGCACCTTGGCCTTGCGCGAACGCGCCGAAGGAAGATGCAGCGAGCAGAGAACCAATAGCCAAACCCAAGGTGCTTTTAAGTTTCATGTTATTTATTCCTCATCGTTTTATTTATTAAACCAATGCATCAAATAAATACTTGATACACCTTAATACACTTAGTCACACATTATAGGCGAAAAGTTCTCTCGTAGTCGATCTATTGCGCGTTTATAGCGCATTTTTGTTGCACTTAAGCCTAAATGCATAATGCTGGCGATATCTTGAAACTCAAGCTCTGCAACAAACCGTAAAATAATAATCTCACGATCAATTGGGTTAACGCCCACAAGCCAACGATCTAAGTCATTACTTTTAGTATCAATGGGCTCTTCTTCTGCTTCTTCATCCTGTGGATTAAGAGATAGCGCATCAAACAGACGGCGCTTACGCCGATCTTTTCTATACTGCGTTGTACATTCATTATAAGTGATGCTGTATAACCATGTTTTAAATTTTGACTTGCCTTCAAATTTTTTCAAACCGTATAGCACTTTAAGCATGATTTCTTGGCTCACATCATCGGCGTCACGCTCATTGCCTAAATAACGCGCACAAACACTATAGAGGGTGCGCTGATAGCGACGCATCAACTCTTCGTAAGCGCGGGTGACGTGAAACAGTTCATTTCTAGCGTGCACCACAAGCTCCTCATCACTGAGTTCTTGCGGTACATAACGCTGATAAGGCACTTTAATGTCAGTCAAAACAAATTAAACCAGCTATCAAGGTAAATGCTGCATACAACGATAGGAAGCATCGTCACTCAAACTCTGCTTAAAAACTTAGCGGCTCATGACCTGCTGCTCAAGCAGCACTCGGTTAGCCAGATAAAACCACTCACCAGTATCGCTGACTAAAATAGTTTTTACTGTACCCATTTCTTCAATGCACCCTTCAACATCACCTACTTTTACGCGCTGACCAATTTCATAAAGTTCACGCACATAAATACCAGCAATAATTTGACTGGCGATGCCTTTACTGGCCAGACCTATCGCTAAAGCGCCAGCCAAGCCGACACTCAAGAGTACAATTGCCACAACATAGTTCAATAACTCAGCTTTAATTTCTAACTGGCCGATGGCCACTGAGATACTGATAATAATTACCATCCCCTGAGCAATCCGCCCTAAACCAGCGGCATATTCAAGCCGTACACCCTCTGCCGCGCCTCGAACCATAGTGTTAAGCAGTTGTGCCAGCAGCACACCCGCCAATAACACTAAAGCGGCAGCAAATATTTTCGGCACATACAAAGCGAGCACATCTAAAGTTGCAGAAACACGCTCAAGCCCTAAAGACTCGGCTGCAGAAATCAAGAAAATCAGCAGAACAAACCAGTACACGATTTTGCCGATCAAGGTCGAAACTTGCGCTTTAATACCAACGCGCGCTAATAATTTAGTCAAACCTGTACCACTCATTAAGCGATCCAGCCCAACCTTAGCTAAGAGCTTAGAAAGCAAAGTGTCCAACAATTTAGCAACTAAAAAACCTAAAATGACTAAAATTAAAGCGCCAAATAAATTAGGTATAAAGTTAGCTATTTTTGCCCATAAACCACTCATGGCTCCGACTAAATTTTGTGTCCAAGAATCAAGTTGCATATTTATTCAGCCTTATGATTAGCAATATCTTTTACAGATAAATTTGAAACAGGTTTTATATGCTCAGAACCACTGTTTAATGCAATTAACACTGACTCTAATGCACGCCCAAACAAGCCAAATAAAGCACCAGCGCCAACCTGTCGATTGGCCTTTTTAAGCACTTTATTAAGCGAGGCATCATCATTACTCGGCGCTTGCGACTTGTTAAGCATATCACGCAGTGACTGCTCAAAAGGGTCGTGCATCATAGTCAGTTTCATTCCTGTCAAATAGGCGCTGTTAGGTATAGGCAGCGCTCATTGTTTTATTATACCCAGCGCAACCAGCGAAAAAACAGCCACTGACCAAAGGCCAGTGCAGCTAATATTAAACATGACACAATAAATCCATAGGGCTGTTCTGCCCATGGAATGCCACCCACATTAATCCCCAACAAACCAGTCACAAAAGTCAGCGGTAAGAAAAAACCGGTAATAACTGCCAGCAGATACATCGTACGCCCCATCCGCTCATTGCGTCGACGATGCTCAGTTTCAAGAATCAAGCCGACACGTTCACGGGTCAGCTCTAGCTCCTCAAGATGTAGAGTTAAGCGGTTGCTGAGTTCATTCCAGTACATGGCATCATCAACTAAGAACCATGATTCTTGAGTGCGCGTCAACGCCAAAAAAACATCTCTTTGTGGTGCTAAGAACCGCCGTAAGTTGGCCGCTGTACGCCGCGCCTGCAACATCCCTAAAGGCGACGGAATATAGAGTTCATCACTGTCTGTGCGCGCTTCTTCTTGATCCACCGTATCACCCAAGTCGCTTACAACATGCTCAACTCGATCTGTCAGGCTTTGCGCTAAAAAAAGCAAAACCTCTGAAGTATTTTTAGGACCTTGGCCTTTCTCAAAGGCCCGCAGCAAATCATTGGTGATTTGCACCGGCCGCTGACGCAGTGAGTAAATATGCTTGGCATTAGCAAAAATACGCAATGAAACCATATCCTCAGGCTCGGCTTGAGGATTAAGATTAATTGCACGCAAAAATACAAGAAGCTCTTGATTGTCTAAACGCAATAAGCGTGGTCGAGTATTTTCTTCGAGCAAAAGCTCACGTGAGAATTCACTTAAGCCACTGCTCTCGCGTAGCCACTGTTCTGTTAGTCGATGACTACGCTCCCAATGCAGCCATACACTTTGCTGCTCGGTAAGCTGTAAATGCTCTAACTCAGAAAAGCCTATCGCCTGGGCACTACCACAACCATCCAGTACGAAAGCATGCAGCAAACCATGGCTGAGTCGATCAGAATGCTGCATGCTCATCATCAAGGACTATCCTATTATTGCGGCATCTGCAGCGCGGTTGCTGAGACAATAATGCCGTTATTGTCGGCATAGACAAACGCACCCGGTCGGAAGGTTACTCCACCAAAAGTTACAACCACATTTAAATCACCGATATCACGCTTATCGGTTTTCATTGGATGGCTGGCCAATGCTTGAATACCTAAATCCGTTTGCGCTAAGACATCAACATCACGCACACAGCCGTAAACAATGATACCTTCCCAACCATTTTGCGCTGCTTTTTCCGCGAGCATATCACCGAGCAATGCACGGCGTAATGAGCCACCACCATCAACCACCATCACTTTGCCGTGCCCTGGCTGTGCGACTTGCGCCTTAACCACTGAATTATCTTCATGGCACTTTACCGTGACGATCTCGCCGCCAAAAGAGTCGCGACCGCCAAAGTTTGCAAACATTGGTTCAACAACCTCGACATCAGGGTAAGCATCACATAAATCAGGGGTTACATACTGCATGGCGTTTTCCTTTTACGATGTGTAGTTATATAAACAACAGACAGTTTAACGCAAATCCCCAACAACGATAAGTGGCTCTAGATGAACTGTGGCGCAGTCAGTGGCTTAGCCACAAAAAAGCCCTGCGCCACAGTGAGCTGCAGGGCTGGCTCACAACTCAAGCACTACGTATGAAATAGCAATTCACTGGAGAGGCCATTGCTCTCAAGTACATTACGCAATCGTGCTAAAGCATCCACTTGTATTTGCCTTACGCGCTCACGTGTCAAACCCATAGCATCGCCAATTTCTTGCAATGTCTGACAATCATTGCCGTGCAAACCAAAACGTCGCTCTACTACTTCTCTTTGCCGCGCATTGAGTGCCGCGACCCACTGTTCAATACAGCGCGCTAAATCATTGCGCTGAACCGACTCACTTGGATCGCTGTTATTTTCATCCACTACTATATCTAATAAATTCATCTCAGAGTCATGCGCATTGGCGGCATCCAGCGATAGCGCATGTTCGTTAAATTCAATCATTTGTTGAACGTAACTGACAGGCTGCTGAATATAGCTAGCAATAGCCTCAATGCTAGGCTCTTGACTGCTTTTCTGAGTAAGCTCGCGCACGGCTTTCAGATACGCATTCAGCTCTTTGGAAACATGCACGGGTAAGCGTACAACACGCGCCGAATTCATGATCCCACGTTCAACCGACTGACGAATCCACCATGTCGCGTAGGTTGAGAAGCGAAACCCACGCTCAGGATCAAACTTTTCTACCGCTCGAATCAGGCCTAGATTCCCCTCTTCGATTAAATCAAGCAATGGCAAACCACGATTCTGATAGCGTTTAGCAATACTGACAACTAAGCGTAAATTACACTCAATCATCCTAGCACGCGCAGCATTGTCACCCTGCAAAGCACTGCGCGCATAAGCCACTTCTTGCTCAGCGGTTAATAGCGGTGGCTGACCTATTGCATCCAGATACATTTGCGTCGCATCTAAAGTTCTTGGAGCCGCTGATGTGCTGCTCGGCAGCTTATAAAATGTCGACCCAACATCGCTTAACTGCAGCGTTTTTTGTCCACAACCCTCACCCTCTTGGGTAAGACCAAGCTTATTAACATGAGGTTGAGCTAAATCCATTCCCGTCATTTTTATTATCCTATTCCATATCAGACAATACTCTGCAGCGTATTGATTGACTCAATACAACTGCAGGCAAATCTTCTACTGATACAATAGGATCAATAAGTTACTGCTTTGGAAGATACTGAAGTGGATCTACAGGCTTGCCTTGACGACGTATTTCAAAGTGCAGCTTAACCTGATCTGTTCCGGTAGAACCCATTTCTGCAATCTGCTGCCCTGCTTTAACTTGCTGCCCCTCATTGACCAGTAGACGCCGGTTGTGACCATAAGCACTGATGAATGTGTCGTTGTGTTTAATAATCACCAGCTCGCCATAACCACGTAAACCGCTGCCAGCATATACAACACTGCCGGCGGCTGTTGCAATAACAGGCTGACCGAGCTTACCGGCAATATCAATACCTTTATTCAAACTAGTGTTTGAAGAATATAAGCCAACCAGCGTGCCGGTCGCAGGCCAGAGCCATTTGCCTTGCCCAGCCGCAGAAACTGGAGGAGAAGTTTGTTGCGAAACTGTGACACGTTGCTCTTGCTTGGGTGCTGACACAGGCTTAGGCGGAGCCACTGCAACAGTTTTTTTAGCTGTCGTCCTCACAGGTGTTTTAGCAGCCATTGTGGCACGAGGCACATTGGAGAAATGAATTCTCTGCCCCGGGATAATGGTATAAGGTGCAGTAATACCATTGCGTGCAGCTAAAGCTTTCCAGTCCCATCCAAAGCGAAAAGCAATCGAATATAAGGTATCCCCACGCTGTACGATATATTGGCCACTAGTGACCGGATTAACACTGGACTGCCTAGCGGCGTGACTGCGATCGACAACGGGCGTTTTACCTGAATTCCCAGCACAACCCAGCAACGTGCTGCTTAACAACAGTAACAGCCAAGTTCGAGTTGTGAGTTTCAGGTTTAGTGGCCTGCATTGAACTGCTTTCAAACCGCACTCCTTGAGTAATTGACGGTGCACTTTTATATATTTATTGACGCGCATAGCGCTCCAGCCCCAAGACAATAGCGACTGCTGATAGCGCTAATAATACGGCAGGCAGCAATTGTGCATCCACTTGAAAGGTATCAGCAAAATGCCAAGGTAAGAGGTTATCCTGCAACACGGGAACTTCCACACCATGGCTGTCAGTGCGCCAGCTGATGGTCTGTTTCCATGGCCAGACTTTATTTAGCGAGCCAAACATAATACCCGTCAATAACGCCAGGGTTAAATCTCGAAAGCGCTGCAGGGCCGCTTGTAAAATACGCGCAAAGGCAAGCAAACCAAATAAACAGCCGCCCGCAAAGACCAGCAGAACACTGAACTGCAGCTGTTTTACTGCCAGTAAAATCGTTGGGTAAAGCCCCATCAAGACTAAAATAAAGCTGCCAGAAATGCCTGGCAAAATCATCGCGCAAATGGCAATGGCCCCAGCCAAAAACAAGCTTAGCGGGTCATGCCCCCAAGCTATCGGTGAAGCCACGGTAATCCACCAAGCAAAACCTGCACCCACAGCAAAAGCCAACCAGCGACTCAGATGCCAGCGCTGAATATCGCGCCCAACCAAGTAGCAAGACACCAAAATCAAACCAAAGAAAAATGACCACAAAGCAATCGGCTGGGTCTCTAACAGCCAAGTAATCAAACGTGCGAGACTAAATACACTCAGCAAAATTCCAGCAAATAAGGTCAACAGAAAATTGACATTAGCCAATTGCCAAGCATTTTTTATTTGCCCTTGCACAAGCAGTAAGGCAGCTTCTGGAATCCGTGATAAAGCACCTAGCAGCTCATCATAAATACCAGTAATGAAGGCTACGGTACCACCGGAGACACCAGGTACAACATCAGCGGCCCCCATAGCCACACCTTTTAAAAACAATAAGAAGTTATTTTTCACGCTAATGTCCCGCTCAACAAAGGCACAAAACGCGCGCCCTCTAGAGCATGCTGCACAAAACCATGCTCCTCACGCACAATCAACAGCAACTGCTGGTCATTGCCGTCACCTACAGGAATCACTAATCGACCACCGACAGCGAGCTGATCCAATAATGCTTGTGGCACTTCACTTGCTCCTGCTGTGACAATAATGCCGTTATAGGGCGCTAACGCATTCCAACCTTCCCAGCCATCGCCCCAACGATATACAACATTGCGTAAATTCAATTCAGCCAACTGTTCTTTAGCGCGCTCTTGTAGCGACTGAATACGCTCAACTGAGAATACCCGCTCAACTAATTGCGCCAACACGGCCGTTTGATAGCCAGAGCCAGTGCCAATCTCAAGCACTTTATCTAAAGGACCATTGGCCAATAAGAGCTCAGTCATACGCCCCACCATGTAGGGTTGGGAGATGGTCTGGTTATTACCAATAGGCAGCGCCGTATCTTCATAGGCGCGATGGGATAAGGCTTCATCGACAAACAAGTGTCGAGGCGTACGACGAATAACGTCCAACACTTTTGAATTGCTTAAACCCTCATCGTAGAGGCGCTGAATCAAACGTTCACGAGTGCGTTGCGAGGTCATCCCAATCCCGCGGCGCTGTATATCATCCTGCTGAAAACTCACAACACACCCTCCAGCCATTGCTTGACATCATCCAGTTGCGGATGAAATGTACGATCCAACTGCAACGGCGTAATCGACACATAACCTTGCGCTACAGCGTGAAAATCTGTGCCTTCAGCACCGTCTTCTACCTCGCCCGCAGCGGCTAACCAATAACACTCTTTACCACGTGGATTGACCGTACGAACCGGTGCAGCAGCGCGGGCACGATGACCAAGACGCGTCAGTTTAATACCTTTGATGTGCTCAAGCGGTAGGTCTGGCACATTAACATTAAATACCGTACGCGGCGCTAAGGATAACTGGCTGTGCGATTCAATCAAACGACGGGCAAACCAAGCCGCACTGGCGAGGTTATGCGGCTGACGTGACAACAAAGAAAAAGCAAAAGACGGTAACTGCAAAAAGCGCCCTTCAAGTGCAGCAGCCACTGTTCCCGAATAGAGCACATCATCACCAAGATTAGCGCCTAAATTAATGCCGGCGACCACCATATCCATGGTTTCAGGCAACAGCCCATTGAGGCCTAAATGCACGCAATCTGTGGGTGTGCCATTTAAGCTGATATAACCATTACTGAGTGTCTGCGGATGCAAGGGGCGATCCAAGGTCAACGAACTGCTAGCACCACTACGATCTTGATCAGGTGCGATAATCGAGCACTTAGCATAGTCACTCAGCGCTGCATGTAAAGCCGACAAACCCGGTGCATTCACACCATCATCATTAGCAATTAAAATTCGCACGCCAATACCGCCTCAGTTACCGAAAAAAGATCCACCAATTCACGCAGCACCACAGTCGCAAAACACCCAGGTGGCAAAATAAACTGCAGTTGCAAACAGTCTTCAGCAGGGAAACTCCAAGTTAAATCACGCACAGGCAAACGCAAAATACGTCGCTCCTGTTGCAGATTTGCACGCTCAAGCCAAGTGCATAATGGTGCGTGCGTTGTTGCCAGCTGCTGCTCATCACGCAAAGTCTGCCCCTGACTGGCTAGCTCGCCCTCGCCCCATAAGGGACCAGTGGGATGCACATCAAGCTCAGCTAAGCGCGGGTCATTGCACTCGTCAGGCCCAGCAATAAAAAAACTGCGACTGCCGGTAAAGGCCAACACATCCCCGACTTGTGCCGTATTCCAAGTTGAATTCTGTACGCGTTGAGCTAGGACACGATTAAATAAAGCACTACGCCCAGTGGATAATAAGCGTGAGCGTAAACTGCGTTGCACCGGTAGCTCGTTGCGCTGCGCATACTCAAGTGCTCCCAACAGGTTATTGCCGTTTTCGCCAAAACGTTGCAGACCAAAATAATTGGGGACACCTTGCGCCGCAATGATTTGCAAACGTGTTTGCAGAGCGTCTTGATTAGCCTTTAAATCCGTTAAGCGAATACTAAAGCCATTGGCCGAGTGGGCGCCACGTTGCAGCTTACGGCTGTGGCGTTGGGTATCTAAAATACGTAAATCCTCACCTTCAGCCGTGCTGAGCTGTGGGTCGCTTTTACCTGGCAAATGAATACTAAACCACTGCCGAGTTAACGCTTGACGATCTTTTAAACCAGCATAACTGATGTGCCGTAACGACACGCCTGCCGCTTTAGCCAAACGGCGTGCGGCTTCTTCGGTATTGAGCAGACGTTTTTCCACCCATAACCATAGGTGTTCACCGCTGCCAGACAGAGGAATATCCAACACCTCATCCACTTGAAAATCTTCAGCACAGGCTTTTAGTTGTGCAGTACCACAAGGCTCTCCCCAAGCCAAAGGCCCAAGCAACTCTAAACTATTCATTGTTTAACCAACATCACCACAGCATGTGCTGCTATGCCTTCTTCATGCCCAACAAAGCCTAAACCTTCGGTCGTGGTCGCTTTAACATTAACCTGACCGACTGTGACATTAAGATCGGCAGCAATGTTTTCACGCATTGCCACGATGTGCGGTGCCATTTTCGGCGCTTGCGCTAAAATAGTGCTATCAACATTGCTGACTGACCAGCCGGCTTGCCTGAGTAAATCAACAACCTTGCGTAACAGTTGCCGACTATCCGCACCCTTGTAAGCTGGATCAGTGTCAGGAAAGTGCTGGCCAATATCGCCTAAGGCAGCAGCGCCTAATAAAGCATCAGCCAGCGCATGCAATAAGACATCGCCATCAGAGTGTGCTACAAAACTTTTATTATGTGCAATCTGTACACCGCCCAAAGTAATAAAATCACCAGACTGAAAGCGGTGCACATCATAGCCATGACCTATACGCATGCTGTTACCTAGCTATTAAAAACAGTCGCCATTCTACACGTATTCAGCATTTTTGGCCTGAGCTGCATGTCAATCGTGCACGGCATTATGCTGAACAAAGCGCGCGTGCATGAAATCGCAAGTGCTCATCAATAAAGCTGGCAATGAAGTAATAGCTATGATCATAGCCTGGCTGCATACGCAATGTGAGTGGATAACCTGCACGTTCAGCGCTATCGCGCAAAGCCGCCGGCTTAAGCTGCTCAACTAAAAAAATATCCGCATCGCCTTGATCAATCAGCATGGGTAGCGGCGTGCTGGCATGGGCGATTAACGCACTGGCATCCCACCCCATCCAAGTTTCGCGCCGACTACCTAGGTAGTTCGAGAACGCTTTCTCACCCCAAGGGCACTGACTTGGCTGACAAATGGGGGCAAAAGCTGATACTGATTGATAACGCTGCGGCTCACGCAAAGCAGCAATGAGTGCGCCATGACCACCCATCGAATGACCGCTGATGCTGCGCTTATCGGAAGCAGGCAAATGCTTTTCGATTAATGCCGGCAGCTCATGGACCACGTAATCATACATACGGTAATGCTGAGCCCAGGGCTCTTGCGTGGCATTGAGATAAAAACCTGCACCCAAGCCAAAGTCCCAAGCACCGTCTGGATCATCCGCAACACCTTCGCCGCGCGGACTGGTATCTGGCGCAACGATAATTAAGCCCAGCTCTGCAGCAGCTTTCAGTGCTCCAGCTTTTTGCATAAAATTTTCATCGGTGCAGGTTAATCCAGACAACCAATACAACACAGGAAGAGGCCTGTCTAACTCAGCTTGCGGCGGCAGGTACACGGCAAACTGCATACTGCAATTGAGCACACTGGACTGATGCTGATAGCGTAAATGCTGGCCGCCAAAGACTTTATTAGCTGACAGTTGTTGTAACGACATCATTACCTCCAAAGACATCAGTTAGGGCAAACAAAACTGAACAGCCTGCCCTACTTCATGTGGTTGTTGATTAAAAATGAATAACGCTACGAATACTCTTACCTTCGTGCATCAAATCAAATGCTTTATTAATATCGTCTAACCCCATCGTGTGGGTGATAAAGGTATCCAGAGGAATCTCACCGCTTTGCGCTTTAGCAACATAGCTCGGCAATTCTGTACGACCTTTGACACCACCAAAGGCACTACCGCGCCAGACGCGTCCGGTGACCAACTGGAAGGGACGCGTGCTGATTTCTTGGCCCGCACCAGCGACACCAATAATCACGGACTCACCCCAGCCTTTGTGGCAGCTTTCAAGCGCCGCTCGCATCAACTGCACATTACCGACACACTCAAAGGAGTAATCAACACCACCATCCGTCATTTTGACGATCACTTCTTGGATAGGCTGATCAAAATCCTTAGGATTGACGCAATCGGTTGCTCCGAGCTCACGGGCAATATCAAACTTACCTGGATTGATATCAATGGCAATAATGCGGCTGGCTTTAGCCATTTTCGCACCAATAATCGCCGCTAAACCAATGCCACCCAAACCAAAGATCGCCACCGTTGCACCCTCTTCCACTTTAGCAGTGTTGAGCACAGCACCAATACCTGTAGTTACGCCACAACCCAACAAGCAGATTTTCTCAAGTGGTGCATCTTTTGGTACTTTAGCCAGCGACACTTCAGCTACAACAGTGTACTCAGAAAACGTTGAAGTCCCCATGTAATGGTAAATTGGCTCACCTTTATAGGAAAACCGCGTTGTACCATCTGGCATCAAACCCTTGCCTTGAGTCTCGCGCACGGACTGACACAGGTTGGTTTTACCTGATGTACAGAACTTGCAGGTACGGCACTCGGCGGTATATAGCGGAATCACATGATCACCAACGGCAAGTGAAGTCACACCTTCGCCGACTGCTTCAACAATACCGCCACCCTCATGGCCTAAAATAGCTGGAAAAACACCTTCAGGATCCTCTCCGGATAAAGTAAAAGCGTCCGTGTGGCACACGCCGCTGGCTACAATGCGCACCAGCACTTCACCCGCTTTTGGCGGCGCGACATCCACCTCAACAATCTGTAAGGGCTGACCTGGACCAAATGCCACGGCGGCACGAGACTTAATCATGGTGTTCTCCAAAGTAAATAGATGTGTCTAGCATAACAGATGACGCTGAGCAGATAGACTAGCGCATAGATCTCACCGACAACTCAGCGAACTAGAAAAAAACTGTGTATGCTCGATTTTATATTTTCTATTGAGACCGAGTATCCGCTATGTCTAATACACGAGTGAAAGGCTCCAACCAAAAGCGCAACACACCAGCGGCACAGCAAACTAGCGCATCTTTAGATGCACAAGTTGCGCATTTTTTGGACAATGGCGGTGCGATTGAAGTGATTCCTCGCGGAGTGAGTGGACAGGTATTTACGCCCAATAAAAAAACATAAAACCACTCAGCTCATATTACAACTTGCATGCTGCCTCAGCACTATCACAGCCATTAGCTGCTGCGCTCAAAACGTCCACCAGAGCGCAGCAAATAACCTGATCCCTCTTCGCACAAAAAGGCTTCACGTGGCATTATGGATAAAACATCAGTACCACCTCTTAATGCATAGGCTTGATAACCCAATTGAGTAAGCAGAAAAACAGCACTTTGACTGCGCTTACCATCATCGCAATAGCACAAATACACTTTATTCTTATCCAATAAGCGCTCTTTTAACCGTAACAAATCCAACGGCATGTGCAAGGCTTGCGACGCGTGGCCGCGTTCGTATTCATCTAGGCGTCGCACATCTAACCACTGCGCACCTCGCGCTAACAGCTGCCCAGCTTGAGCAAAGGACACTTCTTCAGTGACCGGAGCTTTAAGTAACTCTAAAAAATCAGCGCGCTCAAGGTACAGCACACGACTGTCTTCTAACAAAGTAACAGTGGCATTACGTGGCGCGTCACTTAATAACGCCTCTTCGCCAAAGCAAGCACCCATTGATAATTGCGCAAGCACTTGTTCCTGCCCATCACGACTCTGAGTGACTTCAGCATTACCACTGCGCAGAAAATAACAGCGATCTCCACGCCCACCCTCTTCAATCACAGCGCTACCTTTTGGTAAATCAAGACGATGCAAACGCTGTAGCATTTCGCGGATATTAACGGCTGGAACACGAGCAAATAGCGGGTTTTCAAGAAGCGCTGACAACCACTCCATATCCTCACCTTGCGCCTCAAGCTCTAAAAGTAAATCCTGCGATGCCTGACGCCAAATCAGCAACCCGGCTAAACGACTACGCTCAAGCAAGACTACGCTGCAATCGGTCGCAGCCACTAAAGTGTAAGGCTCAGAGGTATTCGCTGGAAGCGCATGCTGACTTTCTTCACTGCCAGCTTCAATATAGATTTCAGTGCCTGCTGCAGACTGATAAAACAAGTCTCCAGAGACTAAAAAACAGGTTTTCTGCAAACTTTCAGACAAGTGCACAACAGTTTGTCCAGCTAAAAAAGGCTGGATTAACAACTCGGTTTTAAGCTCATTGTACTGTTGAGCAGATAGCGCATTTAACGATGTAAAACTACTCAGTTGCAGCGGACTTAAATAACTGCTCATGTGTTTCCATACTCTTGTTAAAACATAACAAGGCGTATAGGAATACCTTCAACCTTGTCATTAAATTTTCTTGTGTTTTGAACAGCGGTTTGACTCGCCCTCAATAAAACCGCTGGGGGTATTTACACGCGCCAAAGGTAAACCACATTGCGTATGTTCATCAAACTTAACCGAACACACCGGATTTTCATAATGCGCCAACCAGCGCATGTACTGATCTTCAGTCACTGCGCATTTTTTAGCAACATATTGCATCGTTTTTTCTTGATACAGTGTCATATCTTGCAACGGGATAGTGATATGCCCAACCCCTGGATGGCAAGCTACAAAAACCACACCAGAGCGACTCAGACGCTCTAAGATTTGCTCACCGCTTTGCCCGGCTTGATCTTGCAATTGTTTTTTCAATTGAGCCAGCTCATTGAGTAGCTGTTGCTCATGCTCAGTTTTATAAGCGAGCTCCACATCTCGAATGGCCACTTGTTCTTTATATTCAACCACGGCAACAGCAATGCGTGCTTGTAACTCGTGCTCAAACTGGACACGCAATGACTCCACTGCTTCGCGCTCGTGTTGTTCGAAAGCACGCAGTCGCGCTTGTAAGTCGGCACGTAACGCATTGAGGCTCTCTGCTTGCTGAGTCAGTTGCTGCTTGAGTTCAACGTTCAAACGCTCTTGTTGCTGCAATTGCTGTTGTAATTGCAATTGCATTTGCTGCTGTGCAGCAAGTTCAGCTTGATGCTTAATACGCAACTTGGTTAGTTGCTCTTCGTGTTGTGTTTCTAAAGTGCTAATGCGCAATCTTTGCTGTTTAATTATTTGTGCGGCTTTATGGCGCTGCTCTTGATCTTTTTCACGCTCAAGCTGTGCAACATTAGCGTCCATTTGCGAGGCTGATTCCCAGCGATCCTCTGCAGCAATGGTGAGCTGCTCAGTAACAATAATGGGCTCATAGGAATCTTCTGACAACACCCCCAAGGTATTTGATTTCACTGCATCGCGCACCATCAGAATATGGTTATGTTTTGGCGATAGATCAGGATCCCAAAGATGCATTTGATGCCAAGGCACCGATGATTGACTGCGACACGCTAGACGGATGGGGCCAGCACCAAGATCAGGCCCACGCCCTGCACGCTCGGCTAAATGTCGCAAAGGTATATTCCAACTCGGATCAGCGGCGCCTTTTTCATCAAAATCAATATAGAAGAACACCAGTGAGCGCACTAATAATCTAGGGTTGATTAGTACATACACCGCTTGCATTTGCTGATCAGTAAACTCAGGCATATTGACCATGCCATCCAGCACCGCTTCAAACTCTGGATACAGCATCTGTTTAGAGATTTTCTGATCCGTGAAAAACATCACGGCCTCAACCATCTGTGGTTTATTTTGTAAGCGCATGACTTCTCTCAAATTAAATGCAGGCACAGCGCATGGACCATGCGCTACGGACTCAAGTTTTACTATAGCAAAACCTGACTCAAGCGCTGTGACACTGTTGGCAGCCATTCAAGCCAGCAGCCGACTGAAAACATATAAAGCGAATGCCTTCACACTGCTGCAGTCTGACTATAGAGACGAAGACCTAAGCGATAATTGCGACTGTAAGAACAACAAGTCTTCTGGGCGAGTGATTTTAATATTACTGCAGCGCCCTTCAACAACTTGAGGAGAAAATCCTGCCCACTCCATCGCTGAGGATTCATCCGTCACCGCCACGCCCGCTTGCAGGGCATCGGCCAGCGCTCGTTGCAACTGACCAAGCTTAAACATTTGTGGGGTTAAGGCTTGCCAGATCACACGGCGATCAATGGTTTTCATCACTCGTCCACTGGCATCAATCTGTTTCAGCGTGTCGCGCGCAGGCACAGCTAACAAACCACCCAGTGGATCATCGGCCAAATGCTTTAATAGTCGATCTAAATCATCGCGCTCAAGTAATGGACGCGCCGCATCGTGGACCAACACCCAATCGTGAGCTTGCGCACCCCTTTCGTGTAATGCGAGTAAAGCATTGAGCACTGAGTCAGCCCGCTCAGCACCGCCGACAACAGTTTGCACCAAGCGATGCTCGGCCACTTGTAACTTCGACCACCAACGATCATGCTCAGCCAACGCCACGGTAATTCCACGCAGGCCTGGATGCTCTAAAAAACAGTGCAATGTCAGTTCAAGAATCGTTTTACCCGCAACAGTCAAATATTGCTTTGGGCATTGCGCCTGCATGCGACTACCAATACCAGCCGCCGGAATCACTAGCCAAAACGTTGGAGTTGTCATTCTGCCAGCAAGAAAAGGGTTTCCCCTTCCTTGACCATCCCCAGTTCATAGCGAGCACGCTCTTCAACGGTTTCTAGACCCTTTTTCAGCTCCATCACTTCGGCGTCCATGACTCGATTGCGCTCAAACAAGCGCTCATTCTCAGCTTTTTGCTCGGTAATTTGCTGTTTGAGTTGCACACTTTGCGCGACACCACCATCCCCCAGCCAAAGACGGTACTGCAACCCGAGAAGCATCACGAGCAGTACAATCAACAACCAATAGGGTTCTTTCTTCATAGTGGTCTTCCATAGAAAAGGGCAGCTGAAATGGCTGCCCTTTGAACATCACAGCTACTGTGACATGCATCACTCACAGAGGTTGCACATTAGCCGCGAAACTCTGCACGTCCGCGATAAGGCGCTTGTGCACCGAGCTGCTCTTCAATACGCAGCAGCTGGTTGTACTTAGCTACGCGATCTGAACGGCACAGTGAGCCGGTTTTAATTTGTCCAGCTGCTGTACCTACTGCTAAGTCAGCAATGGTTGAATCTTCTGTTTCACCACTGCGGTGTGAAATAATCGCAGTAAAGCCAGCCGCTTTAGCCATTTGAATGGCTTCTAGGGTTTCGGTCAAGCTACCGATCTGGTTGAATTTAATCAAGATAGAGTTAGCCGTTTGGGTATCAATACCTTGCTGCAAAATTTTGGTGTTGGTAACAAATAAATCATCGCCGACCAACTGTACTTTCTCACCAATTTTGTCAGTCAGAATTTTCCAACCTGCCCAATCCGACTCATCCATACCATCTTCAATGGAGATAATTGGGAAACGCTTCGTTAGACCTGCAAGGTAATCAGCAAAACCTTGTGCATCAAACTTTTTACCTTCGCCTGCTAAATCGTACTGACCCTCTTTGTAGAACTCACTGGCCGCACAATCAAGCGCTAAAGTCACATCCTCACCCAGCGTGTAACCGGCATTAGCCACAGCTTCAGCAATGGCCGCAAGCGCCGCTTCATTGGAGGCAAGATTCGGCGCAAAACCGCCTTCATCACCAACCGAAGTGCTTAAGCCACGATTCTGTAAAACGGCTTTGAGGTGGTGGAAAATTTCCGTACCCATACGCAATGCATCAGAGAAGGTTTTCGCACCCACTGGCTGAATCATAAACTCCTGGATATCCACATTGTTATCCGCATGCTCACCACCGTTAATGATATTCATCATCGGTACCGGCATAGAGTACACGCCGGGGGTGCCATTGAGTTCGGCAATGTGCGCGTATAAAGGCATGCCTTTGGCTTGAGCCGCCGCTTTCGCAGCAGCCAACGACACCGCCAAAATTGCATTGGCACCCAACGAGGCTTTGTTTTCAGTACCATCGAGGGCAATCATGGCGCGGTCAAGTGCTTGCTGATCAGTGGCATCTTTACCTAGCAACAGGTCACGAATAGGGCCATTGATGTTGGCTACAGCCTTGAGAACACCTTTACCTAAATAACGGCTTTTATCGCCATCGCGCAATTCCAACGCTTCACGCGAACCTGTTGATGCTCCAGATGGAGCACACGCACTAGCAATGATGCCATTTTCTAAAATAACATCGGCTTCTACGGTAGGGTTACCACGGGAATCTAAGACTTCACGACCTTTGATGTCGATAATTTTTGCCATTGTTCTGCACGCTCCATACTGTATTGGGTCAAACCTAAAACGAAGTAATCGCCTTAAGCTGTTTCAATGGTGGGGAAACTTTTAATCAAATCATCCAACTGCTTAAGCTGGGTTAAAAACGGCTCAAGCTTGTCTAAACGCAACGCACAAGGGCCATCGCACTTAGCATTATCTGGGTCAGGGTGCGCCTCTAAAAACAGTCCTGCCAAGCCTTGACTCATCCCCGCTTTCGCCAATTCAGTGACCTGCGCCCGACGACCGCCGGCTGAATCAGCGCGCCCACCTGGCATTTGCAGTGAATGCGTGACATCAAAAAACACTGGATATTCAAACGCTTTCATAATGCCAAAGCCCAGCATATCCACTACAAGGTTATTGTAGCCAAAGGCCGAGCCGCGCTCACAGAGGATCAATTGATCATTGCCTGCTTCTTCGCATTTAGTGAGGATATGCTTCATCTCATGCGGCGCTAAAAACTGCGCTTTTTTGATATTAATCACCGCATTGGTTTTTGCCATGGCGACAACAAGATCGGTTTGCCGTGATAAAAATGCTGGCAACTGAATAATGTCACAGACTTCAGCCACCGGTTGCGCCTGATACGGCTCATGCACATCGGTAATCACCGGCACATTAAAGGTGCGTTTTATTTCCTCAAACACCTTCAGACCTTCATCAAGACCTGGGCCACGAAAAGAATTGATCGACGAGCGATTAGCCTTATCAAAACTGGCTTTAAACACATAAGCAATCCCTAGTTTTTCCGTTACGCGCACATATTCTTCACAGGCGCGCATGGCTAAATCACGGGATTCAATTACATTAATGCCGCCAAACAAGACAAAGGGCTTGTCATTGGCAATCTCAATATCGGCGACACGAATGATTTTCTGATTCATGCTTTACCTGCTTTATAGGTTAATGCCGCTTCCACAAAGCCTTTAAACAATGGATGCCCATCGCGTGGCGTAGAGGTGAACTCTGGATGGAATTGGCATGCGACAAACCAAGGGTGATCTGCAACTTCGACCACTTCGACGAGCGCGCCGTCTTCAGAGCGACCCGATACTATTAAACCGGCTTCAACCAAGTGGGGCAACAATTGGTTATTGACTTCATAGCGATGACGGTGACGCTCAACAATAGCGTCTTTACCGTAACTGGCATGCACCAAAGTACCTGGGATTAATTGGCACTCTTGCGCACCAAGACGCATGGTACCACCAATATCAGCGTCTTCAGTACGCTGCTCAACGCGACCATCGGCATCTTGCCACTCAGAAATAAGCCCCACGACAGGATGCGCAGTATGCTTATCAAACTCTGTCGAATTGGCTTCTGTCCAACCCAACACATTACGTGCAAATTCAATGACTGCAACCTGCATACCAAGGCAAATACCTAGATAAGGAATGTTATTTTCACGAGCATACTGCACCGCTTTGATTTTGCCTTCCACTCCACGCAGACCAAAACCTCCCGGTACTAAAATTGCATCAACACCTTCAAGCACCTCAGTGCCTTGATTTTCAAGGTGCTCAGAGTCGATATACAACATTTTCACACGAGTGTGCGTCTCAATACCCGCATGATTCATTGCTTCAATCAGCGACTTATAGGCATCAAGTAATTCCATGTACTTACCAACCATGGCAACCGTTACTTCTTGCTTAGGATTGAGTTTGGCATCAATCACTCGATCCCATTCAGTCAAGTCAGCGCCATCGCACTCTAAACCGAAGCGCTCAATAACGAAATCATCCAAGCCCTGGCTATGCAAGATACCTGGAATTTTGTAAATGGTATCAACATCGGGCAAGCTCACCACCGCACGCTCTTCAACATTAGTAAAGAGGGCAATTTTGCGGCGTGAAGAAATATCAATCGAACGATCAGAACGGCACACCAACACATCAGGCTGCAAACCAATCGAGCGTAATTCTTTGACTGAGTGCTGTGTCGGCTTGGTTTTTGTCTCACCAGCCGTGGCGATGTACGGCACTAAGGTTAAGTGCATTAGCATGGCGCGCTTGGCCCCTACTTCCACACGTAACTGACGAATGGCTTCAAGGAACGGCTGGGACTCGATATCACCGACGGTACCACCGATCTCAACCATGGCAATGTCAGCATCGCCCGCGCCTTTAATAATACGGCGTTTGATTTCATCAGTAATATGCGGAATGACTTGGATGGTTGCACCCAAGTAGTCACCGCGGCGCTCACGACGCAACACTTCTTCATACACACGACCGGTGGTGAAATTGTTATTTTGCGTCATAGTAGTGCGCACAAAGCGCTCGTAGTGGCCTAAATCAAGGTCAGTTTCGGCACCGTCGTGGGTCACGAAGACTTCACCGTGCTGGAACGGACTCATGGTACCCGGATCAACGTTGATGTACGGATCGAGTTTTAGCAGGGTGACTTTTAAGCCACGCGCCTCAAGAATAGCGGCCAATGAAGCTGAGGCAATACCTTTCCCCAATGAAGAAACAACACCGCCTGTGACGAAGATGTAGCGCGTCATAAATAACCCTGGATTCTGCGTTTAGGCGGCAAACCGCCGAAGATAAGCATTGAAAGCTGTGCTTGATAATTTGCAATTAAAAACCAAGCGCTACAGAAGCAATTAAGCACCTGCACTAATCAACTAATAGACGGGAGAATAGTCTACGCGAAAGCTGTTTATGACTCAAACCAAGAAACCACTAAAAAACATCTTTTCTACGTTTAATTACCCAAGACTGTACATCAAGCAAACAATAACTGCCCACTGGCGCACATTCACATCTATGTCGAGACGAACTGATTCTCGTCAACAAGCTGCCAAGCAATTGTAACCTTGCTGAGCGAGGGGCGATTTAAATGTGTCAGATTAGCAATCGCCACCAGCTCATCCTGCTGAAAAACCAGCGGCAGACGCCCCCGCAAAAAGGCAGGCACCCCCTCTTCTTGCAAAAGCCGTTTTACATCACGATGGCCGCGCCCAGCAATCAGCAAACGTTCAGCACCCTGGCGATAACGGATCTGCAATGGTGCATGCATCTCACCGCTGACCGTTAAATAGCCATTATTTGCTAACTGATAACGTCCAGCGCAAGCAATGGTTAAGCGCAGCGCCGGCGGCGCCTCTAAATAGTCTTGCGGCAACCAATAGACAGTATTATGACTGCGCAGCAGTGCGCCTTGCTGCAAACGCCAGAGAGGGCTGGCCGTGCTTTTGGCATCGCGCAATGTCTGCCAACTTTGCCAATGGGCACTGTCAGGCGGCAAAGTAAAAGCGGCCAGCCAGTAACGTAAGAGATTTTTCTGGCGTGCCAAGGACAATTCTCGTACAGCATTTAAATCAAGGCTAGGCAACTGCAGCCAAGCTAAAGAGGCTTGCGGTTGAGCATGCTTTAGATCCAATTCTGCCAGCTCATCTAACAGCTGCTGGGCTTCTTGCATATGCTGCGCGCTACGTTGCAAGGTACTACGCAAAGCGGACCAGCGGGTTTGTAGGCGCGGAATAATGTGCTGACGTAAATAATTACGGGCAAAGCCATCGCTGGCATTCGAGGGATCTTCAATCCATTGCAACCCCCGCTGCTGTGCATAGTTTTGCAATTGCTGACGACTAAGACCTAACAGCGGTCGCAGCAAGTAGCCGAGACTCAAAGCTCGCTGCTCTGGAATACCCCGCAAACCTGAGACGCCCGCCCCTCGCAGCAGTCGAAATAAAACAGTTTCTGCTTGATCATCCAAATGCTGCGCCATCAACAACACCTCGTCACTGTGCAAATGCTCAGCAAAGGCGGCATAACGCGCCTCACGCGCCGCCCGCTCAACACTGGCAGTCGGCGCGACATCGACTGTAATCACAGTTAACGGCACCTGTAGCTCAGCGCATATCCTTTGACAATGAGCCGGCCAAGTCTGCGCCACCTCTTGTAAGCCATGCTCAATATATATCGCCCGCAACCGAGGGAAGCGATACTGCTTGGCCAGATGCGCCACCGCATGCAACAGTACTGTCGAGTCAATACCGCCAGAAAAAGCGATACAAAACGAGGATCTGTTGCCCCAACGCAACAACTTATCAAGAATCTGTTTTTCAATATCTAACATAAGAAACAGCCGCAAGAATAGGGCTGCAAGGCGCACCCAAGCAAAGCCTTAGGGCGCGCCAGTACGGCAAGCGCTGACAATTAAGCGATACCAAAGCCCATAAGCTTCTCATAACGACGGGCTAGTAATTGGTCAGTATCTAAGGTCAACAGCTCATCCAATTGTGCCGCCAAGGTTTCACGCATCGACTCAACGGTTGCTTTAAGATCACGATGCGCACCGCCGAGTGGCTCAGCAATCACGTGATCAACGATTTTCAAACCTTGTAAACTCTCAGCAGTAATACCCATAGCCTCAGCTGCATCAGCTGCCTTATCTGCAGTTTTCCAGAGGATCGATGCACAACCTTCTGGGGAAATCACCGCATAGGTTGCATATTGCAGCATATTCAAACGGTCGCACACACCAATGGCTAATGCGCCACCGGAACCGCCCTCACCAATGACCGTTGAGATAATTGGTGTTTTCAAACGCGACATCACCCGCAAGTTCCAAGCAATAGCCTCGCTCTGACCGCGCTCTTCAGCGTCAATGCCTGGATAAGCACCTGGCGTATCAATAAAGGTCAGAATTGGCATTTTAAAACGCTCTGCCATTTCCATTAATCGACAGGCTTTACGATAGCCTTCAGGGCGCGGCATACCAAAGTTGCGTCGTACTTTTTCGCGTACTTCACGGCCTTTTTGATGACCGATCACCATCACGGGCTTATCATTAAAGCGAGCAATACCGCCGACCAACGCTGCATCATCAGCGAAGTGTCGATCACCATGCAGCTCCTCAAATTCAGTAAACAAGTGCTCAATATAATCTAATGTGTAAGGACGCTGCGGGTGACGCGCCATGCGGGCTATTTGCCAGCTGGTCAAATTGGCAAAAATGCTTCTAGTCTGCGCATTACTTTTTTCTTGTAGACGCGCAATTTCTTCACCAATGTTTAAGTCGTTGTTATTGCCTACCAAGCGTAACTCTTCAATTTTCGCCTGAAGATCGGCAATGGGCTGTTCAAAATCCAAGAAACTAGGGTTCATCAGGGGCATCCATTTTTGTTACGGCGGTAAGGCCGTGTTGCAATGTTTAAGATTTACGCGAAAGTAACAACGTAAATCACCAAATTCTGTATGGGCCGAGCCTTTTGGCTAACCATCACAGATGTTGATGTATTAACGATAATGTAAAAAGACGTTATCTTTACCAAACAGGTCACGTAATGCCTGAATCAAGTCATCTGTAGGTTCAATTCTCCACTGCTCAGAAAACTCCAACAAAGCTGTAGCGCTAGCTCCGGTGTATTGTACTGTCAGTGGACACGCACCTTTATATTGCAATAGTAATGCTTTTAAGCGCGTAAGACTGTCACGACTTAAGTCTGTCACAGACACATTCAGGCGTAAACTTTGCGCCAAACTGGTGCGTGCTTCTTCTAACCCCATCACACGTTTAGCACGCAAACGCAGACCGCCAGAAAAATCATCATGACTGACTTCACCTTCAACGATCACTAAAGCATCGGTTTGCAGCAAGGCTTGTGCCTGATTAAAAGCCTCAGCAAACAGCGATGCTTCAATACGTGCGGAGCGGTCATCTAGGGTAATGAAACCCATCTTGTCACCTTTTTTATTGCGCATCACCCGCAGGTTTACAATTAAACCAGCCACTGTTTGGGGGTCTCGAGCCGGGCGTAAATCAATAATACGCTGGCGTGCAAACCGCCTGACCTCGCCTTCATATTCATCGATTGGGTGGCCGGTCAAGTACAAACCTAAGGTTTCTTTCTCGCCTTTCAAACGCTCTTTTAAACTCAGCTCGCGCGCGTTGCGATACTGCGCATACAGATCCACGTCTTCCTCAGCAAACATCTCGCCAAACAAATCCATGTGACCACTTTCGCGGTTACGTGCGGCTTGATCAGCCGTCTGAATAGCTTCATCCATGGCGGCCAGCAACACAGCACGATTGCGATCAATACCCGCTTGATACTCATCGAACTGCTCAGAAAAGTACGGCCCCAGGCGATCCAATGCACCACTGCGCAGTAAAGGATCCAGTGTGCGCTTATTAATACGTTTTAAATCCATGCGTGCACAGAAGTCGAATAAATCGGTGAACGGCCGTTCACCCCGCGCAGCAACAATGGCCTCAACTGGACCTTCGCCCACCCCTTTAATCGCACCCAGACCGTAAACCACATGGCCTTCAGCGTTAACAGTGAACTTGTATTCAGACTGATTCACATCTGGCGCCATAATACGCAACTTCATATTGCGACATTCTTCGACCAGAATGACCACTTTATCGGTGTTATCCATATCAGCGGATAACACTGCTGCCATAAATTGCGGTGGATAATGCTGTTTTAACCAAGCGGTCTGATACGACACTAGACCATAAGCAGCCGAATGCGACTTGTTAAAACCATAGCCTGCAAACTTCTCTACCAAGTCAAAAATATTAGCGGCCAGATGCGGATCAATACCATTGGCGGTACAGCCATCAACAAAACCGTCACGTTGTTTGGCCATCTCCTCAGGCTGCTTTTTACCCATGGCACGGCGCAGCATATCGGCTTGACCTAAGGTGTAACCTGCCATCACCTGAGCAATTTGCATGACCTGTTCTTGGTACAAAATAATCCCATAAGTGGGTGCCAAAACAGGTTTCAAGCCTTCATATTGATAATCAGAGTGCGGGTAAGCCAACTCAGCACGGCCATGCTTACGGTTGATAAAATCATCCACCATTCCCGATTGCAATGGACCTGGACGGAACAAGGCCACCAAAGCAATAAGGTCTTCCAAGCAGTCGGGTTTGAGCTTTTTAATCAGCTCCTTCATGCCACGTGATTCAAGCTGGAATACAGCGGTGGTTTCTGCACGCTGCAGCATTTGATAGGTTGGCTTGTCATCCAGCGGAATAAAGTCGATATCCAGCGGCGGCTCACCCACCTTGGCACGGTCACGGTTAATGTTTTCTAGCGCCCATTTAATAATGGTCAGAGTACGCAGACCCAAGAAGTCAAACTTCACCAGCCCAGCGGCTTCCACGTCATCTTTATCAAACTGGGTGACCAGTCCCGCCCCCTCTTCATCGCAGGAAATGGGGGAAAAGTCCGTCAGTTTAGTGGGGGCGATCACTACGCCACCGGCGTGTTTACCTGTGCCGCGAGTGATACCCTCCAGTTTGAGTGCCATTGCCCAAATTTCTGCAGCTTCTTCATCGGCCGCAAGAAAATCGCGTAACGCCTCTTCCGCCTCAAATGCTTTACTAAGCGTCATGCCCACTTCAAACGGAATCATCTTCGACAGGCGATCCGCTAAACCGTAGGCTTTGCCTTGCACGCGCGCGACATCGCGCACCACCGCCTTAGCCGCCATGGTACCGAAGGTAATAATCTGACTAACCGCGGTACGCCCATAAGTGTTGGCCACATAATCAATCACCCGATCACGGCCATCCATGCAGAAGTCGACGTCAAAGTCAGGCATGGAAACCCGCTCTGGGTTAAGAAAGCGTTCAAACAGCAAGTCATACAGCAGCGGATCAAGGTTGGTAATGTGCAGCACATAAGCCACCAGACTGCCGGCCCCCGATCCACGGCCAGGCCCGACCGGCACACCGTTATTTTTCGCCCAACGGATAAAGTCCATGACGATCAAAAAATAACCAGGAAAGCCCATCTGAATAATAATATCCAGCTCAAAGTTCAAGCGATCATCATACACTTTACGCTTGGCAGCATAATCAGGCGTGTCTTTGGGCAAGGTCACTGACAGGCGTTCTTCCAGCCCTGCAAATGACACATGGCGCAAATACTCATCAATGGTCATGCCTTCTGGCACAGGAAAGTCGGGTAAGAAGTGCTTCCCCAGTTGCACTTCGATATTGCAGCGTTTGGCGATCTCAACGCTATTGCTTAACGCTTCTGGAATATCAGCAAACAACTCGGCCATTTCGGCTGGGGTTTTTAAATACTGCTGCTCCGAATACAGACGCGGACGGCGTGGATCATCCAGCGTACGACCTTCACCAATACAGACACGGGTTTCATGTGCAGCAAAATCATCTTGCTGTAAAAAACGCACATCATTGGTGGCCACCACAGCCACACCTGTCTCGGCCGCCAAAGCAACCGCCGCATGCACATGCTCTTCATCATTCGGGCGCTGCGTACGCTGCAACTCTAAATAAAAGCGATCGCCAAATACAGCTTGCCACTCAGCCAATAGCTCTGTCGCTTTAGCCTTATCACCCGCCAGCAGAGCCAAGCCAATCTCACCCTCTTTTGCTCCAGACAGTGCAATCAAACCTGTCGCGGCTTGCTTGACCCAATCGCGTTGCAAGATGGCCAAGCCATTGTGTTGGCCATCAGTAAAACCGAGGGAAATCAGCTCGGTTAAATTGCGATAACCTTGCGGCGTCATCACCAACAAGGTCATCCGCGTCAGCGGCCCATCTTCTTCAGCGCTAGCGAGCCAAATATCAGCACCACAAATTGGCTTCACACCTCCTTTTTGTGCGGCCGTATAAAACTTCACCAGCGAACTCATATTGCTCTGATCGGTGACAGCCACAGCCGGCATACCAGCGTCACTCACTGCTTTAATCAATGGTTTAATGCGTACCAAGCCATCCACCAATGAAAACTCGCTATGCACACGCAAATGAACAAATGAAGCCGACATTAAGCAACCTTTTTCAACAAATAAAGAGCAATCAAACACCTGTGAAGCGGTGGTCTACTACTGGGTTAAACGCTGCAGCGCTTCGCGATATTTATCGGCCGTTTTTTGCACGATGTCTGCCGGAATGGCAGGCGCTGGAGGCTCTTTATTCCAACCACTGCTCTCTAACCAGTCACGTACAAATTGCTTGTCGAAGCTCGGAGGATTAGTGCCGACCTGATAGCTGTCTGCTGGCCAAAAACGACTGGAGTCTGGCGTTAATGCCTCATCCATCAAAGTCAAAGTGCCATCACTGTCTAAACCAAATTCAAATTTGGTATCGGCAATGATAATGCCGCGCGTTGCAGCGTATTCAACGGCTGCTTGGTATAGCGCTAATGATGCATCACGCACTTGCTTGGCTAAATCTTCACCAATAATCTCAGCACACTGGGCAAAACTAATATTTTCATCATGATCGCCCACTGCAGCTTTAGTTGACGGAGTAAAAATAGGCTCTGGCAACTGCTGCGCTTCTTGTAGGCCGGCTGGTAATTGGATGCCGCAAACCGTGCCGCTGCGCTGGTATTCTTTCCAACCTGAACCGACTAAATAGCCGCGCACAATGGCTTCCACTGCAACCGGCTTAAGACGCTTAGCCACCACCGCGCGACCTTCCACCAACGGCAACTCTTGCGCACTGACCACATCACTGACCTGATCACCGGTGAAATGGTTTGGAATAATGTGCTCAAGCTTGTTGAACCAAAAGTTAGAAATTTCTGTGAGAATCTTGCCCTTATCTGGAATGGGCTGCTGCAAAATCACATCGAATGCAGACAAACGATCGCTAGCGACCATCAGCATGCGCTGATCATCAATTTCATACAGGTCACGAACTTTGCCTGAATAGAGTTTTTTGAGGCTAAGTGAAGGCTGCTGACTCATTGCAAAAATCCTATAGTTAGAAACGCAGCAGGCGAAATCATCGTTTCGCCTGCTGGTGAATTGAAGAGCTTGAAACTAGTCTAAATGGCTACGCAACTGCTCTAAAACGCGCAAGCTGACATCGGCCGGGGCTAAGGTTTCTAAGTCACGCTCAACGCTGACAAACACCTGCTGGTTAATTGCGGTCAAACGCACGATATAGCGCTCTTTGCTGACTGTTTCAGCCACTTTATTTTTAGAGCTAAATAAACGCTTAAAGAAACCCGGCTCTTCTTTCTTCGCGCCTTCAGCCAAATCAATGTAGTAGACACCAGTGCTGCGATTGAGATCATCCACGCGAATATCTGCAGCGCTCAAGGCACGACCGACACTGGACCAGGCACGATCAAAGCTGGCATCTAAGCGCAACACCTTAGTGTTGTTACCACCATCAATTAAGGTGACACGCTTAGGCGTGTCGTAGGTGGTCTTACTGGCCAACAATGAGACAGAGTCACCTTTCTCATTGCGTTGGGCTAAATAGACATTAAGTTCTTCAAGTAATACGGCTGCAGTGCTGTTGGTGATTGAGTTTTCCGACCAAGGCGCAGCAACTTGACTGCCAGCATTGCGCTGAGCTTGATCGATAAAGATTTCACTGCTGTTGCGCTGCACGCCAGGCTCAATACGCACGCGAAAACGCGTTTGTAAATCATTCGGTGCACTGCCCCATAACTGGCGAACCAGCCCAGCGTTAAGCTCACTTGGTGCCTGCCACTGAGTAGTAAACTCACCTAGATGAGCGCGTTCTTCAGCCAGTTTAAAACCATTTTCTTCAAAAAACTGTTGCGCCACAGGCCAGACTTGCGCAGGAATACGCTGCGCCACGACCCAGCTTAAAGGACCACTTTTCTGCACGCTAAAATCACCTGAGAACGCACTGGCCGGCAAAGCTTGTGGACGCGGTACTTGATAGTCGCCAGTAGGTGCCGCGGCGGTGATACGATGCGGAATGGGCAGCAAGGGATCAAGATGTTTGGCTTGCGTACCTGCAGGCAGCTGCATAACTGGCGTTGGACGCGCTTCAAGATAATCACTGCCACGGTCACGAAAGTAACCGTCTTTACCCATCAACCATCCACAGCCTGTAATACTGCTGGCAGTGACAGCTAGCATACATATTCCGGCAAATCGCTTCATGCGTTTTAAAACCTCAAATTAATTTAAAATGCCGGACTGACGCATGGCCTGGCGTAAAGTGTCATGGTATTGCTCGCTGAACCAAGTCAGCGGTAAACGAATGCCTTGCTCAATTAAGCCCATCTGTTGCAACGCCCACTTTACCGGAATTGGATTCGCTTCTAAAAATAAGTTCTCATGCAGCGGCATCAGGCGGTCATTGAGTGCTTTAGCCCCTGCCGCATCACCAGCCATCGCCAACTGGCACAGCTCATGCATCGCACGTGGCGCAATATTGGCCGTCACTGAAATATTACCTTTGCCGCCAGCCAGCATCAGCTCATAAGCGGTCGCATCATCGCCAGAGTACACATAAAAGTCGCTGGGTACGCGGGCGATAATATCTTTAGCACGAGCAATGTCACCAGTGGCCTCTTTAATACCAACAATATTAGGCACTGCAGACAAGCGCACGACAGTGTCCGCCAGCATATCGCAGACCGTGCGACCTGGGACGTTATAGAGAATCTGCGGAATGGCTACAGCTTCAGCAATGTGCTTAAAGTGCTGATAGAGACCTTCTTGGGTCGGCTTGTTGTAATATGGCGTTACCAATAAACAGGCATCAGCACCAACATTTTTTGCATTACTGGTTAATTCGACTGCTTCACGTGTGCAGTTGGCGCCAGTACCAGCAATCACAGGAATGCGGCCCTTGACTTGCTCAACCACCCGACGAATCACTTCAACGTGCTCTTCAACATTCAATGTTGCCGACTCACCAGAGGTGCCCACAACAACCAATGCATCAGTACCTTCTTGCAAGTGAAAATCAACAAGCCTTGACAAAGCTTGCCAATCAAGTGCGCCGTGCGCATCCATGGGCGTAACTATTGCGACCATACTGCCCGAAATCATGCAACCGCTCCTGCCAAAATAGAATAGAAATATAAGAGATCAGTAATGTTACTGATGCCTTTCGCCTTGCACAAGCACTGCTCGCGTCTTTGCCATTCCACTTGTCGCCTCTTTTCGTTACCCTAGCGCTCTTAGAGGCGTAAAATACGCTCAAAATCTTTGCAGGAATGTTAAATGTCTGTTCTCCCGTTACGTGATCAATACCTCTTAATAAGCGCCACCGGCCGCGACCCATTAGAACTGACTAACGTGATTTGCCGCGCCTGCCAAGAAAACCGCTGCTCAGTGATCAGCAGTCGCTTAACTCGCCACGGCCAATACAGTGCTTTAGTTGTTCAAGCGGGCGGTTCTTGGGATGCTTTAGCGCGTCTAGAGAGCAGTTTAGCCTCTTTAGCCAAACGTCATGATTTACAACTGACGCACACCCGCAGCGAAGATGAAGAAGAACGTCCGCAAGCGCTACCTTATATTGTTTATGTCAGTGCGTTATATCGTCCAGACATCCTTGCAGAATTATGTCAATTCTTTGTCAATCACCAGATTGGCTTAGAAAACATTACGTACGACACCTATCAAGCGCCTCAAACCGATACCACCATGCTCAATGCAACGATTACCGTGACTTTATTAGCCAGTACGCAAATCAACTGGCTGCGCGATCAGTTTTTAGACTTTGCGGATTCGCTAAATTTAGATGCTTTAATCGAGCCTTGGCGCCCACAAACACCTTAAGCGTGAGGAATACCGATGCTGAACCAACCTATTGACAACTTCACAGCACAAGCTACCAGTGAAAAAACCGTGCAACTGGCGGATTTAGCAGGAAAAAATGTCGTATTGTATTTTTACCCGAAAGACAACACCCCAGGCTGCACCACTGAAAGTCAAGATTTCCGCGACTTACATGAGCAATTTACAGCTGCAAACACTTTAGTCTTTGGTGTCTCACGCGACAGCATGCGCAGTCATGAAAATTTTAAAGCCAAGCACAACCTGCCCTTTGAGCTGATCAGTGACCCCGAAGAAGTCCTGTGCAAACAATTTGATGTAATCAAATTGAAAAAACTCTATGGCAAAGAGCACATGGGCATTGAACGCAGCACTTTTTTAATTGACGCTGCAGGCGTTTTACGTAACGAATGGCGCAAAGTTAAAGTGGCTGGCCACGCTGCGCAAGTGCTGAGCGCCGCGCAAGCTTTGTCAGCTAATGAATAGGGTTAGCATGTGAACGATCAGCAGTCTTTGCGTAGCCAATAAGTAAACACAGCCTGCTCGACTGTTTCAGCGAGCAGACTGTGACCCGCCAAGCTCGCAAAGGATCGAAAATCACGCTGCGAACCAGCATCCGTGGCCAGCACTTTTAATACTGCACCAATCGGCATACTATTGAGCGCCAGCTTAGCCTTTAACAATGGCATCGGACAGGCTAAGCCTTGCGCATCCACTTCCACATCATGTTGCCACACTGTTTTATTCATTTAGCTACACCTTCTTTAAAGAACACTTGCGCATCCCCATGGTCAAAGTAGTCAGATGCAATTTCAATTGCTAGCCTTGCTCAGAGTTTTCGCGCATTGTAGCGTATACCATCGTCAAACCCGTAAAGAGAGTGCCATGCCGTTTTTCCGCCCCGCTCTATTCGTACTGGCCTGTCTATTGGCGCCGCCTGCTTTGGCCAGCGACCTGCCTTCACTCGGAGACTCCAGCTCATCCATTGTTTCGCCTGAGCAAGAACATCAACTGGGACGTGCTTGGCTGAGTATTTTACGCGGCCAAGTGCGCCAACTTGAGGATCCGCTACTTAAAGAGTATGTTGAACGCAGCGTGTATCACTTAGCACAAACCAGTCAACTCAATGATCGTCGTCTCGAGTTTATTCTCCTAGCCAGCCCACAACTGAACGCCTTTGCTGCTCCCGGCGGCATTATTGGTATCAACGGCGGCCTGTTCTTACACGCACAAACTGAAGCGGAGTATGCCTCGGTGCTGGCGCATGAATTAGCGCACCTATCACAACGCCACTTTGCCCGTGGTTTAGAAGCACAAAAACGCATGCAAATCCCGTTAATGGCAGCAATGCTGGCCGGGGTAATTGCCGCTGCGGCCGGTGGCGGTGATATCGGCATGGCGGCAATTGCTTCAACACAGGCCGCTGCCATTCAAGAACAACGACGTTTTTCACGCCAGAATGAGCAAGAAGCTGACCGTATCGGCTTAGTCAATTTATCCAAAGCGGGCTTTGATCCGCGCGCCATGCCGAGCATGTTTGAGCGCCTGATGCGTCAATACCGTTACGACCGTATGCCACCTGAGTTTTTACTGACACACCCTGTTTCTGAGTCTCGGATTGCCGATACGCGCAACCGCGCTGAACAATACAGTGACGGCCAAGGTGTGGTCGACAGTGTGTACTACCAACTCATCCGCGCACGCTTACAGCTGACTTTTGAAGACACGCCTGGTTTAGCCTTGAAACGTTTTCGCAACCAGCTTGCCGATGATTCACAATCGGAGCCGGCACGCTATGGATTAGTTTTGGCGTTGATTCGCGCCAATCAGCTGGAAGAAGCACGCAGTCAACTCGACGTACTACTGAAGAAAACT
>JAAXZZ010000245.1 GCA_012719655.1 Gammaproteobacteria bacterium | reverse complement strand
CATCAAAACACTTTGTATTTAAATATAGTATAATCTCTAATATCGGCAAGCTACTCCAGGTTGCTATATTTTGAGGACTATTGAGCATGGCTATGAAAACCTTACGCGCCACAGGTCACATGGGCGCGGGTATGACCATTGAAATTATGTGCGGTGAGCACAAGGTTTATATGGATCAACCTAAAAATGCAGGTGGCGCTGATTTAGGCCCAGCGCCACCGGAGCTCATTCTCGCCGCCTACGCTGGATGTGTCGGCAGTATTGGTCGCATTATTGCTTTTCAAGAAAAAATCACCTTGCGTGGCATGACCTTTGTTGTCGAAGCAGATTATGATCCAGATCGTTTACTCGGCCGCAAAACCGAAGCCCGGCCAGGCTTTCAAGAAATGCGCTTAAAGGTCAACATTGATGCTGACCTAGACGATGAAGCCAAACAGGCTTTTTTAGATAAAATTGAGCAGCGCTGCCCAGTTGGTGACAACTTAATTAACTCAACTAAGTTGATTACTCTTCTTGATAAATAAATGACACTAAAGCTCCGCTCATACCCTACAGTTCATTCTAGGGTATGACGCTAACCTCTTATCCGGCATGAGAGCAATCAGAGTTGATTTCATACTCAAAAACAGGTTCTTGAGGTACAACGCAATCAGTTAGCGAATTATTTATAGACCGCTGACTCAAGCTCATAGCATACGGTGCTGACTCTCTAGCAAGCAGCATGATCACTGAGCACTGCGCGGCAGCTGTGGCAAGCGCAGTCAGGGATGACGTAGCGCCGGCGTTGAACCCTGGAAGGGTTCGTCGACGGGAGAACAGCTGTAGCACAGTGCGGCATACTCGGCGCTGGAAGTTTAGGAGATTAAGGTGCTTGCTTGTTTTAAAAATTGCTTGCCAGACATACGCAAACCGCACCGCCCTTATGCGCTTTTCCCTCAACGAGCCGTCATGGCTCGATTCGGGCGCTTCGCCGTCCCTGGCTACGCTTGCCGCAGCACAAGGGCGGTGCTCGTTGAGCATTATTGTTGCACTCGAGTCCGCAACAGTCTCTTTAAAACTTAGCAAACTGACCCACTTACTCTACTCGCCTGACAGTGTCGTTAGTCGTTCGCAAGTGCACGTTGTTGCTGGCTAGCAAACAACACAACTGATCACTGAGCACTGCGCGGCAGCTGTGGCACGCGCAGTCAGGGATGACATAGCGCCGGCGTTGAACCCTGGAGGGGTTAATCGCGGGAGAACAGTTGCTGCGCGGTGCGGCGTGCTCAGCGCTGGAATTTTAGGAGATTAAGGTGCTTGCTTGTTTTAAAAATTGCTTGCCAGACATACGCCAACCGCACCGCCCTTATGCTGCTTTTCCCTCAACGAGCCGTCATGGCTCGATTCGGGCGCTTCGCCGTCCCTGGCTTCGCTTTGTAGTGGCATAGTGAATTTGGCCACCTAATTAGAGGTGCTACTATGCACCAGGAAGCAATTAGGTGACAGTATGAAAACAAGACCAAAACGTAATTTCAGCCCTGAGTTTCGACTCGAAGCAGCCCAACTGGTTGTTGAT
>JAAXZZ010000140.1 GCA_012719655.1 Gammaproteobacteria bacterium | reverse complement strand
GCTCGTTTTTTGAGCATCTTTTAGAAAAAGCTGCTATCATCTGCAGCCATTTTTGCGGTTGCTTTGGTAACCCTTCTTAGCGACCTGTTTGTGCAATGAAATTAATTCTAAAATCTTTTTCTGAAATCACCATTAAAAGTCGGCCTGTGCGTCGGCAATTTATGCGCCAGTTGGGCAAAAATATTCGAACGATCTTACGCGATCTTGACCCTAAAGTTCGGGTCGAGGGAGAGTGGGACAACCTAGAGTTATTTACAACTCTAGATGATCCAGCGCAATTGCAAGAACTCTATGCACGCTTGCGTTGCACGCCAGGTATTTCACATTTTTTCCAAGTATTGGAATATCCGCTCGGCGATTTAGATGACATTGTGTTGCGCTGCAAAGAGCACTATGCCGATTTGATTGATGGGCACAGCTTGGCTGTACGCTGTAAACGTATTGGTAAACATAGTTTTAGCTCAATGGATGCTGAGCGTTATGTCGGCAGTCAATTGCGTCAACAGTGTGGCGCGTCAGGGATTGATTTGCGTAAACCTGATATTGAAGTGCGCTTTGAAGTGCGTCATCAGCGACTGTTGATTGAGTATGAGCGCCATCAAGGTATCGGAGGATATCCGCTCGGCACTGTTGAGCAATCATTGGTCTTGATGTCCGGTGGCTTTGATTCAACTGTTGCTGCTTATAAAATGATGCGCCGTGGCTTATTAACGCATTTCTGCTTTTTTAATTTAGGCGGACGAGCGCACGAGCTTGGCGTTAAAGAAGTTGCGTATTATTTATGGAATAAATATGGCAGTTCACATCGTGTACTGTTTGTCAGTGTGCCGTTTGAAGAAGTGCTCGGTGATATTTTAGAAAATGTTGATAACGGCCATATGGGAGTTGTGCTCAAGCGCATGATGCTCAAAGCGGCTGAGAAAATCGCCGATGATTTGGATCTGGATACTTTGGTGACGGGTGAAGCGGTTTCGCAAGTGGCCAGCCAAACCCTGACCAACCTCGCGGTGATTGATAAAGCCACTAGTAAGTTGGTGTTGCGCCCGCTGATTACCGAACATAAGCAAGATATTATTAGCACCGCGGTAGAAATCGGTACGGCTGAGTTTGCCGAAAATATGCCTGAGTATTGCGGCGTGATTTCTGTGAATCCTAAAACTCGCGTTAAGTTGGGTCGAGTTGAGCATGAAGAAAGCCGTTTAGATGCTGATATTTTACAGCGTGCAGTAGAGCGTGCCAGCCGTGTCACCATGGATAAAGTGCTCGATGAGCTGGGCAAAGATGTACACGTTGAAGAAGTGCAAGAGGCACTGTCTGGGCAGATTGTTGTGGATATTCGCCATCCTGACCAGGTTGAAGACCAGCCGTTAAAACTTGCAGGTATTGAGCAACTGGCAGTACCTTTTTATGCGATTAACAGCCGCTTTAAAGAATTTGATCCTAATCGCCAATATCTACTGTATTGCGATCAAGGTATGATGAGTAAATTACATGCTCATCACTTATTGCATGAAGGTTATGCAAATGTCCGCGTGTACCGTCCTGATCCAGCGCAGCCGTCGCACGCAAGCAGTCACGCATGATTAGATACTTGTTATGGGTGTGTTTATGGAGCTGTGTGGCCATGCCGCAGCAGCTACGCCCACCAGACTGATAACACCCCTGTTACGTACGATACATCTGACGCGCTTTGCGTGCAGCCTACATATTTTACTTGAGATAAGCTTGTGATTGAGAATTTACGCAATATTGCCATTATCGCCCACGTTGACCATGGTAAAACGACCTTGGTTGACGCCCTTTTACGCGCATCGGGCACCCTCGACCGTAAAGAGCTCGACTCTGACCGCGTCATGGATTCCAACGATCAAGAAAAAGAACGTGGAATCACCATTTTAGCGAAAAACACTGCAATCAAATGGAAAGACTACAACATTAATATTGTGGATACTCCAGGTCACGCTGATTTCGGTGGTGAAGTTGAGCGCGTAATGAGCATGGTGGACTGCGTATTGTTGGTGGTTGACTCCATTGATGGGCCAATGCCGCAAACCCGTTTCGTTACGCAAAAAGCATTCCAAGCCGGTTTGAACCCTATTGTTGTGATTAACAAAGTTGACCGTCCTGGCGCGCGTCCTGACTGGGTTGTTGATCAAGTATTTGATCTGTTTGATAACTTAGGTGCAACTGAAGATCAGCTTGATTTTCCAATCGTTTATGCCAGTGCTCTGAACGGTGTGTCCGGCTTAGACCCAGCGGAAATGACGGAGAATATGGACGTTTTGTTCCAAGCAATCGTTGATTTTGTTGAGCCTCCGAAAGTTGACTTAGATGGTCCATTCCAAATGCAGATTTCTGCACTGGATTACAATAACTTCCTCGGCGTTATCGGTATTGGTCGTATTGCTCGTGGCCGGATCAAAGCCAACAGCCCAGTGACTTCAATTGATGCTGAAGGTAAACGCCGTAACGGTCGTATCCTGAAACTGATGGGTCACCACGGTTTACACCGTGTTGAAGTTGAAGAAGCGCAAGCGGGTGATATCGTATGTATCAGTGGTTTTGAGCCATTGTTCATTTCTGACACCTTGTGCGACCAGCAGCACGTTGAAGCGTTGCCACCGCTGAGCGTTGATGAGCCAACTGTGAGCATGACATTCCAAGTCAACGACTCACCGTTTGCCGGTAAAGAAGGTAAGTTTGTTACTAGCCGTAACCTTAAAGAGCGTCTGGAAAAAGAATTACTGCACAACGTGGCATTACGTGTTGTTCAGGGCGAGGACGTAGATAAGTTTAAAGTATCGGGTCGTGGTGAATTACACCTGTCAGTACTGATTGAAACCATGCGTCGTGAAGGTTATGAACTGGGTATTTCGCGTCCAGAAGTTGTGATCAAAGAAGTCGATGGCGTTAAGCAAGAGCCGTACGAAAATGTCATTCTAGATATCGAAGAGCAGCATCAAGGTTCGATCATGGAGCAGTTTGGTCTGCGCCGCGGTGAGTTAACCAATATGGTTCCAGACGGTAAAGGTCGTATTCGTCTTGAGTACACTGTGCCTTCGCGCGGCTTGATTGGTTTCCGTAACCAGTTTATGACCATGACTTCTGGCACAGGTATTTTGACTGGTATGTTCAGCCACTATGGCCCAATCAAAGCGGGCGAAGTCACTAGCCGTCAGCAGGGCGTGTTGGTTTCTATGGCGACCGGTAAAGCACTGACGTACTCGCTGGAAACTTTGCAAGAGCGTGGTAAGTTATTCTTGTCACCTGGTGAAGAGGTTTATGAAGGTCAGTTGGTGGGAATCCATAGTCGTGATAACGACTTGGCGATTAACCCAACGAAAGCTAAGAAACTCGACAACATGCGCGTAACCGGTAAAGAAGAGACCACCGCATTGGTTCCGCCAATCCGCTTCTCTCTTGAGCAAGCGCTGGAGTTTATTGAGGACGATGAGCTTGTTGAAGTAACGCCGAAATCAATTCGTCTGCGTAAAAAACATCTGACCGAAAACGATCGTAAGCGTCATGCTCGTAGCAAAGTTTAATTTGTTTTAGCTGTACCCAAAACCCGCATCGGCAACGCTGCGGGTTTTTTAATGGTTGTTGAATAAACCTAAAAGCTCGGCTTTAGCAACGGCTTGAGTGCGGCGTGAGACTTCTAGTTTTTTGTAGATACGCTGAATATGTGCTTTTACGGTATGTACAGAGATATGCATATGCTCGGCAATTTGTTTGCTAGCTAAACCGTCTGCAATCCATTGTAAAACCTCAAGTTCGCGAGGGCTTAATAGCTCTTCTTGGTCTATGTTTTTTTGCAGTTGTTGCGCAAAGAGCACTTGCAGTTCATTGGCCGCTTGCAATAGACCAGCCTGCAAGCACGGAGCGAGAATATGCTCGAATTGCTCATGGCTGCATGCTAAGTTGCTGCTCTGTAGATGCTGCTGTAAGCGTAAAATACTGCGGGAGTGCGCCAGTAAATCAAGAAAGCCATGTTGTTCGGCGTACTCATGCACTTGTTTAATTAAGCTCTGTGCTGGCGCGAGGTTATCTTGCAACATGTGCGCAATCGCTAAATACAGCCTCACCTGCGGCAGTAACTCAAAGGACGCAGGTGGAGCAGTATGCTTCGGTAATGATGCATAGCGATCTAAGATGCCACTAAGAGAGGTTTGTGCCGATGAATACTTGCCTTGATGTAGCACAATGATGCTGCCAGTAAGTATAAGCGCTGCACGGTACAGCGGTTCGGGAATATAGTTTTTTTGCATGGAACGTTCTGCATCGCGCAAGCGTTCTAATGCGCTATTATAATTTTTATCTTCTACATCCAGCAGTGCTAAACCAAAGTGACCGTAAACGCCACGATGATCTCCCCAGCGCAAAGCTTCTTGCAAGCCTTCGGTAAAATGATGGTGTGCTTGATTTTTATCGCCTTGACGCATTTTTAGTTGGCCAAAACGTAATTGCAAGCGCCCCAAAATAGGGCTTTTAATACTGCTATCTTCACTGAGTAATATGCAGGCCTTATCTAGAATGTTTTCCGCATCAGTAAACGAGCCGCGATGCTCTAATAGCT
Source organism: Gammaproteobacteria bacterium (assembly GCA_012719655.1). Classification (GTDB taxonomy): domain Bacteria; phylum Pseudomonadota; class Gammaproteobacteria; order Pseudomonadales; family Pseudomonadaceae; genus Denitrificimonas. Next base: position 8,281 of record JAAXZZ010000140.1, on the reverse strand, counting down.
GCGCATGGTCGAGTTCAAGGTAGGCTTCAAATAACACGCTTTTTTGTTGACGAGATAGGCGTAAAGCTGTGCGATTGATTGATCGCGCTAAGTCCAGATCACCTACCAGTAGTGCTTGTTGGGTTAGAGCGCTATAGCAGGTTAAACGGATTTCCCAAAAATCATCGGATAACCACTGTAAGGCAGCATGTAAATGTTCTTGTGCAGGTTCTGCTTCCCCGCGTAAATGAGCGATCCAGCCGGTGAATGCTTGCCATTGAGCTAATAAATCTGCTTGTAGTTTGGCAGTCGGTTGTGGCAAAAAATTAACTAAATGCTCGAGAGATTGCTGCGCACTATCTAGCTGCCCACTAAAGACTTGTGCTCCAGTAATTAATGAAATTAGGCGCGGAGTACTGAACAAAATATCTTGTGCTGGTGAGTTTCTAAGTTGCAAAAGCACCGCAACGTTTTCGCCGCTCATAGAATCTTCATCAGAAATCTCTTGCAGCATGCTTATGGCTTCTTCATCGTGACCTGCTCTTAATGCATGCTCAACGGCTGCTTGCCAGTTACCTTGGCTGGCATACCATTGACTGGCGCGTAAATGCCAGCGGTGCGCCGTATCGTGAGGCTGATGGCGGACATAGTAAGATAATGGTGTAAAAACGTTAAACCAGCCTAAAGGAACATGCTTGCGCTCCACAAAAACACCAGCCGCAACAAAAGTAGAGAGTTGTTGTTCGCAGCTTTTTTCGTCAGTTTCTAAAATGTAAGCAATTAAGCTGGTATTAAAATTTTGCAAATGGGCCAGCAGTAACCAAAACTCATATTCTTGCTCGGAGAACTGGCTAAACAACTCACTGTTAACGTAGTGGATAAAGTGCTCTGGCCAGGTTTTTAGATGGATCAATTCAGGGTCAGCCAGTAACGCTTTAACTGCGATACACCAGCCCGCCGAGTGCTGCATGATAAACGCCAATTGCTTGCCACATAGCTCAATATCTTTTAGAGCAAATAAGGCCACAACTTCAGTAGTGGTAAAGGAGAGTTGTACGCTATCACTGAGCTCATAGGCCGTTTCTTCTAGGATGAGGCGTGAGAACTTATTGGTAAGCGGGCGTCGACAACTGATCCACCAGTGAATATGTGGGCTGCTGAGTGCAACTAGACGAGCCAGTAAAGCGTCAGCGTGTTCGTCAGCAGTTGGGCTGAAGTCGTCAATGACTAAATGCAACGGTGTATTAAAGTTACTCAGTGTCTCGATTAAGGTTGTATCGTTTTTTAGTAATAATGCATGGGCAATTTGCATTGAGAGCGCTGTTGCTGTCTCGACATCGTTACTGCTGCGCAACCAGCGAATTTCAGCAGATGCATCAAGCTGCTGTAAGCACTCATTTAAAAGTACTGTTTTTCCGGTTCCAGCAGGTGCGCAGACCAGTTTTACCCGTGCAGAAGAGCCTAACAGGGCTTTGCTCAGTCTAGGTCTAGGTAAGTGTTGTTGTGGTAAGCGCGGCGGCTGATAAACAACATTAAACGGCATTACGCGCCCTCGATAAGCCAAAGAATGCAAGCTTTGATAATAAGGGATTAGTTGATGTTCTGCGAGGTGCTTATGGGTTGCGCGTTTGAGTCGGCTCTATGGGCATGATTCAGCCAAGGTATGTTACTTAAGGTAGCGTTTATCTGGGTTTGCTTGCTGGATATTAAGAAAGAAGCTGTTTTGAAGCGTCATTAATCCTTTTGGATGCATTGTCAAAGCCTTATTAAGAGGACTTACCTTGCTTGCCCTCCTACGTTTCAATCGAGTCTTCTGTCAGTTGGTGGAGAGGCAAAATGAAGAATAATAAGACACTCTCGGTAGCTAAAGTGTCTGTCTTGGCTACCGCAATCAGTTTTGCAACGTCAGGGCATGCAATTGACTTTGATCTAGGGGAGATTCAAGGGCGTTTTGATTCACAGTTATCCATTGGTGCGAGCTGGGGCACCAGCAAACCTAGCCGTAAATTGATTGATGAAAATAATGGCGGCAGCGGTGCTTCATCTACCGGTGATGATGGCCGCATGAATTTTAAGCGCGGTGAAACCTTCTCGAAAATTTTTAAAGGCGTTCACGATTTAGATTTAACTTACGGTGATAGTGGTGCGTTTTTCCGTGGTAAGTATTGGTATGACTTTGAGTTAAAAGATGAATCCAGACCTTTCAAAGAAATTAGTGATAAAGGTCGCTCACCTGCGGCTAAATCCTCAGGCTTTGATTTACTCGATGCCTTTGTTTACCACAACTACAGTATTGGCGAGCGTCCAGGCCATGTGCGAGTCGGTCAGCAAGTGGTCAGTTGGGGCGAGAGTACTTACATTGGCGGCGGGATTAACAGTATTAACCCGTGGGACGTAGCAGCATTACGTCGCCCTGGGGCTGAGTTAAAAGAAGGCTTATTACCTGCGCAGATGCTGTATGCCTCACAGAGCTTAAGTGACAGTCTTAACTTGGAGGCTTTTTACCAAGTGAAGTGGGAGCCTTATGTTTTAGATAACTGCGGCACCTTCTTTGGCGGTGATGTCGCGCCGCCAGGTTGTGACCAAAACTTTACCGTATTGAGCAGTCAGCTTGGCCAGCTTGCGCCTTTTGCCGGTGCTTATGGTCATGGCTATGACACCACCAGTGAAGGCGTGATTATTAATCGGATGAAAGACAATAAAGCACGCGATTCTGGACAGTGGGGTGCTGCGTTACGCTGGCAGACAGGCACCACAGAGTACGGTTTTTTTGTGATGAATTATCACAGTCGTGTGCCATTTCTCGCCTACCAAGCGCCAGGTATGAATCTGTATGGCGATTTAAATAATATCCTTGGAACAGCGATGGGCAATGGCGTCACCGATCCAGGTGCCTTAGAAGGATTGCTAGCGGCAACGGTCTTTGGAAACGCCAATTACTTTATGGATTATCCAGAAGATATTCGTCTGTATGGTGCAAGTTTCGCAACAACATTGCCAACAGGTACGGCTTGGAGCGGTGAGATCAGTTACCGTCCTAATGCGCCTGTAGCTCTGAATGCTGCCGACATGACTACCGCGTTACTGACACCAGTGGATGCAAGTTTATCGAATTTACAAGTGAGTCCCAGCGGCAAGGTGCGTGGCTACAACCGCAAAGAAGTAACGCAGATTCAATCGACCCTAATTCATACCCTGGATCAGGTGCTAGGTGCTGAGCAATTGGTGCTGGTGGGTGAGGCAGCGTTCACTCATGTGGGAGGTTTGGAAAGTCAGCGCAAGGCGCGTTACGGTCGTGACACAGTGTTTGGTGACACTCGCAGCGCTGGCTATGCGACGAAAAACTCTTGGGGTTACCGAGCATCAGCGAGTCTTGAGTACAGCAACGTTTTTGCTGGGGTGAATCTAGAGCCGAATCTGTCTTGGTCGCATGATGTCTATGGTTATGGACCCAATGATAATTTTATCGAAAACTCTAAAGCGATCAGTGTTGGTCTAGATGCGAACTATTTGACCAATTACACCGCGAGTTTGAGCTACACCAATTTTTTTGGTGGCCGTTACAACACAGAAGTTGATCGTGATTTCGTAGCTTTAAGTTTTGCGGTGAATTTCTAATCAATAGTTCGGATGTTTGAGGTCGTATAATGAATATTTCAGTTTTTAAATATACCGCACTGAGCTTTTGTATCGGCGCTGTACTAACTGCACAAGCAGCAGTATCCCCTGAAGAGGCCGCACAGTTGGGTGCTAAGTTGACACCAATTGGTGCTGAGCGTGCCGGTAATGCGGCGGGCACGATCCCTGAATGGACCGGTGGCTTACCGGTTAATGCCGGTAAAGTCGATGAACGAGGATTCCTGGAAGACCCTTTTGCGCAAGACAAACCTCTGTTTGTAATTACCGCCAATAATGTTGAGCAGTATAAGGATCAGTTGTCGGAGGGGCAGGTAGCGATGTTTAAGCGCTACCCGGAAACTTTCAAAATGCCCATTTATCAGAGTCGCCGTAGTGCTGCTTTGCCAGATGATATTTATGCTCGTGCAAAAGTAAGTGCTTTAAAAACCATTGCTGCTGATGGTGGCTATGCAGTTGATCACTTTAATGAGAGCCGTTACTACGCCTTTCCAATTCCAAAAACGGGTTTAGAGGTGCAATGGAACCACGTCACTCGTTATCGCGGTGGTAATTTACAACGTGTGATCACCCAGGCAACTCCACAGGTCAATGGTGCATTTACGCCGATTCGTTTTGATGAAACTGTTGCCGCACCGCAAGACCTACCCGACTTACCTGCTGGCAAAGGAGAAAATATTGTCTCTTATTTTAAGCAGCAAGTGACAGCACCATCGCGTTTGGCAGGTAACGTACTGCTGGTCTATGAAACCTTAGATCAGGTTAAAGAACCACGCTCAGCATGGGTGTATAACGCTGGTCAGCGTCGTGTGCGTCGAGCTCCGCAAGTGGATTACGATGGTCCAGGCACAGCAGCAGATGGCTTAAGAACCACAGATAACTTCGATATGTTCTCCGGAGCACCGGATCGTTATGACTGGCAGTTGGTTGGCAAGCGTGAAATGTATATTCCATACAACAGCTATAAGCTCGATTCTCCAGACCTAAAATATACCGACATCATAAAACCTGGCCATTTGAATCAAGACCATACACGCTATGAATTGCACCGTGTTTGGGAAGTAGTGGCTACGGTCAAGCCAGAAGCGCGCCATATTTATGCTAAACGCACTATGTACTTTGATGAAGACACTTGGCAGCTAGCCATTGTTGATCATTATGACGGTCGCGGACAGTTGTGGCGCGTGGCCGAAGGGCATATGCAGCAGTATTACCATGCGCAAGCGCCGGCTTATACCTTGGAAGTGATTTACGATCTTAATGCTGGGCGTTACTTGGCTTTGGGGATGCAAAACGAAGAGCGTCAGAGTTTTAAGTTTGATGTGCCGGCACGTTTTTCTGACTTTACGCCAGCAGCACTGCGTAACTCCGGTGTTCGATAATCAATAAGAGCTAGAGCAGAGGAGGGCGTTGGCGCTTCTCTGCCTCAGTTAGCGGCAAGGAAATTTGGTATGAAAGTATTAGCAATTGGTGGCAGCGGTGGAATGGGGCGCGCCACAGTACGTGCGGCGCTGACCTTTGATTTCATTACGGAAATTATTGTGGCAGGGATTGATGGCGAACTGGCTGAGAGTTTTGTTGCCTCGTTGAACGATGCGCGGGTACGAGCGATATATCTAGACGTAACCGATGAAGTGGCCTTAGGCCAAGCGATTGCACAAGTGGATGTGGTGTTGAACTCGGCTGGGCCGTTTTTCCGTTTTGGAGTGCCGATTTTAACTGCAGCGATTGAGGCCGGTAAGCATTACAGTGATATCTGTGATGACTGGCAGCCGACCGTTGCGATGCTCAAGTTAAACGAACGCGCCAAGCAAAAAGGTGTGACTGCAGTGATTGGTTTAGGTGCCAGTCCGGGTATTGTTAACTTGCTCTGTGTAAAAGCCGCAACTGCTTTAGATGAAGTGGATACCATTGTTTCAGCTTGGAAATTGTCTGGTGCAGTCAATGATGACGATGGTTTTACTCCGCCAGTGGCAGAAGGGCATGTGGATGCCGCTGCGGTGCATTTGATGCATTGTTTGTCGGAGAAAATTAGGGTGCTGCGGGATGGCAAGGCGCTTGATACCACGCCACTGGAGCACTCGCAAATTGATTTTCCTACCTTGGGGGCTTTGGATGTCTGGTCCTTAGGCCATCCAGAGGCGGTGACTTTGGTACGACGTTTTCCGGAGTTACAAAACTGCTATAACGGCATGCTGGGCATTGACGATATTGTTGATGACTTACGCCAAGTGGCTGGCGCTGTGGCAGCTGGGCAGCTTACTGTTGATGATGCCGCACGCATGCTGGCAGCAGATGGTGGTCGTGAAGCACGGCAGGAGCGTTTGGCCAAGGCAGAGCGTGAAGATGTGCCAGGCGCTTTAGCCTATGCGGCAGGACGTAAAAATGGTCAAGCAGCGACCGCTGGGGCTTTTATTAAGAATCGCCCAGCCGGCGGCATGGCGACTATTACGGGTATTCCCCATGCATTGTTTTTGCCGCTGCTGCATCAAGGGCGATTGGCGCAGAGTGGTGTTTTTGCCCCAGAAGAAATCGTTAATCCAGATGATTTTTTTCCTTTGTTAGATCCGTTTTGCGGGCCTGAAGGTGCTGGTTTGACGGTGCTGACTTCGTCATAAGCAACCCCTACTGAGCGTATCGAGATCCGAATACGCTCAGTTCTAACCTCGGCGTTAACGTGGGTGTCTTCACCTATATGGACAGGCCGTCAATGTACTTGATCCCATAATAACGATAATTCAAGGGGACCCTTGCGATGCCTATAAGTAAGCAAAAAGGTGCTACTGATCTCGGTGTAAAGTTTGAGCTGGCCTATGGTGTGGGCAGTGTTGGGACCGCAATTTTTGTCATTGCCCCACAAATATTACTGCTGTATTTTATGACCGAAGCTTTGGCTATTCCGCCAGCAGCCGCTGGGTTGGCACTGCTCTTTCCCAAGTTGGTAGAGTTTTTTACCGACCCATTAATTGGGCGCTGGTCGGATAGGATTCAATCTCGTTGGGGACGTCGTCGTCCGTTTATGGCGGTAGGCTCAGTATTTTTCTTAATTGGTTTTGTTGCCTTATTTACACCGCCAGATTTTAGTCATTGGCATAATTCTTTAGCTTGGGTGCTCATTTTGTATACGCTGACCACAACAGCTTATACCTTTTTTGAAGTGCCCTATATCACCATGCTTTCGGAAGTTACCGATGATGCGCAAGTGCGTACACGAGTGTCGGGCTGGCGCAGTGTGTTTTTGTCAGTTGGCTTTATGTTGGCGGGTGGTTTAGCACCATGGATAGTGCAAAGTGGTGGAGCTGATAAAACTGCATTTGCCACCATGGGCTTATTGGTGGGATTGATGTCTTTTGCGGCAATGGCTACCACAGTATTAGGCACGGGTTCTGGGCGCGTGATTCAGCGCAGCACGCAAAATAGTGGTCAATTATTATTACCTTTGCGTGTGCCGGCCTTTGCTTGGCTGTGGTTGGGTTTTATTATCCAGATGATTTCAGTGAGTGGGAACTCAGCGCTGCGGACTTATTACAACAAGTATTGGCTCGGTAATAATGATTTAACTATCAGCAAGATTTTTCTTGGAGTCATGACATTAACTGTATTAACCACGGTGTTGTGGACCAAGCTGGCGCGAGGTATCGGTAAATACCATGGTTTCTATATTGCTACGGTATTTTATGCGTTAGGTATGGCGCTGTTTTGGTTTGCTAAAGACAGTACTTTGGGTTTTTGGTTAGCGGTGACGGTGCTAGGTATTGCTAACGCAGGACAGCAGTTATTTTGCTTTGCCATCGTTCCCGATGTGATAGCTGCTGAACGTGAGCGCTCAGGCTTTGCTGAAGAAGGGGCTTTCACCGGTATTTGGGTGATGGGACAAAAGCTTGGTTTAGCATTAGGTGCTGGCATCGCGGGATTAGGCTTGCATCTATTTGGCTTTATTGAGTCTTTGGCAGGAACCTTTACCGAGCAATCCGACAGCGCGATGTTTGCTATCGTTTTGTTTGTTTCTGTGGTGCCTGGCATTATTTGCTTATTGTCCTTGTATCCGATCTATAAATCGAGACAGAGCTTTAACAGCTAAGCGCACCGCTTCAAATTGGGCAATGGCTCGAGCATCTAAGATTGGTTGGTGAGCCATTGCCACGCGTTAGATCAACGCGCTCAGTTGAATAAGCGACAAAACGAGTCGGCGCGTTTTAAGGCTGTGTTTCTTCTCCTTCTACGGACTTGCTGCGACATTAATCTCTCATACAACTGTCATCTTTTTGACACCTAGCCCGGCTAATCTGACTGCATCGTAATTAAACGCCTTGCTGAGGTTGTGCTATGAGTCAGTTTGAGTTGCAAGATGAGTTGAATCATCCTCGTACGGAAACACCAGAGTTTACTCAGATGGCTGAGCGTGGCCTGTCGCGTCGTCGTTTTCTGGGTGCGACTGCTGCTTTAGGTGCGGTGACCTTTTTTAGTATGACGCCTGTCAGTCGATCGATTGCCGCAGCATTGTCGCCAACAGCTAGCTCTTTACTGGGTTTTAAAGCTGTGCCTGCCAGTACTGCGGACACAATTGTGGTGCCAGAGGGTTATCAAGTTGAGCGTTTGATCTCTTGGGGTGATCCCTTATTTGTCGATGTTGCAGAGTTTTCGAATCAGTTACATAAGAATACAG
>JAAXZZ010000139.1 GCA_012719655.1 Gammaproteobacteria bacterium | reverse complement strand
CGCGCGGCTGAAGTGCATGATGCGGCCGCGGATTATTTGCTATTAACGCAAGAGCAGCGCTCAGAATTATTACGCAGCGGGCAAGCTGCTTACAAAAACCGTTGCGGCTGGGCACATGATCGGCTAAAGCGCGCAGGATTGTCTTTTAGCCCCCGCCGTGGTTTGTGGCAATTAACGAATGAAGGCGCAGTTTATGCAAGTAAGCATTCAAGTGCTATTGCCGAGGCTGAAATTCAACGTATTGCTAGCAGCAATCTTGATGCCCCCATAGCGTCAAAATCTAGCAAAATGGTTGCTACTGATGAAATACATGCCAATGCCAGCCCTGATGATCAATTAGAGCAAGCTTTACAAGCATTGCGACAAGCCACCGCAGGCGAATTATTAGAGGTATTGCTAGCCGTCACACCCAGTCGTTTTGAAGTCATTGTTTTAGATGTGTTGCATGGTTTGGGCTACGGCATTAGCCGACAAGATTTACAACGCGTTGGCGGTAGTGGTGATGCAGGTATTGATGGTGTTATTTCTTTAGATAAGCTGGGGTTAGAAAAAGTGTATGTACAGGCAAAACGCTGGCAAGGCACGGTGGGTCGTCCAGAGCTGCAAGCTTTTTATGGTGCGTTAGCGGGTCAAAAAGCCAAGCGGGGTGTGTTTATTACCACCTCTTCTTTTACTGCACAGGCGCTAGATTTTGCAAATTCTGTTGAAGGTATTGTGTTAATTGATGGTGAGCGTTTAGTGAATTTGATGATGGACACCGAAGTGGGCGTAACATCACGCACCTTAAAAGTACCCTCGCTTGATTCAGATTATTTTGAATAAAGCGCTGAGCCGCGGCATATCACTGGACGCACTGGACAGCTTTCGTTTGAATTAAGATTCAATCGTAAATTACACGAGATTAGCATGTATATTCCTCGTTACTTGGTCGATACGCTGAGTCACTGGCATCTTCAATAACATTGATAGATAAAAAATTTAGCTGGTTTGAAATTGCACATTAAGTTACACTTTTCGTCACTTAATGTATAAATTCAAATCACCATGAGCGAAAAACTTCATTCCATTCAGCCTTTAGAGCGCCTTTACCAAGGCTTAGATAAGCTTGCCACGCCTGAGCGTTACTTATTTACGCCTGTGGACATGCGAGTGCTCGTGGGCGATATTAGCGAGGCGGCCTATCGTGCATTGCTAAGTCGCGCGGCGAATGGCGGAAAATTAGAGCGCGTCTGTCGTGGTTTATATATTTATCATCCTGCCAAGCCTGTTTTAGGTCGTGTGCTGTTTCATGCCGCCGCACGTTTGCGTGCCCATGAGTTTAACTACATTAGTTTGGAAACCGCATTGAGTGACAGCGGTGTAATTTCACAAATCCCACTGAATTGGATAACGCTCTTATCGTCGGGTCGAACGCATACCATAGACTGCGGACGCTGGGGAAATATTGAGTTCATCCATACCAGTCAAACACCTACCGACTTGTTACCTCATTTAACTTACGATGCCCAATGCCGTTTATGGCGCGCGTCTATTCCACAGGCCATACGCGATATGCGTAGGCATCAGCGCAATTTGGATTTGATCGATTGGAGTTTGCTGAATGAACCTGTTTGATGAAATCGTAAATCAGGCGCTAAGCCAGAATGCAGAATTAACCTCACTACGCGTGGTGGTAGAAAAAGAGCTGTTGCACCACGACATTTTACTCGCTATGAGCGATGCGGGTTTGCTACAAAACCTTTGTTTTATTGGTGGCACTTGCTTGCGCGCCTGTTATGGCTCTAATCGTTTAAGTGAAGATTTAGACTTTACCGGTGGCACAAATTTTAGGCGTGAAACGCTAACAGAGCTAAAAACAGTGCTGGTTGATAAGTTGCAGAAGAAATATGGGCTTAGTGTACAGGTCAGCGAGCCTCGTAAAGAAACGGGCAATGTTGATACGTGGAAACTGCAAATCCAAACGCGGCCTGAGCGTAAAGACTTGCCAGCTCAGCGCATTAATATTGATATCTGTGCGATTCCCAGTTATCAGCCACAACCGCGCATCTTGCTCAACCCTTATGGCGTAGATATGGGCACGCAAGGATTAATTTTAATGGCACAATCCTTAGAAGAAATTTATGCCGATAAAATTTTGGCTTTTGCACTTAGGCGAGGCCGCATAAAAAGTCGTGATTTATGGGATTTGTTGTGGCTTAAACAGCAGGCAATCAAGCCAGCGTTTGAGTTGTTAGCTAATAAACTCAAAGATCATCAGTGTAGCCAAATTGATTTTTTAAATTTATCGCATGAACGAACTAAATCACTGATTAATGATGCCCAAGTAAAACAAGACTTTCGTCATGAAATGACGCGTTTTTTGCCCACGCAAATAGTAGAAAAAACGATTAATAATGAGCAATTTTGGGCTTATTTGTGTGTTGAAATTCCCAGCTTAATAACGCAAGCAGAGCAGCACTTAAGCAATCACATGCCAAGCAAACCTTTTTTGATGTAGTACTTTATTAAATTCAAGGAAAATAAACCATGAACACCGCTTCCATCGTTTCCCGTGTTTGGAGTTTTTGCACCACCTTGCGTGATGACGGCGTGGGTTATGGCGATTATTTAGAACAACTCACTTACCTTATCTTTTTGAAAATGGCGGATGAATATAGCAAGCCGCCTTATAACCGCGATGTGGGCATACCAGCGCGTTATAACTGGCAAGCGTTAACCAGCAAAAAAGGCGCCGAGCTGGAAGTGCTGTATGTGGAAATTTTGCGTGAGCTAGGCAAACGCCAAGGTATGTTGGGGCAGATATTCACCAAAGCACAAAATAAGATTCAAGATCCCGCCAAGCTGTTTCGCTTAATCGACATGATTAATAGCACCAGTTGGCTGGTGATGGGCGCTGATGTTAAAGGCGATATTTATGAAGGCATTTTAGAGCGCAATGCCGAAGATACAAAATCGGGCGCGGGGCAGTACTTTACGCCACGTTCTTTAATTCGCGCTATGGTGGAATGTGTGCGCCCAGAGCCAAATAAAACTATCGCCGATCCTGCTTGCGGTACCGGTGGTTTCTTTTTAGCGGCGTATGATTTTTTAAGTGATGCAAAAAATTATCAGCTCGATAAAGAACAAAAGCATTTTTTAAAGCATCAGACATTTCATGGCAATGAAATTGTCGCCAACACGCGCCGCCTGTGTTTGATGAATATGTTTTTGCATAATATCGGCGAAATTGACGGTGAAAGTTTAGTTTCCCCTAACGATGCGTTGATAGCGCCTAGCCCAATCAGCGTGGATTATGTGCTGGCTAATCCGCCTTTTGGTAAGAAAAGCTCGATGAGTTTTACCAATGAAGAAGGCGAGCAAGAAACCGAAGACCTCACTTATAACCGTCAAGACTTTTGGGCAACCACCTCAAACAAGCAACTGAATTTTGTGCAGCATATTCGCAGTATGTTAAAAACCACAGGCAAAGCTGCTGTGGTGGTGCCAGATAACGTTCTGTTTGAAGGCGGTGCGGGTGAAGTTATTCGTAAAAAGTTGCTAGAAAATACCAAGCTGCATACTGTTTTGCGCCTGCCTACAGGTATTTTTTATGCGCAAGGTGTAAAAGCCAACGTGTTGTTTTTTGATAACCAACCCGCCAGCCCAGAGCCTTGGACAAAAGAGGTTTGGTTCTACGATTACCGCACCAATATTCACCACACGCTCAAGCGCTCGCCGATGCGCTATGAAGATTTAACCGATTTTATTGCGTGTTATAACCCTGAAAATATTCAAGCGCGCACTGAAACGTGGCATGAAGAAAACAACCCCGATGGCCGTTGGCGTAAATACAGTTATGAAGAACTGATCGCGCGTGATAAAACCAGTTTGGATATTTTCTGGCTGCGCGACAAAAGCCTAACGGATTTAGATAACTTGCCAGAGCCTGATGATCTAGCAGAAGAAATAATTGAAAACTTAGAGGCTGGGCTTAATAGCTTTAGAGAGGTTCTTGCAGGTTTAGCTAGCAAATAGGCTCTATAGTTAAACGTTTTTCTTTGCTTGTATACACAAGAAAAATTTTGCGGACTATCGTCAAAGTGTGCTGATAAAAACTGCGTATTTCGATTGATAATGCCTAAATAAGGCAGTTGAGTGTCTATGGAACTTAGGGAAGTTCATAGTGCTTGCCAGCACAATTACAGTCCTAGTGCGATAGCGATGGCCAGTGAACTTTGCTGTAACGGAAAATGACTTCTTGCTAAGACCTTTGATGATATTCTGCTGCGCTCTATAGCGCGCTCAAAAATCTCAGCGCAAAAATTATGTATACGTTGCATCAGCTTTAGATTGTATTGTTTACTAGGCTGAATAGGAAAACGTTAAGAAACGCTTATTTTTTACCTGTAAACTACTCCTTGTTGGTTTGCTAGCGATTGCTGTAGTCATTGCGTTAGCCTTAGCCATGGCCTTTAAAGATTTACGCGATCGGCAGGCGTTGTCCTGATTGACCTTATTTGGCGCTTGCATAAAACATTGGATCCTGTGAGTGCTGGCAGGGTGTTGAGGTTGCTTTGCTGGCTGTGATGCTAAGGTTTTGTAGATGTGCGGCTTATAGGAAGGATACTTAAAGAATCGAACCCATAAGCCGTCGCTTGCCTAATAATTAGGATGCTTTCGGCTTGAAGAACAGCGTTGCGCCGCGAGTTAAACCTTGCAGATTGACATCATCACGAGGCACTTCAGCTTCGATCGGTTCATCTTGACCTTCAACTTTTAAAGTCACCCGTGTGATGGCACCCAATGGGCGGATATCACGTACAACGCCCGCTTGGTGATCCGCTTGAGCAATTTGCGACAACAGCACTTCATGCGGACGGAACTGAATATCTTGATCGGCCACTTTCAGACGATTGGAATCCCCTAGAAAGTGATACACAAACTCGCTGGCTGGGTTTTCGTAGACTTCAGCCGGTGTACCGATTTGCTCAATCACGCCTTTGTTCAAGACCACGATGCGATCAGCCACTTCCATGGCTTCTTCTTGGTCGTGGGTGACAAACACTGAAGTGAGGTTAATGTCTTCATGTAAGTTAGCCAACCAGCGGCGCAGCTCTTTACGCACCTTGGCATCTAACGCACCAAAGGGCTCATCGAGCAGCAAGATTTGCGGCTCAACCGCTAAAGCACGGGCTAGGGCAATACGTTGACGTTGACCGCCTGAGAGCTGTTCAGGGTAACGGTCGGATAACCAATCCAGTTGCACCATGCGCAGCAACTCTTGGACTTTTTCAGCAATCACAGCTTCGCTTGGACGCTCGCGGCGCGACTTCATACGTAGACCGAAAGCCACGTTATCAAACACCGTCATATGACGGAATAAGGCGTAATGCTGAAACACAAAGCCGACATTGCGCTTGCGTACGTCGCGGCGTGAGACATCATCGCCGTTAAATAAAATGCTGCCGGTATCCGGCGTTTCTAAGCCAGCAATAATGCGCAGCAGGGTGGTTTTACCACAGCCGGATGGCCCAAGTAAGGCCACCAATTCGCCAGCTTTGATGTCTAAATTAATGTTGTTTAACGCAGTAAAGTTGCCGAACTGCTTATGGACTTGGCGCACTTCAATACTCATGACTTATTCGTCTCCATTGTTTAGCTGACGGTTGATCCGCGATTCGCTCCACTGCTTGAGCAGCAACATAATCAACGCCAAAATTAATAGCAGGCTGGCAACACTAAAGGCCGCAACGTGGTTGTATTCGTTGTAAAGGATTTCGACATGCAGGGGCAGGGTGTTGGTAAAACCACGGATATGCCCAGAGACCACCGATACCGCACCAAACTCACCCATCGCCCGCGCAGTACAGAGCACCACGCCGTACATCAAACCCCATTTGATATTGGGTACGGTGACATGCCAAAACATCTGCCAACCGCTGGCGCCGAGTAAACGCGCCGCTTCTTCTTCTTGAGTACCTTGTTGCTGCATTAATGGAATCAGTTCACGTGCAACAAACGGCACGGTGACAAACAAGGTGGCTAAAACAATACCAGGTACGGCGAAGATAATTTGAATGTCATGTTCAATCAGCCATTCACCAAAGAAACCCTGTGCGCCAAAAAGCAGCACATAGACTAAACCGGCGATGATCGGTGATACCGAAAAGGGCAGATCAATTAAGGTGATTAAGATGCTTTTGCCATAAAAATCATGCTTACTGACGCACCATGCCGCAGCGACACCAAAGATTAAATTCAGCGGTACCGAGATCGCAACCGCCAGTAACGTTAGCTTTAATGCTGAGATGGCATCGGCTTCTAGCATGGAGTCAAAAAAGTGTGCAACGCCCATTTTTAAGGCTTCCACTAAGACAATCGCCAGTGGCAGTACTAAAAAGACGATAAAGGTCGCCCAAGCGGCAATGATCAGCGCTAAGCGTGCCCAGCTTGGTGCGTTGCGTGAGTTCTGATGGGATGTGGTCGACATAGGTATTCCTTAGCCCTTAGCAACGTAACGTTGGAGAAGGTTGATCAACAGCAGCAAAACAAAAGACACCACCAGCATCATGACGCCAATGGCTGTGGCCCCAAGGTAGTCATATTGATCGAGCTTAACCATGATCAGTAATGGCAGGATTTCGGTTTTGCCAGGCATATTGCCGGCGATGAAAATCACGGAACCGTATTCGCCAACACCGCGAGCAAAGGCTAAGGCAAAGCCCGTCAGCCATGCTGGCAATAACGCTGGCAGTAAAATATTCCAGAACACTTGCACAGGGCGAGCACCGAGGCAGGTTGCTGCCTCTTCGAGCTCACGGGGAATATCCGCCAATACCGGCTGAATGGTGCGCACCACAAAGGGCAAAGTGACGAAGGTCAGTGCTAAAGTGATACCAAAAGGTGTGTAGGCAATAGTGACACCTAAGTCGGCAGCCAAACGACCAATAAAACCATTGGGTGCATACAACGCAGTTAAAGCAATACCCGCTACCGCGGTGGGCAAGGCAAAGGGTAGGTCAATCATTGCATCAATCACTTTGCGGCCTGGAAAGCGATAACGCACCAGCACCCAAGCGAATAATGTACCAATGACACCATTGAGCAACGCAGCAATGAAAGCAGCACCAAAACTAAGCTTGAGTGCTGCGACCACGCGTGGCGCGCTGACAATCGCGTAAAACTCTGACCAGCTCAATTGCGCGGCATAAATAAACATGCCTGCAAGAGGTAAAAATACCAATAAGCTGAGGTACACCAGAGTGTAGCCGAGGGTCAGTCCAAAGCCTGGAATGACCGGTGAGGAGCGTCGTGACATAGTGACTCGCCTTGTGGTTATTTAAAAAAACAGCCCATACCGGCTATGGGCTGTGCTGACTTGGATAGCATTAATGCGCTTGATAGATTTGGTCGAAGACGCCGCCATCATTAAAAAACTTTGCTTGTGCTTGCGCCCAGCCGCCAAAAAATTCGTCAATAGTCACCAGCTTGAGCGGTGCAAACTGCTCAGCAAACTCTTTAGCGATCGCAGCATTACGTGGACGATAAAAGTGTTCTGCAGCAATGCGTTGGCCAACATCGCTGTATAAGTATTGCAGATAAGCTTCAGCAACCACGCGGGTACCTTTGCGATCGACGTTGCGATCAACCACCGCCACTGGCGGCTCAGCTAAAATTGAGATGGATGGAGCAATGATCTCAAAGCTGTCAGCGCCATGCTCTTGCAAAGTTAAATAGGCTTCATTTTCCCAAGCTAGCAGCACATCACCCATGCCGTTATTGGTAAACGTATTGGTCGCTGCGCGAGCACCACTGTCTAGCACAGGTACGTTGGCAAACAAACGCTGGACAAAATCTTGTGCTTGTTGCTCGCTGCCGTAGGCTTGTTTGGCATAGGCCCAAGCGGCTAAAAAGTTCCAACGAGCGCCGCCTGAGGTTTTGGGGTTCGGTGTGATCACGCTCATGCCGGGCTTAACTAAATCATCCCAGTCCTGTACCTGCTTGGGATTGCCTTTGCGCACCAGAAATACGATGGTGGAGGTGTAAGGTGTGCTGGCGTTGGGTAAGCGTTGCTGCCAGTCTTTGGCGAGCCAGTTACCTGATGTATGCAGCTGATCAATATCACCGGCTAGGGCAAGGGTGACAACGTCAGCACGCAGGCCTTCAGAGACTGAGCGCGCTTGTTTGCCGGAACCACCATGGGATTGCTGTACTTGCACAGCTTGATTGCCTTGCGCTTGCCAGTGTTGGTTAAAAGCGCGATTAAAATCACTGTAAAACTCACGGGTCGGGTCATACGACACATTGAGTAAGGTTTGTGCTTGCGCTGTGATGGCGCTGGTGGCAAGGAGCACACCGGCAAACAGGCTGAAACGACGACTTAAAATTGACATGCGCTACGTCCTAAATAAGAGATTGACTCAATAACCTTTACGTAAAAAACTCTCACATTCGCCAACCGCAGCATGTCAGTGCTGATTGAAGCGCGTAGCAATGGCTGTACTTTAATGTCGAGAGCTGCATCTGATGATCCTTATACCAATGCGCCGTCTGGTGCAGGCGCTAGGGTGCTTATCATAGT
>JAAXZZ010000138.1 GCA_012719655.1 Gammaproteobacteria bacterium | reverse complement strand
ACCCATTGACTTTAATAGCTGGCGTGTTGCGCGAGCCTTTTTGGCGTTTTACCCTGTTGGTCAGCATCGCTAAAGCCGGCCGCTACAGCATTTTAGCCTATATAACACTGTATGTGTTGGCCCCTTAACCGGCTGTCAGACTTTGATGCAGCGCTCGCTGCTACGGTTGTGACTGTAGGATGATAGATTGCTGCTGTATGATGGTTTTGTATTTACCTTACTGAGTCTGACCTTTCTTATGCCCAAGCAAATACCACCCTCTGCAGTCAACACAGAAAATGATCCGGTTTTATTTACCTTGGCTGACATTAAACCTGAGGAATATCGCCAGCAAACACGCAAAGCGACTTGGATTATTATTACCGTATTTGTCGCGTTGGCGATGTTGCTTTCCAGCTTGCTAGTGATGTTTTTTGGTGAGCCTGGTGGTGATAATTTTCGGTTAAACTTGGCAGGCGTTGCCACTGGCGTTGTGATTACCGCTGCATTGGTGCGCTTGGTGTTTAGCAAACAACCTTGGATGGCCGCTAACGTCTATGGCTGGCAGCTCAAACGTAGCTTAATGAGCATCACCAACGTCATGCACAATGTCACTGAGGGTGTTGCCACGGGCAATCCAGCCGCGATGAAACTGCTGCGCTTTTATCATTTAGGTTTGATTCAAATGCAACAACTCGATGGCAATACCAGCGAAATCAGCCAGATTATTTATGAAGCTGACGCCCATAAACAGAACATGCAAGCACTCGGAATTGACTGCGAGCAGCAGACTTTCGACAGCGCTTGGATTAAAGCTGTTAAAGGAAATACTAAATAAACAAGACACCACTGTGATCGCAAGGATCTTGGTAAAAACCTGTTGTGGTCTGGATCGATAACACAATTAGCAGCTCAACGAGAGCAAGCATACTGACTAAAGCAGCATGCTTGCTTGTTGTGTTGTTTTACATTTTTTTGATGGTGTGAATATCATCTTTGTTAAGGCGAATGGGCTTGCCATCCAGTTGCTCAAACTCGTAAAAACCAGCGTCCTCATCAAACTTAGGCTTATCTGTCGTTTCTAATTGAGTGCCATCTTTTAAAGTAATCACTGTCGGTGAGGCACAGCCTGCTAAAGCTAAAAAAGATGCCGCGGCAAATAATGTCACTAGGTGCTTTTTATTCATCATACATAATCTCCATGCTCGTGATGTATTGACTATAAATTATGACTGCAGCGAATCTCTACAAGTTCAAAAAAAATTTACAGATCTCTATGCTCTTTATTCTGCAACGTCAGACGCGCTCAACATTTCTAAATCAGCTAACCATTCTTTAGGAACATCACGCTTTAAACACAGCTGGCACTGCTGGCTTTCTACATCAAAGACAATCACTGCCTGTTTTTTATCAAGCGCATGACGCACACGCTCAATACGTGTGTGCAGTGGCGTCTCATCGCCATTATCGGTGCCATCGCGAGTGACAAAATCTTCGATTAAACGCGTTAATGTATCGGCTTCAATCTGTTCAAAAGGAATTAACATAGAAAACTCATGCCTGACATGGACTAACACTTTAACATGCTCCAGCATGCGACACGGATAAAGCGTGCCCGCTAGACTTTAACTCAAAGTCTGCAAGCTGACTTTTTAATGACTAAGTGATTTTCCATGAATGACGTTTTACAAGTACTTTTACATTGGACTGCAAGCAGCAGCTACTGGCTCGGGACAGCTATTTTTTTTGTCGCATTATTAGAGTGTTTAGCCTTAGTCGGCATTGTCTTACCTGGAGTGGTCTTACTCTTTGCTCTCGCAGTGATAGCAGGCAACGGTGCGCTAGACTTATCAAGCGCCCTACTGCTGGCTTGGCTCGGAGGCTTGTCAGGCGATATTTTATCCTATGCCCTTGGCCGCCGTTTACAGCACAAGGTGCGGCGCTTACCCGTCATTCGTAATCATCCAAAGTGGCTGATTAACGCTGAACTGCACTTTGAGCGTTATGGCGTATTGAGTTTGCTTGTTGGCCGTTTTATTGGGCCGTTACGTCCTGTATTACCGCTGGTCGCTGGTATGCTAGCAATGCCGTTGACTCGTTTTTTAGTGGTAAGTCTATTTGCAGCAGCAGGATGGGCAGTGGCTTACCTACTACCGGGCTGGATGGTCGGTGCAGCGCTTGAGCTGCAACCACCAGAGCATTTTTGGCAGCAAACAGCGTGGGTCGTCAGTGGTGTTGCTGGCTGTGCAGTGATCAGCAGTTTCGCCTGCTTGCGGGGCTGGCGCACAGCCAGCGTCGCCAGCGCTTTCGTATTGGGTTTGACCCTTATTATTTTAATGCTGAACTGGTCATCTTTAGCGGTATTTGACCAATACCTGCATGATCTTAGCCAATTGCTTCGCAGCGACTGGCTTGATCAAGCCATGGTTGTAGTAACACGCTTGGGTGATTTTTCCACGCAAATCACTGTGAGCTTTATCCTCTGTGCCCTATTGCTGTTGTTTAAACAGTACCAAGCCCTGTTTTTCACCTGCAGCACGCTGATAACCACCGCCGTGAGTAATTACCTGCTCAAGCATTACTTCGAGAGAGCACGCCCATCAACTCTACTGGAACCGCTACAAAGCTTTAGTTTCCCAAGCGGCCACAGCGCCTCTGGCTTTGCTTTTTTTCTAGTGCTTGGCGTGCTGGCCAGTCGCCAACAGCCGCAGCGCTGGCGAATTATTTGGCTATTGGCCGCTTTCCTTCCCGCCTCTAGTATTGCTTTATCTAGAGTTTATTTAACTGCACACTGGCCTACCGATATCTTAGCTGGCGCGCTATTGGCCAGTTTAGTTTGCTCTGTCAGTCTTGCGATAACACAAACCCAGCACCCTATTGCGGCCTTATCAAAGCGCCACTGGCAGATCATCCTAGCTGTGCTCTTGGTTTCTTTTACTGTGTTAGTAAGCTGGAACCTGAGCATAGCCTTGCAACTGTATGCGTATTAAAAATAAAGGGATAGCAGTGGTGTGGAACTACATTTTTAACAGTTTGTTTGAATGGTGGGAAAGCACCCGTAATTATCCCGAACGCACCGTGGCAATTCGTATTGCCCATGTCAGCTTATTTGAGTTGGGACTGATGCTACTGACCATTCCGTTGTACATGTGGTGGTATCAGGTAGGGCCACTGCGTGCGTTAGTTATGGAAGCCACCATTCTAATTTTCTTCTTGTTCTATACTTTTATCTTCACCTGGGGCTTTGATTTAGTATTTGCACTGCCAGAAAGACAAGAGGAGCAAGCGCTAGAAAGCTAGCGCTGCTGAAACTCTTGTAGCTGCTGCAAAATATCCTGCCAAATGTGATGATTGGCCTTTCTAAAATAGCCAAAGTGACTGATTTCCTGATCTCTCGTTTTTTGCTTCCGTACGCAACAAAGATGGGGCGCAGAGTTCATTTACCTACGAAGCTGAAACAGCATATAGCAAGATTCGCTATCACTTCCCACAGTTAGAGCTGGGTTACTTGATGTTCCTATTAGATACTATATATTGATAGTTATGTACTTTTTCGACACTAGTGAAATTTTGCGCTATGAGCGACCATATACTAACCATCAAAGATGTAGCAAATTACCTCAAGGTGAATGAACGGACCATATACCGGCTGGCTGCAAGCGGCGAATTACCGGGCTTTAAAGTGGGTAACTCCTGGCGATTCAAACAGAGCGAGCTGGAGCAGTACATTACTGCCCATCACAATCGATCCAGTTTCAGCGAAATAATTAAATCACCAAATAAAAATTCAGACGATAACTAGGAATCAGATCCAATGGCGCAACTGGAAAACATCGAAGCAATTGAAAAACGCCTGTGGAAATCGGCTGATACTCTACGCGCCAACTCGGAACTAGCCAGTAACGAATATTTTTTGCCGGTGATGGGGCTGATCTTTCTGCGCCACGCTTATAGCCGCTTCCTCTCGGTAAAAGACGAGATTGTCGCTACCTTGCCCAGCCGAGGAGGTAAAACCCGCGAGCTCACCAAAGAAGACTTCTCTAAAAAGAGCGCCATCTTTCTCAAGCCAGAAGCACAGTTCGACTACCTCATTGCTCTGACAGATGCTGATAATCGCGCCGAAGCCATTATCCATGCCATGGAGTCTATCGAGGCCGATTACACCAACCTGCGCAACCAACTACCAAAACAGGAATACAACAACATTCCCAATGATGTATTAGGTATGTTGCTGCGTACGCTAAACCCAGAGGAGTTAAAAAAGGCTACGGGCGATATTTTCGGCCGCATTTACGAATACTTCCTCACCCAATTTGCCGATCAGGGCGCGCACGATGGTGGTGAATTTTTTACACCTGTGTCATTAGTGCAATTATTGGTGAATGTGATTGAACCCGACCACTGTAAAATTTTTGATCCCGCTTGTGGTTCCGGCGGCATGTTCGTACAAAGCGCCCACTTTATGGAGCGTCACGCGCAAGACCCGCATGAGCTCACCTTTTACGGCCACGAAAAAAACCGCGTTACCATACGCCTGGCCAAAATGAACCTCGCAGTACATGGCCTTGAAGGTAATGTAGAAGGTGGTGAAGCCGCCATTACCTACTACAACGACCCGCACGAAGGCCTGTTCGGCACTGTCGATTATGTAATGGCCAACCCGCCATTTAACGTAGATGAAGTCGACGCCGATAAAATCAAAGGCGATAAGCGCCGCCTGCCTTTTGGCTTGCCGGGCGTGAATAAAAACAAAAAAGTCAGTAATGCCAACTACCTGTGGATTCAGTATTTCTATAGCTATCTCAACGATACGGGCCGAGCAGGTTTTGTCATGTCATCCCAGGCTTCCAGCGCCGGGCGGGACGAAGCCAAGGTGCGCGAGCAATTGGTCAAAACCGGTCATGTGGACATCATGGTCGATATTCGCGGTAACTTCTTTTACACGCGATCTGTGCCTTGCCAGTTGTGGTTCCTGAACAAAAACAAACCTGCGCATCTGAAAGACAAGGTGTTAATGCTGGATGCCCGCAACGTCTACCGCAAAGTTACCCGCAAGATTTACGACTTCAGCCCCGAGCAGCAGCAGAACCTGACCGCCGTGGTCTGGCTCTACCGTGGTGAAGGTGAGCGTTTTGTTGAATTAGTAAAACACTACATCGACAAGTCAATTTTCGAAGCTCGCGATTGCGAAAAGTCTGCAGAGTTAGCCTGCGAGCCAGTGCCAGACTTTATCACTCAGTTGGGAAAATTCAGCCTAGCGTTTCAGCCTTTTATGGATAAGCTGGAGCAAGACGGCACCAGTGTTGAGCCCTATGTTGACTTCATTAATGCCAAGGGTTCGGTTGAAGGTAATTGGTCGGCGTTTCAAATTCTGACCAACGACCTGCAAAAATGGTGGAGTGAATACGAATATAACGATGCTGCCAGTCTGCTGGACTTCATCGATAAAGATGCCTGCCTTAAAGACCTTGCTGAACAAAGCCGCAACCTGATTAAAGAAATCGACCTGGCTTATAAGCTGGCAACCCGCGTGATTGAACTGGCCGAAGCCAATGACGCAAAAGACAGCGAACTCTGGGATAACACGCTTTTAAATGGTCGCGGTCGCAGCAATTTAAAGAAAACCGCAGACGAAGCCCGTAAGCTGGCTGTGGAACAGCTCAAACAAGTACGTTATTTCTACAAACAAGCCTACTGGCTATTAAGCCGCTTCCCGGAAGGCAAACTGCGAGATGTGGAAGGCTTGGTCAAACTGGTAGATATCAAAGCGATCGAAGCCGCCGACTGGAGCCTGACACCCGGCCGCTATGTGGGTGTAGCACCGGAAGAAGTGGATGAAGACTTCGACTTTGAAGAAACCCTGCGCGATATTCATGTTGAACTGCAAGGCTTAAATGCTGAAGCTTCAGAACTGGCTGAAAAGATTACCCGTAATTTTAAAGAGTTGGGGGTATGACGATGTTAATTGACGTTAAGGTGGAGAGTCTCGGGCGTATCGTGACTGGTAAAACCCCAAGTAAAAA
The DNA here is from genome assembly GCA_012719655.1 of Gammaproteobacteria bacterium. Classification (GTDB taxonomy): domain Bacteria; phylum Pseudomonadota; class Gammaproteobacteria; order Pseudomonadales; family Pseudomonadaceae; genus Denitrificimonas. The sequence goes on along the minus strand of JAAXZZ010000138.1, from coordinate 129 downwards.
AGCTGTTGAGTATTTCGATGGAGAGTTCTTGTTTGTGACGCCATCGGATCTTAATTTTAAGCATTATTACTGCAGAACTACCGAAACGACAGTAACTGAAGCAGCAAAAGAAAAGTATAAAAATCAGTT
>JAAXZZ010000137.1 GCA_012719655.1 Gammaproteobacteria bacterium | reverse complement strand
TGATCCAGCTAGACGAATGTCGGGGGTACGTGGCTGTGAGCCTTCTACAATATCGATGCCTGCACATTCTTGCTCAGTGGCATAAATTGGGCTGGGCAGTGGCATTTTATGAACGGTGAATGAACGGCCTTGTGCATCCTTAGCGGCAGTCAGCACCTCTAATGCCGCTCGGCAGCGCTGATAGTTGGGGTCGCTGATATCATCCGTCCAAGCCAAAATCACTTCGCTGGGACGCGCGAAACAACAGAAGTTATCAATATGGCCATCGGTTTCGTCGTTGTATAACCCTTCAGGTAGCCAGATGATGGTGCTGACATTCAGGTATTCATGTAGATAGTGCTCAATCTCTGCCTGACTTAGATGCGGATTGCGATTGCGATTGAGCAGGCATTCTTTGGTGGTTAATAGCGTACCTTCGCCATCGACATGAATGGCGCCGCCTTCTAAAACAAAGCCTTCGGTGCGGTAGCGTGGCAGATGTTCGATTGCCAATACTTTACGTGCCACTTGATCATCGCGTAACCATGGCCAATACAGGCCACCTTGTAAGCCTCCCCAAGCATTGAAGGTCCAATCGATACCGCGAGTTTGGCCTTGATCGTTGATCACGAATGTCGGTCCAGTATCACGCATCCAAGCATCATCATTGCTGATTTCAAGGATACGGATGTTGGCGTGGCTAAGACGCGCCTGCGCATTATCATATTGCCCGGCACTGACACCAATACTGACCTGCTGGTATTTCGCAATGGCGCGAGCCACTTGGCAAAACGCAGCTTGTGCAGGCTTGCCACCTAGGCGCCAATTATCGGGGCGTTCAGGCCAGATCATCCAAACCTGCTGCTGTGGCTCCCATTCTGCAGGCATACGAAAGCCGTCAGTGCGCGGTGTGCTCAAAGTCGTGCTTGGCGACATATTAAGACTCCAGATGACCATCAAGGGTTTTCAATGCACCGTACAAGTTCGGTCGGCGGTCGCGGAATACGCCCCAAGCTGTTCGCGTATGTTCAAGCTTGTCGAGATCAAAACTGTGTAGCGCGACACCTTGATCAGCATCATTGAGCTCGGCTACTTTTTCGCCAAATTGATCGGCAATAAAAGATGCACCATAAAAGGTGATGTCGTAACCATCTTGTTCTTCGCTGCCAATTCGGTTGGAAGCAATCACAGGCGTTAAGTTAGCCCCCGCGTGGCCTTGCTGAACGCGCTGCCAGTGAGCCGATGAGGCGATTGTTGGGTCATGCGGCTCGCTACCAATTGCAGTGGGATAGAACAATAGTTCAGCACCCTGCAGTGCCATGGCGCGTGCGCATTCAGGAAACCATTGATCCCAACAAATGCCCACACCAACTTTTGCATAACGGGTTTGCCAGACTTTAAAGCCGGTATCGCCAGGGTTGAAGTAGTACTTTTCATGATAGCCCGGGCCATCTGGAATATGACTTTTACGGTAGACCCCGAGCACGATGCCATCGGCATCAATGATGGCGATACTGTTAAAGCGCGCCTGGCCAGCACGCTCAAAGAAGCTAATCGGTAAAACCACTTTTAATTCTTTAGCAATGTTTTTAAAGTGCGTAATAGCTGGGTTATCTGCCACTGTGGTGGCCAGTTGCAAATAGTCAGGGTTAGGCTTTTTACAAAAATAAGGTGTCTCAAACAGCTCTTGCAGCAGGATGATTTGTGCGCCTTGCTGGGCTGCCTCGCGGACCAGTTGCTCAGCTTTAGCAATATTGGCGGATACATCCCAAGAACAGGCCATTTGCGTAATGGCAACACTGACAATGCGTGACATAGCAACACTCCAAGCGACTAATAAATAACTGCGATCTAGGCTAACTGATAACTGCAGGTAACCCAAGTTTACCGACTGATTTACCCACCGTTTATCGTATCTCAAAGGGCGCTTAAAGATGAGAATGTTGGAATGTGATAGGTTATCTAGGCTGCTGGTCGATTATCTGCTTTATTTCGCCGATAACAGCACAATAAAAGCACTAAATGTACTTTTGCATCTTGAGTCCTGTGGCAGACCTTGCCAGACTTCGCATCGCGCGGCGGTGACGCGCAGGTAATTTTAAAGATAATGAACGAAAGGAGCTGTGCGCGTGAAAAAAACTAAGCAAATGTTATTGGCCGCCGCTGTAGGCATGGCTGTTGTCGCTTCAGTGCAGGCTGAAGAGCGTGTGTTGAAGGTGTATCACTGGTCTGACTATGTAGCGCCCAACACCATCAGCAACTTTGAGAAGCAAAGTGGCATTAAAGTTGTGTTTGATGTGTATGACAGCAACGAAGTGCTCGAAGCAAAATTGCTGTCCGGCGGCTCAGGCTACGATATCGTCGTGCCATCTAACCCGTTTTTAGCCAAACAGATTAAAGCAGGCGTTTATCAAAAGCTTGATAAAGCACAATTGCCACAGTGGGATAACCTCAACAAAGATTTATTACATACCCTAGAAGTCAGCGACCCAGGTAACCAGTACTCAATCCCTTATATGTGGGGCTCAATTGGTATGGGGTATAATGTCGACAAGGTCAAAGCCGCTTTGGGTGATCAGCCGATTGACTCATGGGACATTATTTTTAAGCCAGAAAACATCAGCAAACTGCATGAATGTGGTGTGGCACTGTTAGATTCGCCGACTGAAATCATTCCTGCCGCGTTGCATTACTTAGGCTTACCAGCCGATAGTGCAAAGCCAGATGATTTAAAGCAAGCCGAAGAAGTACTGCTGAAAATTCGTCCCTATGTCACCTATTTTCACTCATCGAAGTATATTTCTGACTTAGCCAGTGGCAATATTTGTATGGCAATTGGCTACTCGGGTGATTTGTATCAAAGTAAATCCCGTGCAGAAGAAGCCGGTGGTAAAGTGAAAATCGCTTACCAAATACCAAAAGAAGGTGCTGGTACGTTCTTTGATATGGTCGCGATTCCGAGCGACTCTAAAAATGTTAAAGAGGCACATGAGTTCATCAATTATTTGTTGCAGCCGCAAGTCATGGCCGATTTAACCAACTACTTGCAATTTCCTAACGCCAATGACAAGGCTACCGCGTTAGTTGAAGAGTCGATCCGCACGGATCCGGGTATTTACCCTCCTGCAGATGTGATGAGTAAACTGTATACTTTCCCAGACTTGCCGGCAAAAACTCAGCGTTTAATGACGCGTAGTTGGACTAAAATTAAGTCAGGTAAGTAATGACCCTTAGTGCACTGGTGATGGGGCATCAATAACCAGCATTGCCAGTGCTTGTTCTGACGCATTTCAATAGTGGGTTGCTTGATGCAGCCCATTTTTATCATTGGGAGGATGGGCTATTGCCTAGATTGATACATAGTGTGATGTTGGCGCTGAGCGTTAATCTCTTGCTGAGCAGTACCGCTTTTGCTAGCTCTACAGTGCATGTTTACAATTGGTCAGATTATATCAGCAAGCCTGTTTTGGCTGACTTTACTGCCAAAACACAAACACAAGTGGTGTACGACGTGTTTGATTCCAATGAGGCATTGGAAGGCAAGTTACTGGCAGGTCGCAGTGGTTATGATGTGGTGGTGCCATCGGATCACTTTTTAGCCCGGCAAATTCAAGCCGGTGCCTTCGCTAAGCTCGATCGAGCTCTTTTACCTAACTGGGATAATTTAGAGCAGCAGTTAATGCAGCAGGTTGCTGTGAATGACCCAGGTAATCAATATGCTGTGCCGTATTTATGGGGCACGAATGGCATCGGTTACAACGTCGATAAAGTCAAAGAAGTATTAGGCGTTGATCGCATTGATTCATGGGCCGTGTTGTTTGAGCCAGAGTATATGGAAAAGCTCAGCACTTGTGGTGTAGCGTTTTTAGACTCTGCTGATGAAATGCTGCCGGCGATGCTCAATTATTTAGGGTTAGATCCTAACAGTCATAAATCGGCTGATTACAAAAAAGCTGAAGAAAAACTGGCGAAAATCCGCCCTTATGTCACCTATTTTCACTCGTCAAAATATGTGGGTGACTTAGCCAATGGCAATATTTGTGTGGCGGCTGGCTTCTCTGGTGATGTTTTGCAAGCGGCTGACCGCGCTGATGATGCAGGTCATGGTGTACGCGTGGCATACAGTATTCCCAAAGAAGGTGGTAATCTATGGTTCGACATGTTGGCCATCCCAGCTGACGCTAAAAATGTCGCAGAAGCACATGCTTTCATCAATTATTTGCTTGATCCCGCGGTGATCGCCAAAATCAGTGACTATGTGGGTTACGCTAACCCTAATCGCTATGCAGATGAGTTGATGGATGAAGATGTTCGTAATAACCCAGCCGTCTACCCAGAGCAGGCTGTACTAGATAAGTTATTTGTTTCTAAGCCATTGCCTAGCAATGTGCAGCGCATTAAAACGCGCAGTTGGACACGTTTTAAATCTGGAAAATAATCATCTGTTTTATAGGTTGTAAAGCTCAGTCGTCAGACTGGGCTTTCTGCATTTGGAGAACTCTATGGCAATAGCCTCAGGCGCGTACAAGAAAGCACTCGCTAACTTGCAAAAGCCCAAAGACGTGTTAGTTAAAATTGAACGCGTTACCAAGTACTTTGACGACACCTTAGCGGTAGATGAAGTCTCGCTGAAAATTAATAAAGGCGAGATTTTTGCTCTGCTGGGTGGCTCAGGTTCGGGTAAGTCAACCTTGCTGCGCATGTTGGCTGGTTTTGAAACGCCCACTGAAGGCCGTATTTTGCTCGATGGTGTGGACATTACCCATATGCCGCCTTATGAGCGTCCAATTAATATGATGTTCCAGTCCTATGCGTTGTTCCCACATATGACGGTTGAACAGAATATTGCTTTTGGTTTAAAGCAAGACAGCCTAAGCAAAGAAGAAATTGCCGAGCGCGTTGAAGAAATGCTAAAGCTGGTGCATATGACCAAATATGCCAAGCGCAAACCGCATCAGCTGTCTGGTGGTCAACGTCAGCGTGTGGCTTTAGCACGCTCGTTAGCGAAGCGTCCAAAACTTTTGTTGCTCGATGAGCCGATGGGTGCTTTAGACAAAAAGCTGCGCTCACAAATGCAGTTGGAGTTGGTAGAGATCATTGAGCGTGTGGGTGTGACCTGCGTGATGGTGACCCACGACCAAGAAGAAGCTATGACTATGGCGGAGCGTATCGCCATTATGCACCAAGGCTGGATTGCTCAAGTGGGCAGTCCAATGGATATTTATGAGACGCCAGCCAGCCGTTTGGTCTGTGAGTTTATTGGTAACGTCAATTTATTTGATGGCGAAATCATTACCGATGACTCAGATCACGCGGTGATTATTTGTCCGAAGTTGGAGCGTCCGATTTACATTGGTCACGGTATTACCAGTTTGGCGGAAAATAAGCGCGTGACCTTTGCGTTGCGTCCAGAAAAACTATTGCTGTGCAGCGGTAAACCGGAAGATTTAGAACACGAAGATTACAATTGGGCCAAGGGTATTGTGCATGATATCGCTTATTTAGGCGGGCACTCGGTGTATCACGTTGAATTGGCCTCAGGCACCATTGTGCAAGCCTTTATTGCCAACTCAGAACGCAACGTGAAACGTCCGACGTGGGACGATGAAGTCTATGTGCACTGGGTCGATGACAGTGGTGTGGTATTCCAATCATGACTGTACGCAATAGATTACGCGCGATGCTGCCCAAGGGCCGCCATGCAGTGATTGGCGTGCCGTTTTTCTGGATGTTGCTGTTTTTCCTGTTGCCCTTTGCCATCATCCTCAAAATTAGTTTTGCCGAAGCAGATATTGCGATTCCACCCTACACCAGTTTGACGGAGTGGGCTGATAATCAACTGACTGTGTTGCTCAACTTTGGCAACTATGTGCTGCTCAGTGAAGATCAGTTGTATATCTCGGCTTACTTAGGTTCGTTAAAAATAGCGCTGTTTAGCACTATTTTGTGTTTGCTGGTGGGTTATCCAATGGCTTATGCCATTGCGCGTTCGAGCAAGCAAATGCAACCGGTCTGGTTACTACTGATTATGATGCCGACTTGGACGGCGTTATTGATTCGCGTGTATGCCTGGATGGGAATCTTGAGTAATAACGGTTTGCTCAATAATGCCTTGCTGTGGCTGGGTGTGATTCATGAACCGCTGCAGATACTCAATACCAATATTGCGGTGTATATCGGCATTGTCTATGCCTATCTGCCGTTTATGGTGTTGCCGCTGTATGCCAATCTGGTTAAGCATGATCTATCGTTGCTCGAAGCCGCCTCTGATCTTGGCGCGAAAGGCTATACCGCATTTTGGAAAATCACTGTTCCTCTATCAAAAAGTGGCGTGATTGCTGGCTGCATGTTGGTCTTTATTCCAGTGGTGGGTGAGTTTGTGATTCCAGAACTGCTTGGCGGTCCAGAAACCCTCATGATTGGTAAGGTGCTATGGCAAGAGTTCTTTAACAACCGCGACTGGCCAGTGGCGGCATCGCTGGCGGTGATTATGCTGTTGATTTTGATTGTGCCAATTATCTTATTTAATCGTAACCAAGCCAGTGAGATGGAGGGCAAAGCATGAAAAAATTTAATTTCTCGCGCGTTATGCTGATCGCTGGCTTGTTGTTTATTTATCTGCCGATGCTGATTTTAGTGATCTACTCCTTTAACGCGTCACGTTTAGTGACAGTGTGGGGCGGCTGGTCAACCAAATGGTATGCAGGTTTATTAGACAATACGCAGCTGATGAATGCGGTGCTACGCTCCTTAGAGATCGCTACTTACACCGCTATCGCCGCAACAGCGCTGGGTACTTTGGCGGCATTGGTCTTGACCCGTATTGGCCGTTTCCGTGGTCGCACATTATTTGGCGGCATGGTCACGGCGCCTTTGGTTATGCCAGAAGTGATTACCGGTTTGTCCTTGCTGCTGCTGTTTGTGGCAATGGCGCAGTTGATTGGCTGGCCGATGGAGCGTGGCGTGGTGACCATTTGGATCGCCCATACCACTTTCTGTACGGCCTATGTAGCGGTCGTGGTGTCCGCGCGTTTACGTGAAATTGATCGCTCCATGGAAGAGGCGGCAATGGATCTTGGGGCTAAACCTTGGAAAGTGTTTTTCCTGATTACCATACCTATGATTGCGCCCTCTTTGGCAGCAGGCGCGATGATGTCTTTTGCCTTGTCTTTGGATGACTTGGTTCTTGCCAGCTTTGTTTCCGGGCCTGGCTCCACCACGTTACCGATGGAGATTTTCTCAGCGGTGCGTATGGGGGTTAAACCAGAAATCAATGCGATTGCCAGTTTAATTCTGTTGTTTATTTCTATGGCGACCTTCTTGTTATGGTTTTTTACTCGACGTGCTGAGAAAAACCGCAAGAAAGCGATGCTGCAGATTAAAGAGCAAGAGCGTGCCGCGCAGGCATAAACCTTGGCAAAGCTGTGCTAGATGCAAAACGCCGCGGCCTATTAAACGAGGTTGCGGCGTTTTTCGTCGTGCTAGGCTGGCTTGATTGCCTTATTCGCCTGGGCTCGCCAGCGCGCCGGCGGTGTTATCTAAGAGGCTAGCGGTTGCTGTTTGAATATAGGCGTTGAGCTGCTGTAAAAATTGCGCATCATCTGTATCGGGTCGAGCGGGCGCGCTGTGTGGATTGACTCCGAGCTGGTAGGTCCAGACCCTGGCATCCATATCTTTAGGCTTAATTACAATTCGCTCATTTTTGATCAGTGCTACAGTTTGGTCGCTACCTGAAGGCTTGATAACTGCAAAGCCTGGATCATCTTTAGGTAAGGTCAGTACATCACGCCCCCAGCACTGGTGCTGCACATCATCACCGAGACGCCCCATAATGGTTGGAACCATATCCACTTGGCTGGCAACAGTGCTGTTTTCAGTGCCGAATAGCTGTTGAATACCGGGGGCAATCATTAGCATCGGTACATGAAAGCGATACAGATCCATTTCTGTCATTGGCTCAGGTGCGGCAAAACCATGGTCGCCTAATACGACAAACAATGTGTCGTTATACCAAGGCTGCTGTTTGGCTTTTTTGAAGAACTCACCCAGCGCCCAATCGGAATAGCGCATAGCCGTTAGGTGTAAATCTAAACTGCCGTGGCCGGTGACTGCTGTAGTCGGTAGCACATTGGGTAGTGCGTACGGCGTATGGTTTGATAGGGTTTGCAATAAGGCATAAAAGGGTTTGTCGCCTTTGAGCTGATTGAGCTCGATAATGCTGCGGTCAAACATATCTTGGTCAGAAACGCCCCACGTTGGATCTGACACGACAGGGTTGACGTAATCGTTACGACCCACAAAATGGGTCATGCCTTGATTGCTAAAAAAACCTTGCTGGTTGTCCCAAGCAAAGTCGCCGTTATACACATAAGCATCTTGAAAGTCGCGTGCGCTTAATAACTGTGGTAAACCAGAAAACTGATTGCCACCTTCTGGACTCTGCATTAAGTATTCAAAAGCTGGCAGGTTTGGAAAACAGGCCATACTGGCAAACATACCTTGGTGAATATGGGTGCCGTTGGCAAAAAAGCGGGTGAACAACAATCCCTCTTTGCTTAATTTATCAAACTCAGGGGTGATTTGATCCTTGCTGCCTAACGCGCCGACATAACGCCCAGCGAAGCTTTCCATCAGAATCACTACCACATTACGTACCTTCAGTTGTGTCTCAGCAGTGGCTAGGTTAATACGGCGAATGGCGGCGCTATCGGCATCAATGAGTTGATCGCTGGCGGTGAGTAGAAGGTCGCGGGTGATTTGCTGCGCTTCATTGCTCGGTAATGTCGCTTTCCAAACATTGTCACGATGATCAGAAAAAGTGGTTTTCGCGGCGTTGTAAAGACTCAAAACAGGATTTAGCCCGAGATGATTGGCAAACATCGAGTGGGTGGTATAGGCGTCACCCCAGCGCAGTGGTGGGCCTTGACGCAAGGTGCCGCGCGCGGCAACTACGCAGATCACTAAGCAGATCGAGAAGACGATCTATTGGGTTAAATAGTTATAGCCAACCTGAGTGACTTGGTTCATTCGGGTTTTTCGTTCTGCCCTGGAGAACAGACAGTGCATCACTAAGGTGCACGCCAGCCAGGTGCCGAGTAAGGTGACGACTGGGAAACCATGCCACAGCATACTGATCACGGTGGCAGGGTCTTCATTCAAATACTGAAAGACTAAACTATTGAGACGCTGGTGAAATTCACGATAAAAATCAAGCGCAACAATGCCCAGTAAAATACTGACTGCTGCACTGAAGGTCAGTCATGCCACCAGCAGGCGACGTTGATTCATCAACCAAGGTATCAGCATGCTCAACACTAATGGGATGCAGACATAGACGATCAAGCGCAGATCAAAACGCAGTCCGTTGCTAAAGGCCTCCAGCAGATCAGCTGTGCTGGTACTACCGAGCATTTCATGGTTGTAGGTCAGTAGTAAACCGCGCAAAGCGGTTAATAACAGCAACCACAGGACAATGCTGGCAGCGGTAAAATATAAGTGAGATCTGAGGGTGATTTTTTGTGGGGACAGGCAAGCAGTGCTAGAAGCCATGGGTAACGCCTATGTCACTGAAAAATGAAGGATGCATCGTGCCGCGCACGATAGGGTTAAATCATGCAAAATTAGTGCGTAGCTTTGGATTTAGGTTGCAGTAATACTGCAAAAAAAGTTGCCAATCCGTATCTGGCATCTGACCGCGATGACGTGCAAATTGTTTGAGATCATGCAGAGCCGCCCGGTGAGCTGGCCAACGGCGACGAGCTTTTTCTAAGTCGAGCAAGGCCACTGATGGAAGCTGTTGCGCACTGATCTTAATAAAAATATGTGTGCCATAACAACAGCGGTGTTGCCAACCAGCGGCATGCATTTTATGCAGGGTGCTTGCTACTTGCTGCAGTACGCTGGCAATTATTGCTGGATCAACAGGTTGAGACTGCTGTTTGTTATACCAGTCGTCTAGACTGATAAAATCAGGCAGTGCTTCAGTGACCAAGAGCGCATGCCAGTCTTTACCGCGTTTTTCTGCAGCGTAAAAGACTAATTTAGGCACTTGCACGCCTAAGCGCTGCAAGGCTTGCAGGGCATTTTTCTCACGCAAGGCTGTAGGCTGGCCGAGCGGGTAACGCCAAGAGATAAAGCGATGACCAATTTGACGTTTACTGTATAACCAAGGCTGTCCAGCAGTGACTGGAGCAAGCCGTTGCACACCACTTTCCCCGCCACGGCGTTGATTAGGCGCCTCGACCCACTCTCCAGTGCGTTGCCACCAATCATTAAAGCTTGTCTGATGATCTTTTACGGTTGTGCTCATACTTTAGTCCTTATTATCTTTATTGCGGCAGCAAGCGTAAGGTGCTTTGCGTATTTTTCTTAACATCTGCGCTGTCGAGATGCTGTTGGAAATACTGTCCTTGCATATAAGCTTTGGCTTGATCGCTGTAATGGCGGTCAAAACGCACGCCACTTTGCCCGACTGGATTAACACCAAGTGATTTTCCCGGTGCAGCAAAGTCGATAATACGACGGGTGGATGGCCCGTAGATCACTGACCAAGGTGCAGTACCGTAACCGCTGGATAAATTGTTCGGTATCTCATGTCCACCGGGTGCGGCAAAGCGACCAATGTTTAGCAGGCTATCGAGCGGTGATTGCTGGCCGAGCGGGTGTTTGTGGGTCAGTGTATGCGCTTTACCCCAAAACCAGTCGTTGGGATCAGAACCCAACGTGGTACGTAAATGCATCAGCGTGGCTTGCCACGCTTGCGCTACGACCTGCTGGCGCGTCTGCTGCTGACCATTGCGATGATCGTTCCACCATGCCGATTCTGGATCGGCAGCTAATAAGGGCAGGGCGCTGTCGATAATGCGGGTGCGCAGTAAGTTGCTGAACACCGTTTCGCCGAGTTCATCGAGCATCGCCGCTTTGAGCAATTGGTAACTGAACTCAGTAAACAGAGTCGGCAAATAGCTGTCGATTGGATAGTTGCCCTGCCATGTGCTGAGCTGCTTAATCAGTTTTTTCTCTTCATTGCCGCGTGCAATCGCATTTAAGTCTGCTAATAAAGGCTTGAGTAAGCGTTGCGCGTAACCCGTACGTTCGCCTAATTGCACAGCTTGGCTGTTTTGCGTATCCCATTGAGTGTCAGCTTGGCTCAATTGTTCGATCAGCTGCGCGCCACGATCGGCTAAATTATAGTAGCCCGGCAAAGGTACTTGGTTGGGGGATGCCGGTAGAAAGTTAGCCGAGACAATGAAGCCGCGCGCGGGGTTTTCTTCTTGCGGGTTATCTGTAAATGGATAAAAGCCATATTTTTTACTAGCAGCGGATTGGCTGTCGAGAATAAATGAAGGCTCTGCGCTTTTATCGCGAATCGGCATTTTAGCTGCTGCCCACCAAGCAATATCACCTTGTGCATTGGCCCACACCAGGTTGAGTCCGGGTGCATGAATTTGACTGGCGGCGTGGCGTGCTTTGTCTAACGTATTGGCACGATTGAGTGCATAGAAGGCATCTAGAATTGGGTTTTCTGTTTCTAAAAAAGCCCACCACATGGCGATTGGGGTGGTGCTGGATTGGTCTTGCAGAATGTCATTAATGATGGGGCCATGGCTTGAGTTACGCAGAATCAATTGTTCTGGTTCTTGATCTTTCACCACAATCCACTGAGTTTGGCTTGTGAGAGTTTGCCATTGACCATTTTCCCAGACCTGCTGTGGGTCATCGGGATTGGTTTTTAAGGCAATTAAATCCAGGTCATCATTTTGGAACATAGTCACTGACCAGCCAAACTCTTGGTTGTGTCCCAGTAACGCAAAGGGGTTGAGTGCTTGAAAATGGCCGTACAATTCAAAATCTGGAGCTTGTAAATGGGCTTCGTACCACACCGCAGGAACAGCAAATGTAATGTGTGGATCGCCGGCTAACAGAGGCTTACCACTGACGGTTTTTGCGCCGCTCATGACCCAAGCATTACTGCCTTCAAATTGTGGCAGGCCGGCATCTAATAAAGCTTTTTGACTGAGCTGGGCGATAGCATTGAGCTCACTCCAGTCGAGCGTGCTCAGGACTGGCTGCACCGCGGTTGGTATAGCGCCGGCGCTAGGGGTGGTGAGATCAAAAATCTTTAAAT
>JAAXZZ010000136.1 GCA_012719655.1 Gammaproteobacteria bacterium | reverse complement strand
GTTATTATAAAAAAACCAAATAATATTATTTTTCTAATTAATTTTAAGTACATACCACATCCTCTTTATATGCTCCATGCCGAATCACTTTTATATTTTTTATAGCGACACTTGTAGCAAAACATACGTGAAGACTCTTAAAATAACTATAGTAATTATAGAAAAAAGCTAACTAGTACTCACTCTACGTATTAGCGCACCACAATACCTTGGCTGGCTAAATACGCTTTGGCTTCAGGAATAGTGTATTCACCAAAATGAAAAATACTGGCGGCCAATACTGCATCAGCCTTACCGAGCAAAATACCATCAGCTAAGTGCTGCAGATTACCCACACCACCAGAGGCAATCACTGGGATATTAACGGCGTCGCTAACGGCGCGTGTCACGCCCAAGTCAAAACCGTTTTTCATCCCATCTTGATCCATGCTGGTCAGCAGGATTTCACCGGCACCAAAACTTTCCATTTTCTTTGCCCATTCAACCGCATCAATACCCGTTGGTTTGCGGCCACCGTGGGTGAAGATTTCCCAACGCGGTGGTTCACCCACTGCAGAAACCTGCTTGGCATCAATGGCGACAATAATCGATTGCGAACCAAAACGCTGCGCGGCTTCTTGCACAAACTCTGGGGTGAACACCGCCGCTGAGTTGATAGAAACCTTATCAGCGCCTGCGTTTAGCAAATTGCGAATATCGTTAACCGTGCGCACACCACCGCCTACAGTCAGCGGGATAAACACCTGGCTGGCCATGCGCTCAACCGTTTGCAGCATGGTATCGCGGCCTTCTAGAGTCGCTGTAATATCAAGGAAAGTGATTTCATCCGCGCCCTGCTCGTTATAACGACGGGCAATTTCTACTGGATCGCCAGCATCGCGAATATTCTCAAATTTTACCCCTTTAACCACACGTCCATTTTCAACATCAAGGCAAGGAATGATACGTTTCGCGAGCGTCATGCGGCTCTCCACAGAGTCAATTAAATCATTTTTGCGCAAAAAAGCAGCGCCTACCTAAGCTATATTCTTGATACTCATCTACAGTAGATGAGTATCTGTAATCACCCATTGATGGGCGATAAAGCCAGCCCTACATACTGCAGCTTGCCCCAAAAGGAGCAACCCACAGCTGCGGAATTATTTGAAGCTATCGCACAAGGCTTGCGCTTCAGCCACATCCAGCGTGCCCTCATAAATAGCACGTCCAGTAATTGCACCAACAATCCCAGGCGCGCGTGCATTTAATAGCGACTGCACATCACCTAAATTATGAATACCACCTGAGGCAATCACTGGAATACTAGTGGCACGCGCTAATGCTGCTGTGGCTTCAACGTTACAGCCCTGCATCATGCCGTCTTTGGCAATATCGGTATATACAATGGCTGATACCCCATCTGCCTCAAAGCGTTTAGCTAAATCAATCACTTGCAGCTCGCTGATTTGCGCCCAACCATCCGTCGCTACAAAACCATTCATCGCATCGAGGCCAACAATCACTTTGCCTGGAAAGGCTTGGCAAGCCTCGGCAACAAACTCAGGCTCTTTAACTGCTTTGGTACCAATAATCACATAGCTGACACCCGCACGCACATAATGCTCGATGGTCTCAAGGGTGCGAATACCACCACCAATTTGAATCGGCAGATCGGGATAGCGCGCGGCGATGGCTTTAACAACTTCGCCATTGACTGGCTGGCCTTCAAAAGCACCATTTAAGTCAACCAAGTGCAAGCGACGGCAACCTGCCTCAACCCACTTTGCCGCCATCTCCACTGGATCATTTGAAAAAACAGTGGAATCTTCCATACGTCCTTGGCGCAGTCGTACACAAGCACCATCTTTTAAATCAATCGCGGGAATAATCAGCATTAAATCAGCCTGCCTAAAAGTTAAGTCAATCGATTCACTCAGAATCCGGCGCTACCAACGCCCGTCCCAAGCGACAAAATTTTGTAACAGTTGTAAGCCATGTGTATGACTTTTTTCTGGATGAAACTGCACAGCAAAACACGGGCCGTCAGCTAACGCCGCAGCAAACGGCAAGCCATAGTCGCAGCTACCCGCCACCTGGCGCTGATTATCAGCTTGCACATAATAGCTGTGCACAAAATAAAAGCGCGACTGGTCAGGGATGTTGTGCCAGAGCGGATGATGCAAACGCTGCTCGACAGTATTCCAACCCATGTGCGGCACTTTCAGGCGCTCACCATCTATCTGCAGATTCTGTCCGAAGTAGCGCACCTGGCCGGGAAACAAGCCCAAGCAAGACACGCCACCATTTTCTTCACTGCTGTCAAGCAAGGCTTGCATACCGACGCAAATACCCAGAAATGGACGGTCTTGACTGACTTCACGGATCACATCCAGCAGCTCAAAACGCTGCATTTCTGCCATGCAATCACGCATCGCACCAACACCTGGCAACACTACGCGATCAGCATCGCGGATCACTTGCGGATCACTGCTGATCTGCACGCGTGCGCAGCCTACATGTTCCAGTGCTTTACCCACGGAATGCAGATTACCCATCCCGTAATCAATTACGGCGATGGTTTGCATCACAGACTGCCTTTAGTAGAGGGCATACGACCTTCCATACGCGGATCAATCTCTAGCGCCATACGCAAGGCACGACCAAATGCCTTAAACACTGTTTCAATCTGGTGATGGGTATTAGTACCACGCAAGTTATCAATATGCAGAGTGACCTGTGCGTGATTGACAAAACCTTGGAAAAACTCTTGAAACAAGTCCACATCAAAGCCACCCACTACCGCACGGGTAAAAGGCACATGCATTTGCAAACCTGGACGACCCGAAAAGTCTAAGGCAACACGTGACAGCGCTTCATCCATTGGCACATAAGAGTGGCCATAACGACGCAAGCCACGCTTATCACCGACGGCTTTAGCAAAGGCCTGACCAAGGGTGATACCCACATCTTCCACGGTCTGGTGATCATCAATATGTAAGTCACCGGTAC